>DCXP01000010.1:0-133 GCA_002327725.1 Proteobacteria bacterium UBA2133
CGAATGGATGGGCTCACGGCCGTCAACGCCCGATTCGTTGCCCTGCATAGGCCCCGTGCCTCGGCAACCCGGGTTGTTTGCAGCATTCGGTCACGGTCACATGGGCCTAACCCAGGCGCCGATGACCGGACAG
>DCXP01000010.1:515-8577 GCA_002327725.1 Proteobacteria bacterium UBA2133
CCATATTCTCTGGACCGGTTCTGAGCACGCGCTGTTGCTGCGCTACGCCTGCTCCGACAACGGCAGCTGCTTAGCGTAGCCAAACAGTCCCGGGGTCCCCCCGGTATGCACAAATAGTGTCGACTGGTTTTTGCCTGTACCGCGGACATGACTGAGGCATGCCGCCATGGCCTTGCCCGTGTAGACGGGATCCAGCAGTAAGCCCTCGCGCCGGGCGCACAGATCAATCGCTTCAAGGGCCTGGTCGTTCAGCTTGCCGTAGCCTGGAGAATATGTTTCATCTGTCACCCTGATGTCATCGGATGTGACGGGATTATCCATGTCCAGTAACCGGGCGATTTCCTGACAGCGGTTCGCGATCCGCTCAAGTTGCAGATCGCGATTCCGCCGGACACAGACGCCGGTGACGCGGATGGGCCAATCAAGCGAGCGGAATCCGAACAAAAGGCCTGCGTGGGTGCTGCCGCTGCCGGAAGCAACGAAGATATCGTCGATGCCATCATCCAGATCCTCCACCTGGCTGAGGATCTCAGCCGCTGCCCGAACGTATCCTAATGCGCCCAGCGGAGGGTGACCGGGTGCCAGAGGAATGATGTAAGGCCTCTTGCCCGCTGAGTCTAACTCGTCCGCAATGGTCTTCAGGTTTGCATCCGCACCGGCCTCGTCCTCGCCCTCCGGGTAGGTATGAATCGTTGCACCGAGAATGCGGTCCAGCAGCACGTTGCCCGACTGGCGGTAGTCTGCGCCGGCATCTCCGACCCGTTCCTCCAGCTGGATATGACAATCCAGGCCCAGTTTCGCGGCAGCGGCCGCTGCCATACGGACAAAGTTCGATTGCACCGCTCCGGTGATAAGTACGGTGTCGACCTTTTTCTCAAGCGCCTCGCCGAAGTAGTACTCAAGTTGCCGGGCTTTGTTGCCGCCCATGGCAAGACCCGTGCAGTCGTCACGTTTGACGTACAGCGGCCCGCCGCCGAGCACTGCGCTGAGGTTATTCAGCCGCTCAATCGGCGTCGGCGCGTGAGCGAGAGGGGTTCTGGGCAGGGCATCGAGTTTTGCGCTGATAGACATGCGGCACTACTGTTTTCTGAAAAGACCAGTAGAGTAAATATATTGCCAAGTCGTTGCGAAGTCTCGCGCAAGTTATGCGCTTAAGGAGGCACCCCCGGCCCTGACACGCTGTTCCACAAAGGCGTCGATTTCTTCGAGCCGTGCCTGATCCAGCGCCGGTGGCGTGAATTCGGCCAGGGCCTTTCTCGCAATCCGGTTGGCCCGATGGGTGGTATCGACTGCGCCGTTCGCTGTCCAGGCCTCGAAGTTCGACCAGTCGGAGAGCAGCGGGACATAAAACGCCGTTTCGTACCGGGCGAGGGTGTGCTGGGTGCCGAAGAAGTGTCCGCCGGGCTCAATTTCATCGAAGGCGGATGCGGCCAGGGTCTCTTCGTTACATGCCACGGGCTGCATGAGGCTTGCGAACATCTGCAGCATTTCAACGTCTATGACAAACTTTTCCAAAGAGGCCGTCAGGCCACCCTCAAGCCAGCCCGCGCCGTGCAGCAGAATGTTGCAGCCACCCATGATGGCTCCCCAGCAGGACATCTGCGACTCGTAGGCCGACTGTGCATCCGGCGCATTGGACGTATTCACGTTCGAGGTCCGGTACGGCAGGCGGTATCGTCGGGCAAGCTGACCCGAGGCAAAGGCCGCCTTGACATACTCGGGGGTTCCAAATGCCGGGGCACCGGTTTTCATGTCGACGTTGCTGGTAAACCCGCCATAGACAACCGGCGCGCCGGGCCGGGCGATCTGCGCAAGCGCAATGCCGGCGAGCGCTTCAGCGTTCTGTTGCGCGAGGGCACCCGGAAGTGTCACCGGTGCCATCGCACCCGCGAGCGTAAAGGGCGTCAGGATCATGGCCTGCCGGGCTTTGGCGAAATCAATGATGCCGGCACACATCAGTTCGTCAAGCTGCAGCGGCGAGTTGGCATTCACGACTGTGTAGCAGTGCACCCGGTCTTCAAAGGCCTGCTGGTCAATGCCATGTGCGATCCGCAGGATCTCCAGGGAGTCTGCAACTGCTTCACGGCCGCGAGAATAAATAAACGTGGGCTTATCCGTCAGGGTCACCACCGACCGGGTCATATGCAGGTGGCGCACAGGTGTCGGCAGATCCTGGGGTTCGACCATCGGCGCCGTGAGGTGAATCACATCGTAGTTCTGCGCCATGCGCAGAAGATCACGGAACGCGTCGTGTGTGCCAGCCCGACGGCCATCCTCAAGATCCGAGTAATGCGGTGGACCGCCTACGGTCGCAAAGACCAGGTTGTTATCGCCCACCTCGAACCACCGATCCGCTGAGCGGCCATGCATCGTGAAACCGGGCGGCGCCTGCCCGACAGTCTGAAGCAGCATATCAGGATCGAATCGCACCATCAGGGTTTCTTCGTTTACCTGTGCTCCGGCCTCGCGGTAGCGCTCGCGCGCTTCGGTGCTCAGCACTTTGATGCCCTTGTCGCGCAGCAGGTTGAGCGAGGTCAGATGAATGGCTTCGATTTCATCGTCGCTGAACTGCGCAATCGGCGGGTACGGATTCTTGATACGCAGCCACGCCTTGCCCGGCTGAAGCGACGGGCGCGATTCGCCGCGGCGGGATCTTCTGCGCTCGCGGGCCATGGCGGTTTTGCGCTGAGGGTGAAGGGTTGCCAGGATCGAAACCGGCTATAGCCGCATCCGCTCGCCCTTCGGGTCCCAGGCGGCTTCGGCCAGCGTACGGGCAGTGCGCCGTTTGCCCACGACATCGACCATCAACGGACCGTCCTTTTCATCAACACCGGTATCGAGCAGGCCCATTGCGAGACTCTTGGCAGTGTGATGCCCGTAACCGCCCGAGGTGACGAAGCCTACGCGTTTTTCGTCCTGCCAGATCGGTTCATATCCGGACGCATCGGCGTCATCGGCATCGATCTCGAGCGTGACAAGCCGTTGTGAGACCTCGCCGCCGGCTCGTTCCTTAGCCGCGGCTTCGTGACCGATGAAATCATCACGTGACCAGTCGATCCAGCGGTCCATACCGGTCATTCCCGGTGTGCGGTCCTGAGTAAATTCGGCGCTCCAGATGCCGAAACTCTTTTCCAGGCGTAAAGCGTTCAGCGCATAAAAGCCGAACTCCCGGATGTTCTGTTCCGCGCCTGCTTCAAGCAGGATTTCTCTCAGGGTAATGTGTTCTGCTGCACTGCAGTTGATCTCATAGCCCAGTTCACCGCACACGGAAAGACGGGTAACCCGCGCACGGATGAGACCCACGTCGAGCGTTGCGCATCCCATGAAGGGCAGGGCCGCATCAACATCCTGATATGTCAGGGCCGAGAGCACCTCCCGGGATTTGGGTCCGGCCAGGCCAAAACCCACCGTTGCATCGGAGATGTCACAGACCTCGGCACCTTCACTGCGATGGTCGTGGAACCAGCGCATATGCCAGTTGCGAAGATAGTAAGAGCCCATGATCCACCAGCGGCCATCACCCCAGTTGAACACCGTGAGATCACCCTTGAGGCGGCCGCTCGGCGCCAGCATGGGCGCGAGCCTGGCACGACCCGGAGCCGGCAGGCGCCCAGCTATGACCCGGCCCAGCCAGGTCTCGGCATTGGGCCCGGTCACTTCGAAACGGGAAAAACCGCTGATATCCAGCAAGCCGACGTCCTGGCGTACGGCGGCGCACTCCTGCGCCACAATATCAAAGGCGTTGGAGCGCCGCAGGGTGGGGGTTTCAGCAAACCCCGGCTCAGCAAACATTAACGGCACCTCAAGGCCCCAGCTGCACCCCCACAGTGCGCCGGTGGCGTCCATGGCGGACCATGCCGGCGCTTTCCTGAACGGACGACCCGCAGGAAGCTGCTCGTTGGGATAGGTCATCACAAACCGGCGGGAGTAGAACTGACCGGTGGTCTGGCGGATGTACTCGCGGTTCGACGTGTATTCACCGTAGCGGGCGATATCCATCGGCCAGGCATCCGCCTCGGTCTCGCCGTGGATCATCCACTCAGCAAGGGTTTTGCCGACGCCGCCACCCTGCAGGAACCCCGCCATAACACCGCAGGCAAGCCAGTAATTGGTCACTGCACTGACCGGGCCGACCAGCGGATTGCCATCCGGGGAAAAGGTGAAGGCGCCGTTGACCCAGTTCTTGATGCCGACTTCCGTCAGCACCGGGTAGCGCGAAAACGCCATCTCCAGCTCGTCGGAGATCCGGTCGATATCCTCCTGAATCAGTTCGATCCCGTAATCCCACGGCGCGCCATCCATGTTCCAGTGCTTGTGGTTGATCTCGTAGATACCGACCAGAATGCCCTTCTGGTACTGGCGCATATAGGTAAAGCCCTCGAGGTCAACCGCCATCGGGAGTTCGTGTTCCAGTGCCGCGACTTCGTCAATGGTGTCGGTCAGCAGGTAATGATGCTCCAGTGGTGACAGCGGCAGATCAAGACCCACCATTCGGCCGACCTGTTTGGCCCACAGCCCGCCGGCGTTCACCACATGCTCAGCATGGAACTCGCCCTTGTCGGTAATGACATCCCAGCTGCCGTCATTGCGCTGGCGCAGTTCTTCCACCTTGGTATGTTCGATCACGGTCGCGCCGCGTTTTTTTGCAGCCCCGGCATAGGCATGCACTGTTCCGGTGGTGTCGACATAGCCCTCACGGTCGCACCAGAGCCCGCCGAGGACACCGCTGATATCCATGATGGGACATTTGTCTTTGATATCCTGGGGTGTCATCAGGTAGCAGTCTTCGATACCGATGGTCTGAAAAATCCGGTAGGCCGACTGCAGCCATTCCCAACGTGCCGGTGCCGAGGCCACCGTGATGCCCCCGGTCATGCTGAGGCCGATATCCTGCGCGGATTCGGTCTGAATTTCGGACAGCAGATCGATGGTGTAGGCCTGAAGGGCGGCCATATTCGGATCCGCGTTAAGCGCGTGCACCCCGCCGGCAGCGTGCCAGGAAGAACCGGCCGTCAGCACAGAACGCTCCAGCAGGCAGACATCAGTCCAGCCGAACTTGGCCAGGTGGTAGAGCACGGAACTGCCGACTACGCCGCCGCCGATTACGATAACCCGGTATTGATTACTCATTTCATCCCTCCTGGAGACTTGTTTTTTGACTGACGTGCTTATTCGGCTTGGATGGAAGCAATGTCACTGTTCATTTTGTCGATCACCTGGGTGAGGGCGTCCTGTTCCGACTCGCTGAGCGGTGCCAGCGGATTTCTCGGAGGCCCGGCAGGCAGACCGCGCAGCGCGGTTGCGTGCTTGATGCATTGACCGAACTTGCCGCCTTGCTCCAGAAGAGACATCAGGGGGAGCATGGCCGCCATGATTTTTCTTCCTGTGTCAAAATCCTGATTGACGACGCAGGCCTCGTAAAGTGCGATGTGGGCTTCCGGCGCAAAGTTACCCCCCGCGCAGACCCAGCTGCGCGCGCCCCATACAAAAAACTCAAGGGCCTGATCATCCGCCCCGCACGAGAGCTGGATATTGGGGAAGTCGTTCGCGAGCAGATGCAGCCGGTTGATGTCGCCGGAACTTTCCTTGATGGCGCAAAAGTTTCTGGATGCGCTTACCTGCCGCAGGTAGTCCTCACCCATTCCGACACCCGTACGACCGGGATAGTTATAGAGCATGATGGGCAGGCCTGCGGCCTTGTCGATGGCAAGGGCGTGCGCCGCGTTTTCAGATTCGGTGGGCAGAACGTAAGGCGGCGAGTTCACGAGGAGCGCGTCGGCACCGGTCTGCCTCGCTGTTTGCGCCAGTTCAATCGCGTCTTCCGTTCTAATCGCACCCACGCCCACCATCATGGGCGCGCGGCCGTTGATCACCTGATGCGCGATCTGCATCAGGTGGGTGCGCTCTTCTGTGGTCTGGGCGTAGTACTCCCCGGTCGTGCCAGCGACGACAATACCGTGGGTTCCGGAGTCGATCAGGAACTCAACGACCTGGGCAAAGCCCTCCTCGTCGACCGAACCATCGTTGTGAAACGGGGTGATGACGGGTGTGTAAATACCTTCGAACTGCATTGGGAAACTCCTCGGTGATTACTGGAATTCTGCGACTTTTTCGAGCGCATCGAGAATCGGCTCGACACCAAGACCGGGAGCATCAGATGCCGTCATGGTGCCGTTGTGGACGGAGGGGGCACCGGTCGCGATCTGGGTTGTTGCGTACTCATGAAAAGCCGAAGACTGAAACTGAAACGCAGGGGGTGTCGAGTGTGCCAGATGCGCAATCGCCGCTGTGGTGATTTCGCCACCCCAGCTGTCTTCCACATTCATCGGCAGTCCCAGCGAAACACACAGGTCGCGGGCCTGCCGGGCCCGGGTCAGGCCGCCAAAACGGCTGATCTTGAGATTGATCATATCCATGGCGTGGTCGTGATACCCCTGCAGCAAGGCCCCGATACTGTCGATGCATTCATCGAGGACAAAGGGCAGGTCCGTGTGCTGCCGGACGGCAAGGCACTCATGATAGGAAAGACAGGGCTGTTCAAAGGTCAGGCGGATACCGGTCTGCCTGCCAAGGTCGGCAATGGCATCGGCCACCTGTAGCGCTTCGTGCTGTTTCCATCCCGTGTTGGCGTCGGCGTTAAGCACCTCGCCGGCCTCCATCTCCTGCGCCACCCGGTGAATCCGGATGATGTCTGTCGCCGGGTCTTCGCCGACCTTTACCTGAAACTGCCGAAAGCCCTGATTGCGATACTCGGGTATGCGTTCAGCCATGGCAGCGGGATCAGCCCGGGTGACGACTTTATAGAGCGTCACGTCCTCCTGGAGTTTGCCGCCGAGCAGGATATATAACGGCAGGCCGGCAGCCTTGCCCAAAAGGTCCCAGCAGGCCATATCGATCGCCGACTTGACGTAGGGATGCCCCTTCAACCGGGTATCCATCACAGCGTTAATATGGTCGAGCTGGGTTGGGTCGTGACCAATCAGATCAGGTGCAAGCTGCGAGATACCGGCACGCACGCCATGCGCGTAAGCGGGTAAATACGTCGGACCCAGAGGGCAGCATTCGCCGACGCCGGCGATGCCCTCGTCGGTATCGATCAGGACGATGGTCGTGTCAAATGCTGTGTGCGACTGGGTTGACCAGCTGTAACTGCCCTCGCGCATCGGCAGGTCGGCCCGGAAAACACGTACTCGGCTAATTCTCATAGATAATGAGTCGACTGGATCGTTGTCTTGAGGTCGATAAGTGTATAAGTTTGGCGGCGTCACCGTGGTAAAGCGACTCGTGTTCGCCAAAACCGCCGGACAACCCTATTTTCCCGAAACCTAGCCAGAATTGGCCGCGTATGTCGAATTCTCGTCAGAAACTGTCGCCCATTTCGCTGCTGGTGATTCTGTGTGCCGCACAGGTGCTGGCGATGGCAGGTTTCGCCAACTTTGCGGTGCTGCTGAATGATTTCACTGCCCTGTGGAATTTGAGCAGCACCCAGGCGGGTTGGATCGGTGGTATCTACTTTGCGGGCTACGTGGTGGCCGTTCCCTTTCTCGTGGGTTTGACGGATGTTGTCGACGCACGCCGGATTTATCTCTTTGGTTTGCTCTGCGGCATCGTCGGCTCTGTTGGCTTTGGTTTGTTCGCGGACGATTTCTTGAGTGCGATGGTTTTTCGCTTTCTGGCGGGTATCTCCCTTGCCGGCACCTATATGCCGGGTCTGCAGATTTTGAACGACAGACTCAAAGAGGACTACCGGCAGAAAGCCTTGCCCTGGTATCTCAGCGCTTTCAGTCTGGGTACGGCAGCGTCTTACTATTTCACGGGGCTTGCGGGTGCAATGCTGCCGTGGAGCGAGGTTTTCCTGCTGGCAGGCGCGGTGCAGATAGTCTG
Organism: Proteobacteria bacterium UBA2133; assembly: GCA_002327725.1. Classification (GTDB taxonomy): domain Bacteria; phylum Pseudomonadota; class Gammaproteobacteria; order Arenicellales; family UBA868; genus UBA868. Next base: position 8,400 of record DCXP01000010.1, read on the forward strand.
CCTTTTGCTCGTTTATTTCACGATTCCAGTAAAGCACCCGGATCGGTCAAATCCGTCAGATCGTCATCCGCTGGATTTTCGCCCGGTTTTTAAAAATCGCACAGCACTTGCCTATATCTGGGGATACACGGGGCATACTTATGAACTCTTTGCTTATCGCGCCTGGATCGTGGCTTTT
>DCXP01000010.1:9007-9135 GCA_002327725.1 Proteobacteria bacterium UBA2133
TTGCCTTGCGCCGCGGGCGTCGCCGGACCGTGTCACTGGTAATGATTCTTTCAATACTTACGGGCCCGATACTTGGGTTTACCGGCACCCTCGCGTTTGGCCTTGTGCTGGTTGTTGCGGCGCTGTAT
>DCXP01000045.1:0-37796 GCA_002327725.1 Proteobacteria bacterium UBA2133
CGCCGACATCCTGGTGGTTAACAAGTGCGATCAGGACGGCGCCGACCAGACTGCCCGCCAGCTCGAATCGATGCTCACACTGCGCGGTCCGGACCACATCCAGGCCGTTGTCCTGAAGACCACGGCCACCACCGGCGACGGCGTGGATGACCTCCTGACCGCCATGGACCGCCACTCGAACACGCCCAACCCGAAGGAGCGGCGCCGTGAGCGCACCCGCCAGTTGCTCGTGGGACGGGCCGGTGACCGGCTGCGCGAGGAGCTGCTGCGACACGACAGCGACCGGCTGGATGCGGTCTGCGACGCCTTTGAGCGCGGTGAACGGTCCCTTGAGGAAAGTGCCCGCGATCTGCTCAAGCGGGAACAACCCTGAACTAAGGACCTCAGGCTGACTTTCGCAGGTGACGCGACTTGCGGATACCGGCAAGTTCGTTGGCTTCGCTCAGTTGGGTTCTGTAAAGATCCCACCGCACCTGCAGGTTGAGCCAGAACTCAGCCGTGACGCCAAAGAACCGCGCAAGCCGAAGCGCCGTGCTCGGCGTGATCCCGCGCTTTTGATTAACGAGTTCGTTGACGCGCTGATACGGCACACGGATCGCATCCGCGAGTTCGCGCTGGCTGATCTCGAAGGGCTCGAGAAATTCCGCCCGGAGCATTTCGCCGGGATGGGTCGGCTGCCTGTGGCTTGGAATGCGGACCATGAGATCTTTCCCCTAGTGATAGTCGGTTACGACAACATCGAAGGGTCCCGTTCGACCCCACCTGAAACAGACCCGGTACTGTTCGTTAATCCGGATACTGTATTGCCCGCTTCTCGTACCAGTCAGGGCCTCAAGCCGGTTGCCTGGCGGTGCCCTTAATTCCTCAAGCAACGAGACGGAATCCAGTTGATCGAGTTTCCGAACGGCGATCCGCCAGAGCGCCTGCGGGCAGGCGGCGCGGGCAGACCGCGAGTTGATACCGTTAAAGATGTCCTCGCTGGCCTGATCCAGAAATGACTGGATCACATTAACATGATAGCACGGATATCATGCTATTGCTCTTGAGCATTGCGGTACGATGACGTGACCGGTCATGGGTTATCCCGACCTCAGGCAGGCATTCGGAATGCATGCCCGCCAGTCTGCTTACGGCGTCAATTCCGGTCTGTAAAGCGCGTCACAGGCTCTCCACCTGGGGCCGAAGATGCCCCTGCGGGCCTAGAGGAAAGAATCAGTAGAAGGTGCAGATCTCTTCGAGGCTTCGGCGCTCGATGTCGGGCACTTTGACGCCCTCCGCGGGATAACCCGTCACCAGGATCAGAAAGGGCCGCTCGTTGGCCGGGCGCTCCAGTACCTGGTTCAGAAACTTCATCGGGTTGGGCGTGTGGGTCAGTGACGCAAGGCCGACGTTATGCAGCGCGCTGATCAAAAGCCCTGTCGCAAGACCTGTGGATTCATAGGGGTAGTAGTGCTTGGTGCGATGGCCTTTTTCATCGGTGCGGCTGACCAGCGCAAACACCACAATAAGGTAAGGCGCGGTTTCCAGAAAGGGCTTGTCGGCGTCGGTGCCAAGATGCGACAGCGCCTCAAGCCATTCATCCGGCGCGCGCTGCTCATAGAAGGCGCGCTCCTCGGCCTCGGCCGCCTCGCGGATCTGGCGCTTGATCGCGGGATCGCTCACCACCGCAAAATGCCAGGGCTGCTGGTTGGCACCGCTTGGCGCGGTGCCGGCGGTGCGGATGCATGACGCAATGACCTCGCGCGCAACCGGCTGATCTGAAAAATCGCGCACCGTGCGGCGGGTGTTAAGCGCCTGGTGCAGCGCCTTGGCGCGCGAGCGCATCTCGTCTTCGGTATAACGCGGATAGGGCGCAAGGGCCACGGAGCGGATTGAGGAGGCCATGGACTTTCTCCTGTTAGCGGCCGGTATGCCGGGTGCCTGGGTGACTGATGGCGGTAATGATACTGCTGGCGCTCAGGCGGCCTCGCCCGCCCGGGTCTCGTCGATGGAACGGTAGAAGGACTGGATCACCGGATCACACTTGATATCACCTGCGCTCAGCGGGCGGTTGAACGAGATGCCGTCGAGCGTGCGGCAGCGGCTTAAGGCCACGTAGGCCTGGCCGGGCGCAAACATTCCCCGGCCAAGATCAATGCGCACGTGTTCCAGCGTGAGTCCCTGCGCTTTGTGCACAGTGACCGCCCAGGCCAGGATGAACGGAAACTGCGTGTAACTGCCGATCGACTCGGTCTCAACGCGGCGGCGTTTTTCATCCCACTGGTAGCGGTAGCGCTCCCAGGATTCGCGCTCCACAAAAACATGCTGGCCGAGGTCTTCGTCGCCCAGCAGTTCGATCTCGATGAAGTCCTCCTCGAGCTGCACCACCCTGCCGAGCGAACCGTTGACCCACTCCTCGCCGTTCTTGGTGAACATCACCTGTGCGTCGACTTTAAGCCGAAGCTCTGCCGGCGAAGGCAACTGTGATTCGTTATCGAGCCAGTCGCCGTTGACTTCGGCGTCGAAGGTCCAGATCTCACCCGGCAGCTGCGCCAGCTGCTGCTCGTTGAACTGGCGGGCTCTTGCATTCACCGAGGTCAGCACCAGGCGCGTTTCTTCAGGGATCATTTCTTCTTCGACCACGTGGTTCAGCTGGTCCACCGTATCTTCAAGATCGGTGCCGGCACGGATGTGGTCAAGCAGGCGGATGAACTCGGGATCAGCCTGGCGGAACGAGCGGGTCAGCGTCACAGTGACCATCGGCAGTTCGCGCAAAGACATCGCGCTGAAAAAATACGGCGACTCGTAGTGTTCTTCGAAAAGGCGCTGCTCTTCGGCGCCGGCCACGACCGGCGGCAACTGATGCATGTCGCCTACCAGCACCAGGGTCTTGCCGCCGAAGGCGGCCCCGGCCCTTCCGGTGTTAAGGCGCAGGGCATCATCAACGGCATCCAGAAGATCGGCGCGCACCATCGAGACCTCATCAATCACGAGCACTTCCATTTTCTCGACCACCTCTTTGGCTGCGCCGGCGATGCGTTTGGCGCGCGGCTGCGGGCCCGGCGGCAATTGAAAGAGCGAATGAATCGTCTGGCCCTGCACATTAAGCGCCGCCACACCGGTGGGCGCGACAACCACGATGTTCTTGTCGAGTTCCCGGCGCAGCACATCAATCAGGGTCGATTTACCCGTACCGGCGGATCCTGTTACGAACACCACCGGCGGGGTCGCTACGCTTAAGAGATCCAGCGCCTGCTGGAATTCGTCGGTGATTTCGGTATCCACAGAGCGGGTCAGGGCAAGGCGGTGCAGCCGCCGTCGACCACCAGTTCGGTGCCGGTGATGAACGACGCGTCGTCCGAGAGCAAAAAGAGGCAGGCGGCCGCGATATCTTCGGGCTCGCCGACCCTGCCGAGCGGCACATGGGCGCTTAAAGCGCTCAAGGCTTCGGGGTTGGTCTCCCAGCGCGACTGCATCGGCGAGCGCACGGGCCCGGGCAGAATGCTGTTGGAGCGGATGCCGTCGGACGCAAACTGGATTGCGAGCGACTTTGAAAGCCGGATCACACCGGCCTTGGCTGCGCCGTAGGCATCCTGCGGTTTGTCATCGCCGCGCAGCGCATCGATGGAGGCAATATGCACCATCGCCCCGCCGTTGCCCGCCTGCATATGCGGCACCACGTGGCGGGCGCTCAAGGCAAAGGATTTGAGGTTGATCGCAAAGACCTGGTCCCAAAGATCCATGTCGATATCAGTGACAGAAGTATCGCGGCCGAACCACAGCACCCCGGTGGTGTTCACCAGATAATCGATGCCGCCCTGTGCTGCCGCGGTTTTTTCCACCACGGAGCGCACAAAGGCCTCGTTGCTGAGGTCGCCCTGGTAGTAACTTGCCCTGCCCGGGCCTTCGGCGAGGCCTTGTGGCTCATCCTTGATGTCGGCGAGCGCGACATCAAGCCCCGCCGCCAGCAGCTCTCGCGCCGTGGCGAGGCCGATGCCGCCGCCGGCGCCGCAGACCAGGGCAGATTTTCCTTTGAAGTACACGCGCAGCTCAGTCGTCGTCGAATTCGTCTTCGGGAAGAAACTCCAGCAGCTCGTCGCCCTCGCCCGAGGGCAATTGCTCCACCTTGCGCAGTTTCCGGGCCATCACACGGGTGCGGGTCTGGGTCTGGTCGATGGTGTTGCTGGCGGTGGCGAGCTGCTTTTTCACTTTGTCGAGCACCTCACCGAATTTGCCGAATTCTGTCTTTACCGCCGCCAGCACCTGCCAGACCTCGCTCGCCTGCTGCTCGATGGCAAGCGAACGGAAACCGAGACGCAGACTGTTAAGCAGCGCCGCAATCGTGGTCGGCCCGCTGACCACCACCCGGTAATCCTGCTGCAGCTGGCTGACCATGCCCGGCTGGCGCAGCACCTCGGCATAGAGCCCCTCGGTCGGCAGGTACAGCACGGCAAAGTCGGTGGTGTGCGGCGGGTTGAGATATTTATCCGCGATGGTTTTGGCGGACTGGGTCACCGAGCGCATGAGCTCGCGTGTGGACTGCGCGACCGCTTCGGCATCGGCGCTCTTTGCCGCCTCGGTGAGGCGAATGTAATCCTCCTGCGGAAACTTGGAGTCGATCGGCAGCCAGACACAGTCGTTGGGATCATCGCTTCTGCCGGGCAGGCGGATCGCGAACTCGACGCGCTCGCTGGAATTCTCGCGGGTGGCGACGTTGCGGTCGAACTGCTCGGGGGTAAGGACCTCTGCCAGGATCGCTTCGAGCTGATACTCCGCCCAGGTGCCGCGGGTCTTGACGTTGGTGAGCACATTTTTAAGGTCACCGACGCCGATGGCGAGGCTCTGCATCTCGCCGAGACCCTTGTGCACCGCGTCGAGTTGCTCGCGCACCTGCTTGAAAGACTCACCCAGGCGTTTTTCGAGCGTGCCCTGCAGTTTCTCGTCAACCGTGCGGCGCATCTCCTCGAGCTTTTTCTCGTTGGCCTCGCGCATCTCGCCCAATTGCTCGCTGATGGTGGCGCGCAGGCCTTCGAGCCGCTGCTGGTTGGTCTCAACAAGCGCCTGCACCTGTGCCGCCACGCTTTCGAGCTGCTGTTTTTGCACATTGCTTAACTGGCCGACGGTGGTGGCGAGGGTCTGGGCGGTTTTATCGAGGCTGCCGGAGACCTCTTCGCGAAGTTCGTGGCTGCGCTTGGCGGCCTCTTCGCGGCCTTCGCGCAGTTCTGCGCGCACGGCCTGCTCGGCATTGCCCGCCGAAGCGCGCCCGATCAGGCGCAGCAGCAGCGCGAGGTTTGCCACGGCAAGCACAATCACCAGCACAAGCAGCAGGTCGGTGTTCATGTCAGGGTCTTCTCCAGGACGGCCTCGGCCCCTGCATTATCCACGCGCAGGCACAGGCCGGCCAACTATGCCATTCGCTTCATTTTCCCGGTACTGGGGGTTCACGTGGTGAGCCTGTCTCTGGCGCATTCTCCGGGTTTCACCGCGCTTTATATACACACCGATGAAACCGAGACCGCTGGACGAGATCATGGGCATCGCCGAGGAAGCGCTCGCTAACGGCACTCACCCCGGGCAGCCGAAAGTGGGGCTGACGGCGGTTGAGCAGGCCCTGTGGGAAAGAGAAGCGCGGCTGCTCTGGCGGCTGACGAAACCGCTCGAATCGGTGCACGGACCGAGGCGACAACAGCGTGGCCGGGGCTGGCGCTCACCGCTGGCAAGAGGTTTTTAGGGAATTGCTTCCGGAAAAGGGTTGCGGGGGTGAAAAAAATGCCCCGCGCGGGCTCATATTGGGGGGAGGAGATACCGGCGCGGGGCGACGTCTGGATACCAAAGGAGAAAGCTATCCAGCCGAGGTTCAGAATAGCATCGCGGTTGCAGGGGCGATATTCAGTTTAATTTCTAATGTTAATAAGGACCAGTTTATGACCCTCTTGTTACAGGCACTTTTTTCTTATTATTGACCTTATGAACACGGGGCCTCGACGCGGGTCGTTGCTGTTTTCGCCTTAAGAACTACAGCGACAACCTGAGGCAGTCCGCGCCGTCGACCAGCATATGGATAAGCAGCCCCGCCGCCACGATACGCAGCGGCTTGAACGCCAGCGCCACGGCATAGAGCGCGATCGCCGGGTAACTGTGCAGCGGGTGAAAACCGATGCCGCAGCGCTGCGGGTCAAAGACCGGATCTGCGAGCAGATGATCAAGGTCCACCGCCATCGTCGCCAGCATGATGAGCCAGGCGAGGCACCAGCGCGGCCTGAAAAAAAGCCACGCCGCTAAAGCCGGCACAAGCAGGTGTGCTGCCATATGGATAGTAGTAGCCATCATCGCAAAAGCCGGGGTAAAGTTATTGACTGATCCTCAAGGCGCAAGCCGCGCTGGCGATGATAGCGCCTCGCGCCAGCGGAAACAGGCAGAACGATCTGCACTTTGTGGCCGCCGATGTTGCGCTTGCTGAACTGGTGGTGCCCGGTGAAGACAGCGTCGTCCCATGGGAGGCCGGCAGTGAAGGCGAGTTGGTGCTGACCCATCTTGATCGTGAGTGCCAGCTGCTGCGATTTCGTACCGGAGATATCGTGCGCCTGACCGCTACCGAGCGCTGCGGGTGCGGGGCGTTGCGCTCACGGTGCTGGCATCGGGTACCCTTGCGCGTACCGAGAGCAAGACCCGCCGGCTGATCAAGGAGTACACCTGATGACCGATACCGTGCTGTATGAAGTAAGCGATGCCATTGCCAGCGTGACCCTGAACCGCCCTGAACGCCTCAACGCGATTAACCCGAAACTGCTTGCGGACCTGCTCAAGGCCCTGCGCCAGGCCAACGCCGACCCGGCGGTGCACGTGATCGTGCTGGGTGGTGCCGGCCGGGCTTTTTGCGCAGGAGACGACCTCAAGGAATTTGACAGCCAGGTCGGGACCCCGGCCGAGACCCGGGCCTACATCGAAAAGATTCAGGACGTTACCCGGGCGCTGTGCCTTAACCGCAAGATGGTCGTCGGCGCCATTCATGGCTGGGCGGTCGGTGGCGGTCTTGAATGGACCATCAACTGTGATTTTGTGGTGATGGCAAACGATGCGCGGTTTTTCTTTCCTGAGGTCTCGCTCGGGATTTTTGTCACCGGCGGGGTAACGCGCCTTTTACCCCAGCAGATCGGCACCGCAAGAGCCCGGCGGATGATTCTGCTGGGAGAACGCTACAGCGCAGAAGATGCGCCGGCGCTCGGTTTCGACTGGCAGATTGTGGCGCCAGCCGAAGTCGCAGCGCAGGCACGCTCGCTCGCATCGCGGATCGCCGCGCTGCCGCAGGGGCCTGTCAGGGATCTCAAGCAGGCGCTTCGCGAATCGGCCGGCAGTGATCTTGAAGGCGCGATGGCGATCGAGACCGAGGCGACGCTGCGCGGTTTTTTGGATCCCGAATCGACCCGGCGGGCGCGCGAGCGGCTCGGTTGAATCAGCCGCGGCTGTGCGCTTGCCGGCGCAAGCGCCGCACCCGAAATTGCTTCTCATTATCGCCAAAGAACCCGATTGAGGCGTGACTGCGTGGGGCCCTCATCTGCCGCCGAAGACCTAAAATTGTGCAAAACCCCCCTTGCGCATCAAAAATATTATTTGATTTATGGTTTTTACTCGGTTACTGTTTGCCTCTTAGGGCCTCAGGCCCGCTAACCGAATGGCAACAGGCGGTTGCCTGTCGACCTGCAAAACGCCCGCAAAGACGTCACCCAGCTCCTCCGACTCCTGTTTTTTATACCCATTCATTTCCTGCTCGCAGCGTCCGGGCCTCAACCGACTCTGTCAGCAATCCGTTAATCACAAGAGACTTTTTATGAATATTTATGTTGGAAATCTTTCATACAGCATTACCGAAGACGACCTTCGTGCGCTGTTCAGTGAATTTGGCGATGTCAGCAGCGCCAAGCTGATTATTGACCGCGATACCGGCCAGTCAAAAGGATTCGGCTTCGTCGAGATGTCGGCTAACGATGCGGGACAAAAAGCCATCGATGAGATCAATGGCCGCGAAGTGAGCGGACGTGCGCTCAAGGTCAACGAAGCACGACCGCGTGAAGAAAGGCCCCGTCGCGGAGGAGGCGGCGGCCGCTACTGAAACCGAACCCGCAGTTAAGTTTTCACGTTTAAACCGTCCGGCCGGCATCGGCGATGCCGGCTGGCGGCGCCCCGGTTTGATGCCGGCAGTGACGCTGCCGGGCTGTTATTTTCTTCGGTCGTCATGACTGAACCCTCACCATTGTCCCGCGGCTGGGACAGACTGGCCACGCTGATGCGCTGGCTCGGCGCTGATTCGCGCGGCGGAGCGGCCAAGGAGCGCGCTATCGCCACCCTCGGCGCAGTGTCCTAAGACGATGAACGGGTCAGGCTGATTCGCGCAGCAGACTCTGGGAGTCGTCGAGGTCTTCCTTGTGGTCAACATCCCGAAGGACTGCATCGTTTGCCATCGGCACTTCGACCACCGCCGAGGCGAGATGATCAAACAGGCATCGCGCCAGATCATCTCCGGTTAAGGCAAGCAGTTTGCCGAACCAGGCGCGGGGGAACAGCACCGGGTGTCCCCGGCGCTTGCCGAAACAGGCAACCCGCACGGCATCAGGACAGAAACCGTCAATCAACCGGTTGATCTGCCGGTCGCTCACCCAAGGCATGTCGCCGAGGCAGAGCACCATGCCGTCGAGCCCGGTGGGCAACTCCGTAACCCCGGTGCTGATGGATGTGCTGATGCCGCTTCGGTAATTCGGATTGTGAATCCAGTTTACGGGCCGGCCTTGAAGAGCTTCCTGCAGGGGCGCACGTTCGTGACCGGTTACAACATGAACGGTACCGGCCCGCGACGCCAGTGCGGCGTCAACGGCGTGGGCGACGACGGCTTTTTCCTGCCAGGGGAGTAACAGCTTGTTGGGGCCGCCTGCCCGGAGCGAACAGCCCGCGGCGAGTACCAGTGCATCGATTCTGGCGGACAGCATCGACTATGCCCGGTTTGTGCTGCGGCTTAAGCGGCTGACCGTCATTGCGTTTTCAGCATCCGTAACTGGTCTCCTCAACTGTACCGGCTATGCAATTTTGGGTCTTGCGCCATTACAACGCGCCTTAGCACAAGAGTCAACAATCCTTCACCGAATTGTCATGCGCGTGATCCGCCTGGAATCAGCCGAAATAGCGACAGCACCCGGCGGTCTCAGATTGGATCGGGGGAGATTTCCTGCAGCGCCAGGGCCGCATACATCGCCACTCCGGCCGGAAAAGCGTCTTCGTCGAGGCGCATTCTCGAGGAATGGCAGGGCTGCGGCTCTCCATCAGGCGGGGCGGCGCCGATAAAAACAAATGCGCCGGGAAAGCGTTCCAGCAGATAGGAGAAGTCCTCGGCTCCCATACAGGGGGTGGGCATCTGCAGGTACTGCCCATCACCCAGCACCGCTTTCGCCGCGCGGGCCACCGCCTGTGCACCGCTGTCATGGTTCACCGTCGGTGGGTAACCCTTTTCAATCTCGTAGGCCACCTCAAGGCCATGTGCTGCCGGAATCTGCCGCACCAGCTGCTCTACAGCGGCCGCCAGACGTGCGCGGGCCTCAGCCGATAGCGAACGCAGGGTGATTTCCATTTCGGCGAATTCGGGGATCACGTTGCTGGTGGTGCCCGACTGGATCCGTCCCACCGTTGCCACCACCGGATCAAAGACGTCAAAGCGTCTTGTGACCATGGCCTGAATTGCCTGCACCACTTCGCAGGCCACCGGAGTCGGGTCAAGGGCATTGTGCGGCATTGAGCCGTGACCGCCTTTTCCGACCAGACGTGCGAATACCGTATCGACCGCCGCCAGAATCGGTCCCGTGCGGCAGGCGATGGTGCCGCTCGGAAGCTCGGGCTCTACGTGCAATGCAAAGATGGCTTGTGGTGCGCCATCAGCATCGAGCAAGCCTTCATCAAGCATCGGCCTGGCACCGCCCGGTCCTTCTTCGCCTGGCTGAAACATAAAGCGCACACTGCCGCTGATCCTTTCACGGTATTGACACAGCAGGTGGGCGGCACTCACCAGCATGGCCGTGTGGGCGTCATGCCCGCAGGCATGCATGCAGCCCTGCTCGGCTGATGCAAAAGGCAGGCCGGTTTCTTCCGGCATGGGCAGCGCATCCATGTCTCCGCGCAGCAGCACCGCCGGGCCCGGATTCGCACCATGCAGTGTCGCCACGATGCCGCTGGTGTTTTTCGACAACTGGATATCAAGCTCCAGGCCTTCCAGCGAATCGAGCACGGCCTTTTGTGTCCTGGGCAGGTGCAGACCCAGCTCGGGATGCTGGTGAATTTCGCGGCGCAGGGCCACCGTACGCTCCTGCAGCGATCGCGCCTGTTCAAGCAGTTCTGTTGTCATGTCTCTTCATGCTTCGATGGCATCGGTTGACGCCATTTTGCATCAAGGCGGGACACCAGGGACAGAAAAACACGGGTATTTGCGGGAAAACCGCAGGTGAATCACCGCGGCCGACCGGGTCGCAGCCGCAGCCGCCTGGCTCATGCAGTGCTGCAGTGGGTGTTCAGTCGAGCGGGTCGGACCACAAGCCGTCCTCCGGATGCATCTCGATATACTCGAACTCAAACTCGGCAAGACCCTGTTTATGCAGCTTTTCGATGGGCACGCCGAGTTCGATCAGTTCGGTGATCATCGTGAAGGCTTGGCCTGCGTCCGGATCCTGTTTCTTGGGTATTGGCATCGCCCTGTCTCTCAGTCGACTCAGCATGACTGTTTTCAGGGCCATAATCAGGGGGAAAGATGGTTTTATCTGTGATGCGCATCACATGAAAAGGCGAAACCCTCTGGCGGCCCCGGGGCCGCTGCCCTGATTGACAGGGTCTTAAGGGCCCCGGCTAAAGCAGCGTATCCAGAAAGTCTGCGACCCTTCTGGCAAACCTTTTGTCATCCCAGTAGGCGAGATGAGACGCCGGGGTCCAGCCGGTAACCGGGCCGCCGACGTTAATCCGCTCATCGCTGTGCACAACATCCGCATAAGCCGCATTGATCGGCTTTAACGGCCAGCCCAATACATCATCGGGATCAAAAAAATTAAGCCAGCGGGCATGGGGCTTAAGACGCGCCGGCAGCCGGGGCGGCGGAAAGCGGATCGGCATAACTTCCGTGCAGGCAAAAGTGAAGAGCGGAATGTTGCAGCCGAAAGTGATGAAGCCGCTCAGCCAGTTCATGCGCTCAAAAGACGACAGGCGCTTGTCCGGCCGGTGCTGGCTGTCCCAGATGTAGTTCGACAGGATGTGACCGCCGAAAGAATGGGCCAGCGCCACCAGCGGTACCGCCCGGCCCGCCAGCGGCTCGTGATACAAGGCGCCGACGGCTTCCCGGACCCGCGCGTGAATGCGCCGATAGGTCATGGTCTCTTCGCCGCCGCGGCGCCTGCCCGACGGCAGCTGCCGGTAACCGACCGCGTCGCCCAGCGCGTTCAGCAACAGCGTGCGAAGACCCCGTGCACGGAGGTCGGCCGCCTGGTAGGCGGCCTCCAGGTAGGCATCCTGTGCCGGGCGCAGGATATCGTCCCAGTAAACCGACTGCCACGCCAGCACCTCAGGGTCGTGGCCGAGCGTTTCCAACTGGGCCGAAACGCCCGCAACAAGACCGTCGGCAAAGCCGGGCGTCTGCCGGCCGATTCCGTGAATCACCAGGCACGCCAGTTCTTTTTTCATGTGTCTTTCAAAAAGGACCTGTGGCGGTTATCCATACTGTGGGCCAAGTCTAACGTCCGCGGCGTCTGGCGATTGATCCCGCTAAAATTGCGCCTTTGCGAAACCCCGAAGCGTGGCGTTTGAACGAAAATCTTTATCTGCTGTTACGCCGTCATTTCCCCGATGACCCCAGGGCACCCTGGCTGGTAGCGCCAAACGGCGATACCCGCTACTACGGTGACATCGACAACGCCACGGCGCGTTACGCGGGGGCTTTACAGGCGCTCGGCCTGCGGCCCGGCGAGCGCCTGCTCGCCCAGGTCGATAAATCCCCAGAGGTTCTGCTGCTGTACCTTGCGACGCTGCGCCTCGGCGCCGTTTTCGTTCCGCTCAACACCGCGTACACCCCGGCCGAGCTTGCCTATTTTCTGAATGACGCCACGCCCAGACTTTTTGTGGCGAGACCCGAGGACGCATCGGCACTGCAGGAGAGCGCCTCGCATGCCGGGGCGACCCTGCTGACGCTCGGGAGCGGCGGCGAGGGTACTCTGATGGACGCGGTCGCTGCAGCAGACCCGCACATCCCCATTGCCGAGCTTGGCGGTGACGACATCGCGTCGATCATTTACACCTCCGGGACCACCGGGCGCTCCAAAGGCGCGATGCTGAGCCACGACAACCTCGCCAGCAATGCGCTCACACTGATCGACCTTTGGGGCTTCGTCAAAAACGATGTGCTGCTGCATGCCCTGCCGATCTACCACGTGCACGGGTTGTTTGTCGCCGTGCACTGCGCCATGCTGCGCGGTATCCCGATGCGCTTTCTGCCGCGATTCGATGCCGATGAAGTGATCCGGCAACTGCCCTCGGTCACCGTCATGATGGGGGTGCCCACCTTTTACACGCGGCTGATGGACACGCCGGACTTTAACCGCGACCGGTGCCGTCAGATGCGTCTATTTATCAGCGGCTCGGCGCCGCTGCTGGCGCAGACCTTCGAGGCTTTTTTTGCCCACACCGGTCACCGGATTCTTGAACGATACGGCATGTCAGAGGCCGGCATGATCGCCTCGAACCCGCTCGAGGGCGAACGGGTTGCCGGAACCGTGGGCTTCGCCCTGCCCGGGGTCACGCTGCGCATCTGCGCCGCCGAGCATCAGACGGTCACCGCCGGGGCGACCGGGGTCCTGCAGATGCGCGGCCCGAATGTCTTCAGGGGCTACTGGCAGATGCCGGAAAAAACCGCCAGCGAATTTACCGATGACGGGTTTTTCATCTCCGGCGACATGGCGACGATGGATGGGCAAGGGCGGGTCCGGATTGTCGGGCGGGAAAAAGACCTGGTGATCAGCGGCGGCCTCAATGTTTACCCCAAAGAAATCGAAAACGCGATTGATGCCCTTGAGGGCGTTAACGAAAGCGCCGTGATCGGTGTACCCCACGCAGACCTCGGCGAGGCGCTGGTGGCGGTGATCTGTCCGCTGCCGGGCGCCGTTATCGACCCCGATAGCGTAATCACCCAACTCAAATCACGGCTGGCGGGATTCAAGGTACCGAGACGGATTTTTACCGTGGAACAACTGCCGCGTAACGCCATGGGCAAGGTGCAGAAGAACCTGCTGCGCGAGCGCTACGCGCAAGCCTTCGATTCTTAAGCGCTTGGGCTAGAGCTCGGTGTATTTTTTCGCGTTGCCCCGGGCTTTATCCGCCGGGTACTTCTGACGGTTCTTTTCCAACTTGGCCCAGGCCGCCTGCTCGATATCGAGACCCAGGCGTGACGCAAGACGCAGCGTATAAATCAGGACATCGGCGAGTTCTTCCGCCACCGCGTCGAGGTGCTCGGGCGCAAGCTGCCCGCTCTGGCGCTCGCTCAGCCACTGGAAGTGCTCGGCAAGTTCGGCCGCTTCGACCATCAGTGCCATCGCAAGATTCTTGGGAGAATGAAACTGCTCCCAGTCCCGTTCTTGGGCAAAGTCATCAATGGCATCGCTCAGTGCCTGGGTGAATGCGTCACTCATCGCAGCGCCCTCGCGCTCAGGTGCTTTCGGTGAAAGCGGTGAAGTCTGCCAGGGTATCGTCGACCGCGGCCGCCAGGATGCGCTGGCCGTACTCAACGCTGGCGAGGCCCGGATTGGAACCGATGCGGCCGTCCGGAAAACTGCGCCGGTAATCGGCGGCATCGCGGATGGGGCCCGTATCCGCCTGCTCCGGGCTCATGCTCACGGTCTTCACCGCTTCGGGGTGAGCATACCAGCTCAAAGAAACCTCGGCGGGCGTGGCATGGCTGCCTTCGGCATCGCCAAAAAGTTCCTCGGAGAGCGCCCGGACGGCCGGTCCCATCCACCAGTTACGCAGTTTGAGCCGCGGTGCGGCGCCATCGCGGCCGGCAAAACTGGCGCTCGACCAGACCTCGGAAAACGCCGTGTTGATCGTAGCCACATTGCCGCCGTGGCCATTGAGGAAGTACACGTGGGTAAACCCGTGCCGCAGCAGCGACTCAATGACATCGCCTACGAGGGCCAGCAGCGTCGAGGGACGCAGGGCAATGGTGCCGGGAAACCCCAGGTGATGCTGGGCCATGCCTACCGAGAGCGTCGGGCCGATCAGCACCGTGATGCGTCTCGCCATCTCGTGGGCAATCGCTGTCGGGCAGATCGCATCGGTGCCGATGAGCCCGTTTGGGCCATGCTGCTCTGTCGAACCGATCGGCACAATGATTGCGCTTGAGGTCTTGAGATATTCCTCGACCTCGGGCCAGACGGCAAGGTGCAGCAGCATTACGGACGCGACCCTGTGAAAAGTACTCGGCACATCATGGCGTCGACCGCGCCCGAATCTCGCTCAGCGTCGTGGTATGGGCAATCGCTTCTGCGTCTGTGACGAGTTCAATCAGCGTGCTGCCTTGTGCCGCCAGTGCGCGGCGAAGGACCGGGCCGAACTCAGCAGTCTGCGTAACCCGCTCGGCGGCAAAACCATAAGCGCCGGCGAGCGCCATAAAGTCCGGATTGTGCAGGTCGGAGTTCCGGGTCCGACCGGGGTAATGCATCTCCTGGTGCATGCGAATGGTGCCCAGCATCTCGTTATTGACCACGATGACGACGATGGACAATTCCTCCTGCACGATGGTCGCAAGTTCCTGGCTGGTCGTCTGGATATCGCCGTCGCCCACCACGGCAACCACCTGACGGTCCGGATGCTCAAGTGCTGCCGCGAGCGCTGCCGGAATGCCGTAGCCCATGGAGCCGCTGGTGGACGCGAGTTGCCTGCCGTTGCCGCGAAACCGGAAGAAGCGGTGCAGCCAGCCGGTATTGTTGCCGGCGCCGTTGCAGATGATGGCATCGTCGTCGAGGGTGTCGCTGAGCTCACTGATGACAGACGCCAGGTTGACCTCGCCGGGCGCGTCCCCGGGAGTGCTCCAGCTGAGGTACGCCTCGTGCAGGCGTCTGGTTTCTTCTGCCCAGGGCAGTACGGCGGGCGGCGCAATATCCGAAAGTGCCAGTGCAAACGCAGGAGCAAGCGCCGTGATCGCCAGCGTGGGGTAGTACACACGCCCAAGTTCTTCCGCGCCCGGATAGATATGCACCAGCTGCTGCTCCGGCAGCGGCACCTTGAGCCGGCGGTAATGTTGCGTGGTCACTTCACCGAGGCGGATCCCCAGGGCAATCACCAGATCGGCCTCCATCACCGTGGTTGCCAGCTGCGGATTGATGCCGATGCCCACATCGCCGACGTACTGCGGGTCGGTATGATCAAAGACGTCCTGATAGCGCCATGCAGCCGCCACCGGAAGCTGCCAGCGCCCGGCGAATTCGTGCAGTGCAGCACGCGAGGGTGCATCCCAGTTGCGGCCGCCGGCGAGCAGCAGCGGCCGTTCGGCCTGCGCCAGCAGGCCGGCAAAACGTGCCATGTCGGATGCGTCGGGTGACAGTTGCAGCCGCTGGCGGGCAGGAAGGTCCGCAACCTCGGCGGCCTCGCGAAGGACGTCCTCGGGCAGAACCACCGCCACCGGACCCGGGCGGCCGTTGCAGGCGGTGTGAAAGGCACGGCTCATCACCTCGGGCAGACGCGCGGCGTCGTGGACCTGCTCGACGTGCTTGGTGAGCGGGCCATAAAAGCGGCTGTAGTCGATTTCCTGAAAGGCCTCGCGGCAGAGCGTGTCGCGGCTGACCTGGCCGATCAGCAGCACCACCGGGGTCGAATCCTGCGCGGCGACATGGATTCCGGACGCCGCATTGCTCGCCCCGGGGCCGCGCGTCACGAAACAGACCCCCGGCCGGCCCGTCAGTTTGGCACTGGCCTCGGCCATCATCGCGGCAGCGCCCTCCTGCCGGCAGACTACGGTTCTGATACCCGGCGCGTCGTGCAGCGCATCAAGCGCTGCAAGATAACTTTCACCGGGGACGCAGAAGACGTGCTTTACTTCCTGTGCTGACAGGGCATCAATCAGGATCTGGCCGCCACAGCGTGCAGCGGGCCGGCGGGTCGAGGGCATATTCAGTCTTTGGTCGGCTTTTTGCCGGGCTTGTCGGAACGATCGGACGCGGCGCCCGGAGGATCCTTCACCAGGCCCGCGGAGCGCATAAAACTCTGCTGCACGTCCTGCCAGACTTCGAGATTGCGTTTGGCCATCTCTGACATCACGCCCACCGATGTCTGGCCGAGAAATTCGGTGAGGCGGTCCTGATACACCCGCTGCTGTTCGACAAAGAGTTCGAGACTGCGGTTGAGGTAGTCGGTGAACATCTTCTGCGTGCTGCCGCCGTAAAAACGGATCAGATGGGTGAGGATCTCTGTCGTGAAAAGCGGCTGGCCGCCGCTTTCCTGTTCATTGATGATCTGCAGCAGAACAGCGCGGGTACGATCGTCGCCGCTGGCAACGTCAACGACCTCGAACTCTTCGCCCTCTATGATGAGTTGACGAAGATCCGAAACGGTGATGTAGCGGCTGACTTCCGTATCGTAAAGCCGCCGGTTGGGGTACTTCTTGATGGTGCGCATGGTGGCTGTCGGTCCCCGTTATTGTGCGGTGCAATAATAACACCCCGGGGCGCGAGGCCGTGACCGGCGCACATCAGTACATGTGCTGACCGCCGTTGATCGACAGTGTCGAACCGGTGATAAAGGCCGCGTCGTCAGCCACCAGAAACTGCACCGCCCGGGCGATATCGCTCGCGTAACCCAGTCTTCCGACCGGAATGGCCGCAATAATCTTCTCCAGCACCTTTTCCGGAACCGCCCGCACCATGTCGGTATCGACGTACCCGGGCGCAATCGCGTTGACCGTCACGCCCTTGGCCGCCCCTTCCAGTGCCAGCGCCTTGGTGAAGCCGTGGATACCGGATTTGGCGGCAGCATAGTTCACCTGACCGTACTGGCCTGCCTGGCCGTTGATGGACCCGATATTGACGATGCGGCCAAACCCGCGCTCGCGCATGCCGTCAATTACGTTACGGCACATGTTGTAGCACGACGACAGGTTGGTCTGCAGTACCGTATTCCATTGTTCGAAATCCATGCGGTGCAGCGCACCGTCCCGGGTGATACCGGCGTTATTCACCAGAATCCCGGTCGCGCCGAGGTCTGCCTCGATCTCGGCAATACTTTTGACGCACTGATCAAAATCCGCAACATCAAACCGGTAAACGCTGATACCGGTTTCGGCCTTGAATGCCTCGGCCGCTTCGTCATTACCGGCATAGGTCGCAGCCACCTGGTGGCCGTCTTCGCTGAGGGCGATCGAAATTGCGGCGCCGATGCCGCGGGTACCGCCGGTAACTATTGCTGTGTGTGACATCTGTTCAATCCTCTTAACTAATGGCGTGGTGTCTTAAGTCAAATAAAATGGGTGATCAGGAGCGCTCGACGCACATCGCGATGCCCATACCGCCGCCGATACACAGGGTGGTGAGGCCGCGGCCTACGTCGCGGCGGTTCATCTCGTAGAGCAGCGTCGTCAGCACGCGTGCGCCGGAAGCGCCGATGGGGTGCCCAAGCGCAATGGCGCCGCCGTTGACGTTGACGATCTCGGGATTCCAGGCCATCTCCTGGTTGACGGCACAGGCCTGGGCGGCAAAGGCCTCGTTCGCCTCGACCAGTTCAAGATCATCGATTGTCCAGCCCGCTTTCTTGAGTGCCGCCGTGCTGGCCGGGATGGGACCGGTTCCCATAATGCTGGGATCCACACCGACCGTGGCCCAGGAAACAATGCGGGCGAGCGGCGTAATGCCGCGATCGGCAGCCGTGGCGGCGCTCATCAGGATGGTTGCTGCTGCGCCGTCGTTGAGCCCCGAGGCATTGCCGGCGGTGACGCTGCCTTCTTTATCAAAGGCCGGGCGCAAACCCGCGAGACTCTCGGCGGTGGTGCCAGGGCGCGGATGCCCATCGGTATCGACGATCGTGTCGCCCTTGCGGCCTTTGACCGTGACCGGCGTAATCTCGTCGTTGAAGCGGCCTGCCTTCTGCGCCGCCTCGGCCTTTTGCTGGGAGCCAGCGGCAAACGCGTCCTGCATCTCGCGCGAGATGCCAAACTGCTTTGCTACGTTCTCGGCGGTAGTACCCATGTGGTAACCGTTAAAGGCATCCCACAAGCCATCCACGATCAGACTGTCGATTATCTGCATCGGCCCGAGCTTCTGCCCGTTGCGCAGGTGCGCGCAGTGCGGTGCCAGACTCATGCTCTCCTGGCCGCCGGCCACAACGATATCGCTGTCGCCATTGCGAATGGCCTGGTATCCGGCGGCGACCGCGCGCAGGCCTGAGCCACACACCTGGTTGATCGTCAAAGCGGTTTTCTCGATCGGGATACCGGCGCCGATGGCCGCCTGACGGGCCGGGTTCTGGCCAGTGCCTGCACTGAGGACCTGACCCAGTATCACCTC
The DNA here is from genome assembly GCA_002327725.1 of Proteobacteria bacterium UBA2133. GTDB lineage: Bacteria > Pseudomonadota > Gammaproteobacteria > Arenicellales > UBA868 > UBA868. The sequence continues at coordinate 18,540 of DCXP01000045.1, forward strand.
GCTGACATCTTCGGGCGCGACTGCCGCGCGCTCCAGCGCAGCGCTGATAGCCACGCGACCGAGTTCACTCGCGGGCAGGGTGCTTAAACCCCCATTGAATGTACCAATCGCCGTTCGGGCTGCACTGGCAATTACGACTTCTGTTGCAGTTGTCATGTGTTCTCCTCCTTACCGGGGAACATTTGAACGAATCTATCCGCCTTCCGCCTTATCTTGATGGTGAGGCGAGAGTCGACTATAGCTGTGGTCCAGGTGTATTATGATCGTACCAGCGAGGCATTATGACGATACCGGTCGGCAGGCTTGGTGAATGCTCAAAGGAAACGCCGGCGTGAGCCGGCCTTTCCTGTCTGAGACTACCTTTTGCTGCGCCTGAACGCGGCTTAAACGTCTTTTTCGGCCTTGGCGTCGTTCTGAACCACGGCACCAAGGTCTGCGGCCGATTTCGTGAACAGCGCCTGGGCTTCGTCCACGTAGGCGCGGCCAAGTTCCATGATCTCGCCGGAATCTTTGGTCATCCGCTGGACGATGCCGCGGATGATTTCGGGCTGCTTTTCGAAGTAGCTACGTGCAGACTGTGCGTCTTTGACTTCAAGCGCCTCACGGGCGTTGCTCAAAAGCGCTTCGGCGTATACCTTTGCAGAGCCCATCTGCAGTTCGATCATCTTTTCAATATTCTTCACCACCAGCTCGCCGGCGTTGTTGGCAGCGCTCGCAGCAGTTTTGGCGGCGGTTTCGTAGGTCTCGGTCATCTTGGCATTCATCGTTTTAGTCCTCTTGGATTAATGGTAAAAAGAGATTTGTTGCAGTGCACAATAACAGAATAATTGGTGGGGTGCAACATTTTCTAAAAAATATTTTTCTTTATATAAATCAGTTATTTATGCATAACCAAGTTATCACAGTATGTGGGAACAAGCCGACTGATAGGACGGAATATTGAGTTGCACCGCAACATGGTTCGCAAATCCCGCGAAATTGCTGTCGGGAAAGCGGGCCGCCCTGATCTAGAATTGCCCGATGACTCCGAACGCCTCGGCCGATTGGGCATCCGCCATCCTCGGATTGCACCAACTGCTTTCAGACCATCTGGAGAAAAGCCAGCCGGACGCGCGAGCGGTCAGGCTGCCCGAGCCGATGGACTGGCTGCAGACAATGGCGCGGGCAGCAGCGCCCGGACTCGCCCCGGCTATGACCTCCCCCTTAGGGCTTGAGGGTTTAGCGGCAGACTCGGGCCGTGATGGGCTCTGGGAATCAGCGGCGCAGCGCTACCGCTCGGCCGCTTTTGCGCTGCAGGCGGCCTGGCTTGAAATCGGCTCTCACACCTTTGACGCCCTGCGTCAGGCGCTCGAACTTAAGTCCGCGCCTCAGGATCTTCGCGGGATTTACGATCTGTGGGTTGCCTGCGGTGAAAAATCGTTTGCCCGGCAGGGCGCGACCGAGCGCTATGCTGATCTTGTGGCCGAGTTGATTAACGCCCAGGTATCGCTGCTTCTCGCCAGCGGCATTGGCTCAGCACCTCCGCCGCCCGACCCCGCGGAACTTAAGGATGAACTCGCCCGCGCACATGCCCGCGAGGCCAGACTCCGCGCAGACCTTGAGGCACTGCGCCAGGCCGACACCGGCAAAGCGGCTTCGACCAAAGGCCGCGCCGCCACAAAAAATGCCCAACCCGCCAAGGCCGCCAAAAAAAAGAAATCGACCAAAAAGGCTAAGGCCAAAGCCGTGCCCAGCGCACCGGGCACGGCAAAGACTTCCTCTGCCGGCGCTGCCAGCAAACGCAAAAAAACAGGCCGCAAGCAAAGCGCGGCGGCCAAAACCCGGCGCCGGTCAAAGCCATGAAGCCGCCGGAGAATTACGGCCCGGAGCTCGCCGCACTCACGGATCGGTTAACGAAAAGTGTCGGGCAACTGGCACAGATGGGTTTAGCGGATATCGGCGCCTGTGATCATGAAACGGTGCTCACCGGCGAGGGTTTCAGACTGCTGCGCTATGGCTCGGGCGCAGAGCGGGCAGATCAATGCGCGGTCCTCATTGTCTATGCCCTGGTGAACCGTCCCTGGGTGCTGGATCTTGAACCCGGACGCTCAACCATTTCGCGCCTTCTTGGGTCGGGGATGGACGTCTTTCTTATTGAGTGGGAAGACCCGCAGGATGAAGACCAAGACCGCGGTTTTTCCGATTATGCCTGTCGCATGCTCGATGAATGCGTCGACAAGGTCAGCGCCCTTCGCGGCGAAAGCACCGTGAACCTGCTGGGTGTCTGCCAGGGCGGCACGTTCAGTCTGTGCTACACGGCGCTTTATGGTCACAAAGTACGCAACCTCGTCACCATGGTCACACCCGTGGACTTTCACACTGCGGATAACGTGCTTTCCAAATGGGTGCGCAAGGTCGATCTCGACAGACTGGTCGGCTGCTACGGCAATGTGCCAGGGGCCCTGCTCAACGCCCTGTTCCTGTCGCTGCAGCCCTTTCGCCTCGGGTCAAAAAAGTATCTCGACCTGGTTGATCTCGCCAACGATCCTGAAGGTCTTCGCACCTTTGCCCGGATGGAGCACTGGATCGCAGACAGCCCCGACCAGGCAGGACGCGCTTTCCGTGAATTCGTGGGTGCGCTGTTCCAGCGCAATGCCCTGATCGCAGGTGAGCTGGTCCTCGACGGGAAAGTGGTCGACCTTGGCGACGTCCGCTGCCCGGTGCTCAACGTATATGCCCTTGCCGACCACCTGGTGCCGGCATCAGCCTCGAGGGCTCTTGCGGATCATGTGGCAAGCACAGACTACAGCGAACTCAGTTTTGACGGCGGTCACATCGGGATCTATGTCAGCCGCGACGCACAGGAAAAAGTGCCCCCGGCGGTCGCCGCCTGGCTGCAGCAGCGGCCCTAGGCCGGGCCGCACTAGGGCTGGCGTGAGACCTTCAGGCGCAGCGCCCTGATCTTCATCTCTGCCAGCACACGATTTGCGCTTTCCATAGTCTCCATCGACGGGTAAGGGCCGACCCGGACGCGGAAGAAATCGCCCTGGCCCTGCACCGAAATGTGCTGAATGCTGGGCTCAAACCCGGCAATGGCGAGACGGGCCTTCATCCGCTCCGCCTCGCGGCGGTTATCGTAAGAAGCCGCCTGCAGCATGTAAAAACTCCGGGAGGCCGCCGTATCCTTGGCCTTATCCGCCGAGCGGGCGGTGTCCGTCGCTTCCTCGGGAGGGTCCGATACATCGGCCTCGGGAAGCACATGCTCGATCTCGGGCAGTACCGTATAAAAATCAAAACTGGCGCGGGCGGGAGTTTCTACGCCGGCACTGACCGCGGCCGCCGACGCGGTGTCCTCGGCGGGGCTGTCGCTGGTCCGCAACAGTTCGCTGATGCCCGCTCCCATCCGGTCAGGGTCTCCGCTGGTGGCGCCCTGGTAAAGCACCACCCCGACCACACCCACGGCGATGCCCAGTACCATCAGCACCACATCGTAGGTCAGGCGCGAACCCCCGTCCGCTTTTCGGGTGCGGATGTTGCGAGCCATCGCCTACATGCGCTCTGGCGCGGTGACTCCCAGCAGGTCAAGCGCGTTGGCAATCACCTGCCGTGTCGCATCGATCAACGAAAGCCGGGCGAGGCGCAGCTCCGCCTGTGCGGCAAGGAAGGGGTGCGCGTTGTAGTAGGTATGAAAATCATTGGCCAGTTCGCGGAGGTAATAGGCCACCTGGTGGGGTTCGTAGGCACGGGCGGCAGACTCCACGACTTCCGGGTAGCGGGACAGTTTCTGTAGAAGATCGGCCTCGCGGGGTTCTGTGAGCAGGCTATGATCGGCCGCCGCCAGATCCGCGTCGATGTCTTTTTCTGCCAACTGGCGGAACACGCTGCAGATGCGCGCGTGCGCATACTGCACGTAGTAAACCGGGTTGTCGCTGGATTGCGACTTGGCCAGATCAAGATCGAAATCCATATGCTGGTCGGGTTTTCGCAGCGCATAGAAAAAACGCGCCGCATCGCGGCCGACTTCCTCGCGCAGTTCGCGCAGCGTCACGAACTCGCCGCTGCGGGTCGACATCGAGACCTTCTCGCCGCCCCGGTACAACACGGCAAACTGCACCAGCAGTACGCTGAGATCATCCTGGTTAAGCCCAAGCGCCGACATCGACGCCTTGACCCGCTGGATGTAGCCGTGGTGATCAGCGCCCCAGATATTGATGACCTGCGCAAAGCCGCGCAGAATCTTGTCGCGGTGGTAGGCGATGTCGGTGGCGAAGTAGGTGTGGTTGCCGTTGGCGCGAAGCACCACCCGGTCTTTTTCATCACCAAAGTCGCTGCTGCGAAACCACCAGGCCCGGTCGTGCTCATAAACAAAGCCCGTCTCCTTGAGCGCCTCAATGGCGCGGCCGACCGCGCCGCTGTCGATCAGGCTCTGCTCTGAATACCAGGTCTGGTACGAGACACCAAAACGCTCGAGATCCAAACGGATATCCTCGACCAGCGTATCCCGCGCAAGCCCATGAATACGGCCGAAGCCGTCATCACCCAGAACTGCCCTGGCGCGCGATATCAGCGTATCGAGCATCGGATTGTCTTCTTCGGGCAGCTCGGCAAAGAGTGCCTCGGCGTCGGCCTGGTACTGAGCAGCGTGCTCACGGTGCAGCGTGGCAGCAATATCGAAGATGTAATCCCCCTGGTAGGCCGACCTCGGGAACGGCAGTGTTTCTCCGCACAGTTCCAGGTACCGCAACCAGACGCTGAGCGCAAGAATATCCATCTGCCGGCCGGCGTCATTGATGTAGTACTCACTGAGTGCATCGTAGCCCGCAGCGCGCAGCACTCTTGCCAGGGCGTCACCATAAGCCGCGCCGCGGCCGTGCCCCACATGCAGCGGCCCGGTCGGGTTGGCCGAAACAAATTCGACCATGACTTTCCGGCCGGCACCGGCGTCGCTGGTACCGTAGGCCGCGCCGCGCGAACGGATTTCACCGGGCAGGACGTGGTAAGAGGCCGGTGACAGGAACAGATTGATAAAACCCGGACCCGCCACCTCGGCCCGCGACAGCAGTCCCGAAGCAGGTAAAGCGGCGCAGATTTTTTCGGCGAGTTCGCGCGGTTTCAGCCCGGCGCGTTTTGCCAGCACCATCGCCAGGTTGCTTGCAAAGTCACCGTGTTCGCGGCCGCGTGATCTTTCGACCCGAACCTCAGTATCCGGCGCGTCCGGCAACACACCCTCGTCAACCAGTGACACCAGTGCATCACGAAGCAACTGACAAACCTCATTGCGCATAACCGGGGAACCAGGTGTTCTGTAGAGCGGGAAGTCTATGCGGTGCCCAGGCACAGACCAAGCATGTGACAGGATGTGATTTTAACCAAAGCCTCACATCCACCAAAGCCGACTGTAGTACTCTTTGGCCACTTGCAGCGCTGGAGCGCTTTTTCATGGACCATCTGCAACGAAGCCGGCTCAATCTGTTGACCAGTCACATGCTGGATCGCGGTGCGCTGCTGCGTCTTGATCCCGCCGTCATTGCCGAACGGGCTGCCGACGAGCGTGCACGCTTTATCGGCATCCACCACCTGCGGATCGCTGTGGACGAGACTGACCTGCAATGTCCCGCCTGGCTGACACCCGGTGAGGCAAAGGACCGCTTCGGACGGTGTGAGCCGTGTGTTTACCTCGGCGAGGAGGACAATACCCCGTATTTTGCACTGCTGCTCGATCACGAGCTGGCAAAGACCGCCGAAGGCTTTTCCGGCCTGCGCGCACTGGCGCGCGAGGTCAACGATGCACAGGCCACCCTGCTCAGCTACGCGCAGGCCATGGCTGCCTGGCATCATCGCTACCGCTTCTGCGGCCGCTGCGGTAGCGCCACCATCATGGATCAGGGCGGACATGTCCGAGTATGCGGCGAGACGCAGTGCGGTGAGACACATTATCCGCGCACAGACCCGGCGATCATCGTGCTGGTGGAACGGGACGAACGCGCGCTCTTTGGCCGCAAACCCGAATGGCCTTCGCACCGCTATTCCACCATCGCCGGTTTTGTGGAGCCGGGAGAAAGCGCTGAGCAGGCCGTGGTTCGCGAGGTCGCAGAAGAAACCGGGATCGATGTCACTGCCGTGCGTTATCACTCGTCGCAGCCCTGGCCGTTTCCCGGATCCCTGATGCTGGGCTACCATGCCGAGGCGGGCAGCGATCACATCAGCCTGAATGACCGCGAACTGGACGACGCATTGTGGCTCGACCGTGAAGAAATCGTGACGCGTATTGATCAGGGCCTGTTTGTGCCGCCGCCGTCCATTTCCATCTCTTTCCGTCTCATTGAAGACTGGTTCGACCGGGAAGCGCCTTTTACCCTACGACAGCTATGCCAAAACAACGGGGTCGCAGAATTTTAGGGTATTGCACCGGACCGCAACACGGATACAATGCGCATTGGGGGTAGATGGCCTGAGGACCTATACCCCCGGATTGTGTGTAGTCACTCTAGTGGAGGAGTTCATGTCGGAACGACATACCGGAACCGTAAAGTGGTTCAATGAAAGAAAAGGCTTCGGCTTTATTGAGCAGGAAGGTGGAGACGATGTATTCGTTCACTACCGTGAAATCCGAGGAGAAGGATTCAAAACGCTGAATGAAGGACAGCGTGTTGAATTTACTCTGACGACCCGTGACAAGGGTCCCGCCGCGGAAGACGTTTCACCCCTCGATTGATCTGCCGTCGACTGGCTGCCGGGGGGCGGCCTGAGACACAACGCTTCTCGTTATACCTGTGAGTGCCAGACGCTCGCCGGTGTCATGCTGAAGTTCATCTGCATCAGCTTTCTGGCGCTGGGTGCGGGGCTCGCTGTGCTCGCGGCTGCGGGCCTCGCTGCCGTGCTGCTGCCCATACCGGATCTGCCGGTGGCATCCTTTTCCGCCGTTATCCTGGCTCTGGCGTTCGCGTCACTGGCGGCGATGACCGGCATCATCGGTCTCGCGCGGTCGCTACCCACAACACCCGGGTTGCCTGAGCTGCCTCATGCTTCACCCGACTGGCGGGTAGTCGTGCTGCATCTGTCAGGACTTTCGGCGTACGCAGGTGTCCCCCTGGGTCACCTGCTGGGGCCATGGATCATGTGGCTGCTATGGCGGCGGCAGGCCCACTGGCTGGACGCGAACGGACGGGCCGCACTGAACTTCGCGCTCACGATCAGCATCTTTTACATCAGCGCACTGATCCTGGTGTTCTTCTTTGTCGGCTTTGTACTGCTCGGGATCATTATGGTGTTCCACGTCGTGGTGCTGCTGCGAAACGGCTGGCGCACCTCGGTCAACCTTCCGGCGCACTACCCGCTCTCGATCAACTTTCTCGGCTGAGCTCACCGAACACCTCGGCCGCGGCAGCGAGCGTCTCATTGATCTCGGCATCGGCGTGGGTGACGGATACAAAGCCTGCTTCAAAAGCCGAAGGGGCAAGATACACACCCCGCTCCAGCATGCCATGGAAGAATCTCGAAAAACGTGCGCTGTCGCATGCCATGACTTCGGCGAATGAGCTGACGCGGTCGTTGTCGGTAAAAAAGAGGCCGAACATGCCGCCGACCGATTCTGTTGCCAGAGGCACACCCGCGCCCGCCGCTGCACGGGCAAAGCCGGCAACCAGTGCCTGTGTGCTTTCGGTCAGCGTCTCAAAAAATCCCGCTGCCGCAACTTTCTTCAATGTCGCAATTCCGGCTGTCATGGCCAAGGGGTTGCCTGACAGGGTACCCGCCTGATACACCGACCCGAGCGGCGCAAGATGCGCCATGATCTCGGCGCTGCCGCCAAAGGCGCCCACCGGCAATCCGCCGCCGAGCACCTTACCGAGCGTCGTAAGGTCGGGGCGGATGCCGTACAGCTCCTGGGCACCCCCCAGCCCCACGCGAAAACCGGTCATCACCTCGTCGAAAATCAGCACCGCGCCGCTTCGGTCGCAGGCCGCACGCAGGGCCTCGAGAAAGCCCGGGGCGGGCGCAATGCAGTTCATGTTTCCGGTTACCGGCTCGACGATGACTGCCGCAATATCCTGGCCCGACTTGGCAAAAACCGCCTCGACCTGGTCGATATTGTTGAACTCCAGCGTCAGGGTATGACGGGCTGCGTCCTTCGGAACACCGGGCGAGGTCGGGATGCCGAGCGTGAGCGCGCCGGATCCCGCCTTGACCAGCAGGCTGTCGGCATGCCCGTGATAGCAGCCTTCAAACTTGATCAGCGTGTCGCGGCCGGTACAACCGCGGGCGAGGCGGATCGCGCTCATGGTCGCTTCGGTGCCGGAATTCACCATCCGCACCTGTTCGATGGACGGCACCGCGGCAGACACGGCCTGCGCCAGTTCCGTCTCGAGCGCCGTTGGCGCACCGTAACTCAGACCCTGCGCAGCAGCGGATTGCACTGCCTCGACGACATCGGGGTCGGCGTGACCCAGAATCATCGGCCCCCAGGAGCCCACGTAGTCGATGTAACGCTGGCCGTTCGCCCCGTACAGAAACGGCCCCTTTGCATGATCGATAAATACCGGGGTCCCGCCCACGGACTTGAAGGCACGCACCGGGGAGTTCACCCCGCCCGGTATGACCGCGCAGGCACTTGCAAAAAGATGGTCGTCGTTGCTCATGGAATACTCCGTGTCTCAAGTTTGGCGAATGGAAAGTCGCTCAGCGGCCGGGCACGCATGCCGGGAACCCTGGGCTAGAATCGCGTGCCTGATATCCTGTTCCCATAGATTCTGTGATGGCCAATCGAACCCTCATGTGCATTATCTGTGGTTTTGTCTACCAGGAAGCCGAGGGGCTTCCCGACGAAGGCATTGCCCCGGGCACCCGCTGGAAAGACATTCCCAACGGCTGGCAGTGCCTGGACTGCGACGCCACCAAAGCAGACTTTGAGATGATTGAAATCTGATCAGCATATCGGGGATCGGTCATGTCGGCGGGTGAGTCGATGAGGCCAGTTCCCCAGCCTCAAGTGCAAATACCACGGCCTCACCGTTTGCGGACATCAGCCAGGTAAAGGGCGTACCCGGCCACGTCGCTTCCAGCGCTTCCCGGGCACTGCCCGCCTCGACCACCAGCAGGCCGTCATCCGTCAGGTGATCCCCTGCCTGATTCAGCAACCGGTTGATACAGTCCAACCCGTTGCTGCCACCCGCAAAAGCGAGCGCCGGTTCATGCTGGTATTCATCCGGCAGCGCGCCCATGATCTCATCGCTGACATAAGGTGGATTGCACACAACAAGATCATAGCGTGCCTCACCTAGGCCTTCAAAAAGATCACCCTGCAGCAGGCGTACCCGGTCCTGCACTTGATAACGCGCGACATTGACTTCGGCGACTTCAAGAGCGCAGGGACTGATATCACTTGCATCAACGCGCGCCTCGGGAAATGCCAGGGCGAGCGCCACCGCGATACAGCCACTGCCGGTGCAAAGATCGAGGATAGAGGCGGCCGGGCGCTCGGTCCGCCAGGGAGAAAAACGATCCGGAATCCATTCACCGATATGTGAACGCGGCACGATGGCGCGGTGGTCGACGAAGAAATCGTAACCGGCAAACCACGCCCGGTTCACCAGGTAGGCAAGCGGCTCGCCGGTCTCGATCCGCCGTTCGAGCAGTTCACTGACTGATGCCTGCTGCTCAGTGGTCAACACCTGGTCCCAGGGGACATTATCGCCACTGGGGTCCAATTCACAGGCTTCAAGCACCAGCCAGGCGGCCTCGTCAAAGGCGTTGTCCGTGCCATGACCAAAGTACAGGCCCGCCGCATCAAGGGCGTTGGCCACCTGCTGGACCTGCTGTTCCAGGCGCACTGTCGCAGTATCCTTATCCGGCAAGCACCGCGTCTACTGCTTCGGCCATCTCTTCAACACTCGCATCGTGCGGTAGCAGTTGCCGGACCTTGCCCCCGGGACCGATCAGGTAGGTGGTGGCAGAGTGGTCGATGGTATAACCCAGCGCCGAGCCTGCATCTTCGACTTTCTGGTGCAGCACATAGTACTGCCTGGCGACGGCATCTACCGCCTCGGCTGATCCGCTGACGCCGGTGATCTGCGGGTGAAAGAACGCGGCGTACTCAGCAGCGCGCTGGGGCGTATCCCGCTCGCTATCGACACTGACAAAGAGCCCGGCAACCTGCTGTGCCTCCCTTTCTGGCAGCTGGCTGATCACGGCACTGATCTTGGCAAGATCCATGGGACAGACATCAGGACAGGTGGTGTAGCCAAAGAACAGCATCACCACCCTGCCCCGGTAGTCGCTCAGTGACACCGGGCCCTTTGCCGAGGTGAGCGTGAAATCTCCTCCGAGGTGTTCGTAGGGATTCGCCGATTGCACGCTGTGCTCGTGCCACCACAAGCCGGCGCCAAGGCCAATCGCGGTGGCAGCTGTCAGTGCAATCGCGGGCACGTGCCAGGATTTTTTCACCATCATCTATTCTCCTGCCGGAAAAATTGCAGCGTGTCGGATTCCCTGTCTTTGATCAGTCGCCGTGACTGCTGTGATCGCTGTGGTCTTGTCCGACTCCCGCCATCTGAACGACGGCGTCGACTGCCAGACGTTCGCCATCGGCAAACTCCAGCTCAATGAGCACCTGCTCACCCATCTCAAGGCTGCGGCTCAAGCCGATCAGCATGATGTGAAAGCCGCCGGGCTGCAGTACTGCCTGACCGTGTCCCGGTATGGCGATGGCGTCTAGCCGGCGCATTTTCATCATGCCGTCTTCCATGATGTGGTTGTGCAGTTCAACCGCATCAGCCACATCGGAGTGCGCCGCCACCAAAGACCGCTCGCTCATACCATGATTGTGCAAAACCATAAAGGCGGCGCTCACGCTCTGGCCCGGCGGCACCATCCGGACCATCGGTGCCTGGACCTCAAGCGTAGCGGCCCATGCCGCCGCGCCAGCCATGCAGATCACCATGGCGAGAAGAAAAGAAAGTGTTTTTGTCATGTTGCTCTCGGAATGCTGTTCCGGCCATTGCCGCCTGTCCCGCAGCCGGCGCCGGCGCATTGCCCCCTTTGGGGATTGCGGCTACGAGCTGAGGTCCGCCGCGGGGGGCGGTGCCCGTGGCGGGAGTGCAGGCCCTGGCGCAGCAATCGGATGCAAAGATGCCGCTAAGGGGCAGCCAACAGAGCCCGGAGACGATAGCGGCACAAAGGTCGTGGTAGAAGCAAAGAGGGCGCCGACCGGGGGTGTCGGGACACAGTCCGGGCAGGCCCAGCCCGGGACCTCGGAGGAGACCGGCGCACCGCCTGCGCCTGGCAGCACCACTTGGATCTGGTGCGTCCCCTGCAGGGTACAGACCGTCAGCCACTGCACAGAAGGCGCACCCGCGCCGCTCATGGCAAACAGTCCTGACAAAGGCTGAAGCGCCAGTACCAAAGCGGCCAGCCACGACATCGTCCGATTTATCCGTCGACGCTTCACGGTCTCGAGTCTACCCGCTTGCCGGTGAAAAGGGGTTGTGCCCGCTCAACCCCTACCCCCAGACACCTGATGCGGGTCAGGGGTATGTCAATCACCGGAGCACAGACGCTGCGGATCGATACCGCAACGCTCGAGCATAAAAGGATGATTGATCACCAGGGTCACGCGGGCTTTCTTTTTCGAGAACCACCCACGCACTGCTATGGTTGCCTGATCGAGAGCGCCGGGTGGATAGGCAAATCCGGCTTCCCATTCGCTGCGGCGCACGAGAATCACAAGGTCCTTTTCGACCGAAAAAGCAAACCATTTTTTTCCCATCTCGATACGCGAAAGCCGGGCCCTCACAAACTGGTAACCGCCGCGGATCTCACCCGCCGGCGCCGGCGCATAGTAGGGCAGTGCCCAGATACCGCGTTCTGCGCGGTGCGCCGCCTGCTCGGCCCGGATAAAACGATCGAGATAGCGGTCATTGGGCAAAATGACAACCGCGCTCGCCAGCCCTTTGCCCAGCAATGCTTCCTGTACGCTGGCCCCGTCGGTGCGAAAGAGGTATGCCAGGGTCCGGCCATACCGGTCACGCGGCTGCGGCGCATCTTCGATCAGCACCTGCCCGTCAGCGAGCTGCGCCGCGAGGGCATCGCGTGCCTCAAGCGCCAGGGGCTCGGCGGGCCGGTCATCTGTTGCCATCTCGGGCGTGTTGATGCCGACCAGGCGAATGGTCTCACCGGAATGCAGAACCAGGGTATCCCCGTCGATGAACTTCGCCACCTCGCCGCGGCGCCATTCGACATCGGCGGCGGCTTGCGCACTGAGAAAAAGGAAAAGACACCACAGCAGGACCCGTGCCCCGCAGGCATGGCGTTCAAAGACGGTGGCGTGCCAGGCTGCCCTGGCGGGCTGGAGGTCAGGCCGAACGGCCGTACTTTTTCTGAAACTTGCCAACGCGCCCGGCGGTATCGACGATCTTCTGCTGCCCTGTGTAGAAGGGATGGCAGGCCGAGCAGATTTCAACGTGCAGTTCCTGGCCCAGCGTGGAGCGGGTCTCAAAACTGTTACCGCAGGCACAGACCACCTTGATGATCTCGTATGATGGATGAATTTCTGACTTCATAACAAAACAGTGGAATCGGTCTCACTTTGCAGCATGCGCCGCCCGCAGGGGGACCGGATCATAGGCGAAACGGTCCCGGGCCGCAAGTTCGCGCCTAGCGGTTCATTGACTTAAAGAATTCGGCGTTGCTCTTGGTTGCCCGCAGTTTGTCCAGCATGAATTCGACCGCTTCGATGTCGTCCATCGGGTGCAAAAGTTTTCGCAGCAGCCAGATTTTCTGCAATTCGGCGGGATCGGTCAGCAGTTCCTCGCGCCGGGTTCCGGAGCGGCTGATCACGATAGAGGGATATACCCGTTTTTCCGCGATCCGCCGATCCAGGTGTATCTCCATGTTGCCGGTGCCCTTGAACTCCTCGTAGATCACCTCGTCCATCTTCGAGCCGGTATCAATCAGGGCCGTCGCCAGAATCGTAAGGCTGCCGCCCTCCTCGATGTTGCGCGCGGCGCCGAAGAAGCGCTTGGGCTTTTGCAGGGCGTTGGCATCGACGCCACCGGTCAGCACCTTGCCTGATGCGGGCTGCACCGTGTTGTAGGCACGCGCCAGACGGGTGATGGAATCCAGCAGGATCACCACGTTTTTCTTGTGCTCGACCAGACGTTTGGCCTTCTCGATCACCATCTCGGCCACCTGCACATGGCGGCTTGCCGGCTCGTCGAAAGTCGAGGAAACGACTTCACCGCGTACGGTGCGCTTCATTTCCGTGACCTCTTCCGGGCGCTCGTCAATCAGCAGAACGATCAATGCGCATTCGGGCTCGGACGCGGTGACCGCGTGGGCGATCTGCTGCAGCATCACGGTCTTCCCGGTCTTCGGCGCAGAGACCAGCAGGCCGCGCTGGCCCTTGCCGATCGGCGCAACGATGTCGATGGTCCGTCCGGTCAGGTCCTCGGAAGAACCATTGCCCTGCTCAAGCCGGATACGCTCATCCGGGTGCAAAGGGGTGAGGTTTTCAAAGAGAATTTTCTTCTTGGCTTCTTCGGGGGGCTGGTAGTTGATGGTTTCAACTTTCAGCAGCGCGAAGTAACGCTCGGAGTCCTTCGGCGGACGCACCAGGCCCGCAACCGTGTCACCGGTCCTCAGTCCGAAGCGGCGGATCTGACTGGGTGATACGTAAACATCATCGGGGCCGGCGAGATAAGAACTGCTCGCCGAGCGCAGGAAGCCAAAGCCGTCCTGCAGGATTTCGACGATCCCTTCTCCCTTGATCTTCTCGCCGCGCTTTGCCTGGGACTTGAGGATCGCGAAGATCTGATCCTGCTTGCGCAGGCGGGTGACATTGTCCAACTTGAGCGATCGGGCGACCTCAGCAAGTTCGGTAGGGGTTTTCTCTTTTAATTCTGAAAGGCTCAGGGACATGACGGTACAGGCCTCGGTAAAGGGTAGGAATGGACACCCGTCTGGCCGCGCGACCTTGGGGTCTTACGGCATGCAGGGTTGGGGGTTGATGAAATCTAGCGGTGTGGTGGGGTGGGCAGGCGGCCCTGGGTTAAGGTTGTTATCACGGGGTTGGCCGGTGCCCGTTCCGTGCCGGCACCTGCTGCCTCCCGTGCAGATTTGCGTGAGCGAAATAGGATCTTAGATATTCTCATCCAGGAAAGCGGTCAACTGGGCTTTGGATACGGCGCCGACTTGTTGTGCCTGCACCTCGCCATCCTTGAAAAGTAGCAACGTAGGGATACTTCGGACGTTGTACTTAGGCGGTGTTGCCGGGTTTTCATCGATGTTCAGTTTGGCGACGCGGATCTTGTCGGCATATTCGTTTGCCACCTCGTCGAGAACCGGCGCGATCATCTTGCACGGACCACACCACTCGGCCCAGTAGTCAATCAGCACGGGCTTTTCTGACTGCAGGACTTCCTGCTCAAAAGAATCATCGCTGACGTGAATAATGTTATCGGACATCTCTTCTTAAAATCCATTTTTCTTCTGTTGCCCTATCGCCAATGCGCCAGAAGAAAAGTAAAAAGGCATGGAACGCGGCGCTCGGGGGGTGTGATATACTGCTTGTCCCGCTTTCCGCTTGGGGGAGATTGTACCGCACCCTTCCGTGAACGGCACAACACCTCTAAACGATCCGTTAGTTTTACCAGATTTTCGCATCAGGAATCAAGAACCCGTTTTCCCGGCGTTTCTGACAGTTTGATGATACCGGCCGACCCGGGTCTGTCAGATCAACAGCGAATGCGTGACCATAAATACCGAAAGCGCGCTGAGCGCAGATTCCTGACCGCCGGCATTCGTCAACGATGCCCGTAACCCATCAATAAGAACCATATGGAAGATATCAGTTACCTGACCGAAACCCGATTTACCGATTTTTCCCTGGAGCCGCAGTTGCTCACCGGGGTCGCCGACGCCGGATTCGAATACTGCACGAAAATCCAGGCACAGTCTCTGCCCCCGGCACTCGCCGGCAAAGACGTTGCCGGTCAGGCCCAGACCGGCACCGGCAAAACCGCTGCATTTTTGCTCGCGATCTTCAATCATCTTCTGACCCATCCGCGACCCGAAACCGTGGGTGCGGTGAGCCCGCGCGCTGTCGTGCTGGCGCCGACCCGGGAACTTGCCATCCAGATTCACCGCGATGCCCAGATCCTTGGCAAGGCTACCGATCTGAAACTGGGTCTGGTCTACGGGGGTACCGGTTACCACGAACAGCGTGAGAGCCTGGCCGGCGGCGTCGACGTGCTGATTGGCACACCAGGGCGCCTGATTGATTACTACAAGCAGCAGATCTTTGACCTCAAAGCCGTACAGGTCGTGGTGCTGGACGAAGCGGACCGCATGTTCGATCTGGGCTTCATCAAGGATATCCGCTACATCCTGAGAAGAATGCCGCCCCCTAAGGAGCGTCTCAACCTGCTGTTCTCCGCCACGCTCTCTCACCGTGTTCACGAGCTCGGTTATGAGCATATGAATAACCCTGAAGAGATCAAGATCAATTCGGAAACGGTGGTCGCAGACCGGCTGCTGGAAGACGTCTATTACCCTGCCAACAGTGAAAAGCTGCCGCTGCTGCTTGGTCTGATGCGCCAGACCGGCGGCGACCGGGTGCTGGTCTTTGCCAATATGCGGGTGACCTGCGACCGGCTCGGGCGCCTTCTGAAGCAGCAGGGGCACTCCACCGGTGTGCTTTCCGGAGACGTGCCGCAGAAAAAACGCGAACAGCTCCTTAAAGGATTTAAAGAGGGCAAGCGCCGGATACTCGTCGCGACGGATGTTGCGGCACGGGGCCTGCATATTCCGAGCGTCAGTCATGTTTTCAATTACGACCTGCCGCAGGACCCGGAGGATTATGTACACCGGATCGGCCGGACTGCGCGCGCCGGGGCCAGCGGCCACGCGATCAGTTTCGCCTGCGAGGATCATGCGTTCTCGCTGATGGATATCGAACAGTTCATCGGTCATTCACTGAGCCGGGGGGAGATCTCGGAGGGGATGCTGGAGGCGCCGCTTCCTGACACCCAAACCGACTCCCGTAAAACAGAAAAGCCGCGCCGGCGCGAACGCTCATCCAAACCCAGAAAAGAAGCGTCCACCGCCACGCCCGCGAATCACCCAGATCGGGCGCCAGTCCCGGATCACGCCGGCACCAAGGCGCCGGAACGCCCGACAGCAACGCCCACTCCTGCACCAGCTCCCCGGAAGGCAGCGGCGGTTTCGCGGCCGGCGCAAAGTGCCCAGCCGCCCCATCAGCGTCTGCGGCCCAAAGTGGAGATTCCTGCCGTCGGCTGACCGGTCAGCCCAAAACGTTTTTGCTCGGCAGCGGCGCAAGACTCTTGTCCACGTCTTCTCTCAAGACCCAGCAGGCGGTGACCCGGAATGCTTCCGGACTGCGCCGCTACCAGGACGTGATGGTCGGGTCGCGCAGCATCACAACCACGCTGTACTTTGAATGGTGTTCGTGGCTGGCCCCTATCCCCGGGGCCTTCGGCCTCATGATGAGAAAGATTTTCTGGCCAAAACTTTTTCACCGGTGCGGCCCGGGTGTGATGTTCGGCGCGAATATGATTCTTCGACATCCGGGAAAAATCAGCATCGGCGACAATGCGGTGCTCAGCGAAGGGGTGCTGCTTGATGCCCGAAACTCGACGGAAGCAACAGCCATTCGCATCGGTGACGACGTGATTCTCGCCAACAACACCATGGTCTCCTGCAAGGAAGGCACCGTTGCGGTTGGAAACCGCACCGGGATCGGCGCCTACACCGTCATACAGTCGGCACAGCACTGCCCGGTGTCGATCGGGGAGGATGCGGTTCTGGGGCCAAGATGTTATCTGGTTGGCGGCGGCAACTATCAGACAGGCCGGTCAGACCTGCCGATTGCCCAGCAGGGTATCCACCCCAGCAAGGGCTGCAGCGTCGGCTCCGGCGCCTGGCTCGGCGCCAACGTGTCGATTCTCGACGGCGCTATCCTCGGCGAAGGGAGCATCGCAGCCGCTGGCGCAGTGGTGGTCAAGCCCGTTGCCCCCGGTGAGATTGTCGGCGGTGTACCGGCCCGAACGATTGGCCAGCGCAACCATGACTGACCGTGCCGGTCACGGCGCGCCGTCATGCAGAAAAAAACACTTTTCCTGCTGATCAAGCTGGCGCTGTCGGTCGCACTGATCATCTGGATCACGCGCGATATCCCGCTTGACTCGGTCTTCGGGGTCATGACCTCGGCCAATGTGCTTTTGCTGGTACTGGCGTTGAGTCTTTTTTTTGTCGGCTACGTGATTACGGCTTTTCGCTGGCGAACGCTGATTCGGGTGCAGGGCGGCGATGCGCCGATTTTCTTTCTGGTGCGCTCATTCCTGGTTGCCCTTTTCTTCAACAATTTTCTGCCATCGACCGTTGGCGGTGACGTCGTGCGGATGTATGACTCGTGGCGTCTTGGCAACACCAAATCGGATGCGGTTACCGTGGTACTGGTTGATCGCCTCCTCGGGGTGACTGTGCTGCTTTGCTTTGCACTGACAGCGCTGGCTTTCGATCCGCGGGTGATGAACCAGGTGCCTTATATCGTGGTCTGGGTCGCAATCGGCCTTGGCAGCATTGCGGCAGGTGCCTGGCTGATGCTGAAGATTCCTGCATCGTACGCGGAGGAACTTTTCTCAAAAAGCCGCGGGATCGCCGGCCGGGTTACCGGAATCCTTGCCAAGGTGCTTCGCTCTTTTCAGGCCTATCGCAATGCCAAACCGGCTGTATTACGCGCCTTTGCGCTTTCTGTGCTGCTTCAGGTCAACGTGGTGTTGCACTTTGTGGTGCTCGCCCAGGCGATCGGTATCAGCGTACCGGTCGAATCGATGTTCCTGATGATCCCGGTAGCCATCTTAATCATGATGCTGCCGGTCTCGATCAATGCGATTGGCGTTCGTGAAACCGTGTTTGTGTTCCTGTTTTCCCTCTATGGTGTCGGGAGTGTCGAGGCACTGGCTTTCGCCTGGATGGCTTACGGTCTGGCGCTGTCACAGGGTTTGCTGGGCGGGGTCGTGTTTGCGCTGCGCCGTGAACGGCGCAGCGCCTGAATCGCACCCTAGCCGCGTTTTACCGCCGCCATGGTGAAGCAGTTGAACCGCAGGCCGAAGGGAATCCAGATCAGCTGCGACAGCCAGAGCGAAAGCGGGCCTGGCCGGGGAAACTGGCGAACCGCCTCCTGCTGACCGTATAGACGCTTGGACACGCCATCCATGCCGTCTGCAACCAGACGCATCACCGGAAAACCGCTGAAGGTCGAACGAAAAGTAGCGTACTCCGGCAGTGAGAAAGCATAAAAGTAATCCCGAATCCGAAGCGGTGCGAATGCACCCTTGTACTCAAGGTTGTTCTCATCAAACCAGCGCAGCACCTCCTGTGCGGTGTGCAAAGATTCGTGCGGGAAACCGAAAATATCGTAGGCAATCTGTTTGGTGTTGAGGCCGTGGTAACGTTTGTCGAGTTTACGCATGGTTCCGCCAAACAGCCTCTCGCCCCACTCCACCCGTTTGTCGATGTTGTCTCCACCCAGCAGCCGACAGGTCTGCTGTTTGATGCGCAGGACCCGTCGGCTGTACTGGCTGTACAGACTGACAATCACAACACCTCCCGGGCGGGTCACGCGCGCAAGATGACGAAACCCCCTCAAGGGGTCGCCGGTGTGGTGTAACACACCGACCGAATAACTGAAATCAAAATAATCATCCGGCAGATCGCAGTTGAGGATATCCAACTTCCTGAACTCGACGTGATCTGCCTGCATCTCATCCTTGCGATTCCGGGCGACAGTGAGCGAACCATCGGAAAGGTCTATCCCGGTAACGCTGCCCGCTCCGTTTTTTGCATACCAAAGCGCGTATTCCCCGGTACCGCAACCCATATCAAATACGCGTTTCCCCTGGTAGTCTTCAGGCGCTATGCCGAGACACTTGAGGCGCCAGCCCATCTCTTCATCAGTACGGCGGTTAAGCGGCCAGGGATTTTCCGAGTACATCCCGACTACAGTTTCCTGAATTTTCTGAATCTCGGGGGATAACTCGTGGGTTGCCATATACACTCCTCAGAATAAGATCCCGGTACCGGCCTCGATGAGACCGCTACGCTTTGCCGGCGCAGCACTTCCCCTGCCGGTGGACGGTCGCCGCCTGACTGGCGCCGGTTGTCGCACTATTTCGAGCGAGCGCATTATACAGGCCCGGCTTCAGAGCAAGGGTCCGGGAGACCGCTCCTTTCGTTCAAGCCCCTGGACTACTGCTGAGTCATTGA
>DCXP01000045.1:38204-39279 GCA_002327725.1 Proteobacteria bacterium UBA2133
ACCGACGCCCGCAACACAAGTACTTGAAACTTCGCCTTGATCTCCACTAAGGTAAGCGGCCCAAAACGCGGCGGCCCCGTGCAGTCAGGGCCGGGCTCGGGATAACTCCCAGATCCGACATGTCAAGAAAAATACAAAAGAGCATCGCCAGTGCAGCACTTGCGCTGACCATCAGTCCTGTCGGGGCCGCGCCGGATGTGAACTCAGCCGAATACCTTAACCAGGGACATCTTGCGGGCATCAAGGTCGTACCCGCCTGGGATGCGGGCCTGCTGGGGAATGGCATCGTGATCGCCAATCTCGACTCGGGTGTGCTGCCTACCCATGTTGACCTCGTCGGCACGATTGCCCCGGGAGGCTATGACTTTGTCAACGACGATGACGACCCGCTGGACGATGACGTCCGCAGCACCGCAGGCCATGGCACAGCCTCGTCTGGAATCATTGTCGGCAACTGGAATGGGGTGGGTATCGGGGGTATCGCACCCAGCGCGAGGATTCTCCCGGTAAAGATTTCAGACGAGGGGAACAAGACCACCGCGGAACTTATCAGCCAGGGTGTTGAATATGCGGCTGCCCAGGCGAATGTCCGGATCATTCAGGTAGAGGCGGTACGGGTATCGCTGAACGATGAGGAGTTGGCCCCGTTTGAGGCGGCCGCTGCCGCCGGCAAACTGATCATCATGCCGTCTGGTAATGGCGCAGGTCCGGCGCCCTATGACCCGGGCGGCCAACTTGCGGCGCTCGGCAGCGCTGCCCTTGTGGTCGGTTCACATGACGGAGACGGTAACCGTTCGACTTTCAGTAATGGCGCCGCAGGGGTCGAGAGTAATTTCATCACCGCTCTTGGAGAAGGCGTACTGACAGCGAGCAATAGATCGGATACAGCGCTTACTCGTAACACCGGAACCTCGATGGCGGCCCCCCAGGTGGCCGCAGCAGCGGCCTTGATCTGGTCTCATGCACCGGGCCTTTCTGCGGGTGAGGTTGCCGAGATTCTGAAAACCACCGCCACGGATATCGGCAGCGCAGGCATTGACAGCGAGACCGGTTATGGAGCGCTCAATATTGAAGC
>DCXP01000038.1:0-3688 GCA_002327725.1 Proteobacteria bacterium UBA2133
ACCACGCTGCTGGGTGGCGATATGGGCTGCCTGCTCAATATGAGTGGTCGACTCAAGCGCCTGAATAAAAACCTGCGCGTCTACCATGTGGCCGAGGTGCTGGCTGATATGGCCGCCCTGCCGGGTATTGGCGACGCCGAAAAGTAACCATGGAATCGCACAGCCACGACTTCAAACGCGCAGCCGCGCGCGCAGTAGTCGACGAGCAACTAAAGGGGGCGCTGGCTAAGGCCCAGGACGGTTTCGTCGGCAAGCGCGCACAGGTGGTGGAGACACTGCCCGAATTCGAGCAGTTGCGCGAACAGGG
Organism: Proteobacteria bacterium UBA2133; assembly: GCA_002327725.1. GTDB lineage: Bacteria > Pseudomonadota > Gammaproteobacteria > Arenicellales > UBA868 > UBA868. The sequence continues at coordinate 308 of DCXP01000038.1, forward strand.
CAAGACGATCGGCGACCACGTGCTAGCCAATCTGGACTACTACCTGGAACGCTACGAGGCCGCCGTGGTCAAACACGGCGGACAGGTGCACTGGGCGGAGACGTCAGAGGACGCGCAGAACATCGTGCGTGATATCTGCAAGCGCGTGGACGCGAAGCGGGTGATCAAGGGTAAATCGATGATCAGCGAGGAGGTGGCCCTGAACGAGGCGCTGGAAAGCTCTGGTCTGGATGTGGTGGAAAGCGATCTCGGCGAATATATCCTGCAGCTCGCCAAGGAGCCCCCCAGTCACATCATTGCACCGGCCATCCACAAGACCAAGGCGCAGATTGCAGAGTTGTTCTACAACGCCCATCGAAAGCTCGGCTACGACAAGAAACTCGACAGCGTGCCCGACCTGGTTAACGAGGCGCGCGAGGTGCTGCGATCACGCTATCTGGAAGCGGACGTGGGTATCACCGGCGCCAATTTCCTGATCGCCGAGACCGGCTCCAACATTATCGTGACCAACGAAGGGAACGGTGATCTCTCCTGCACCCTGCCGCGGGTGCATATCGTTACCGCCAGCATCGACAAGGTAGTGCCGACGCTGGACGATGCCAGCGCCCTGTTGCGCCTGTTGGCGCGTAGTGCCACCGGCCAGGAGTTCACCAGCTATACGACTTTGAGCACCGGGCCGCGCCGTGCCGCTGACCCGGACGGGCCGGAGGAATACCACGTGGTGCTGGTGGACAACGGCCGCACCGAAATGCTGGCCGGCGAGTTTCGCGAGATGCTGCGCTGCATACGCTGTGGTGCTTGCATGAACCACTGCCCGGTCTATGGTGCGATAGGCGGCCACAGTTACGGCTGGGTCTACCCCGGCCCCATGGGCTCGGTGCTCACACCCCACTTTCTCGGCCTCAAGGAGGCCGGCGACTTGGCCAATGCCTGCACCCTCAACGGTCGCTGCGCCAGCGTCTGTCCGATGAAAATCCCGTTACCGGATCTATTGCGTGAACACCGTCGGCACCAGTTTGAGGCCAAACTGGCACCCAGGATGGCGAGTTTTGCTCTGGCCTATTGGGGTTTTCTGGCCAAGCGACCGAAGCTCTACCAGCCGCTCACCGCCCTCGGAATGAGGGTGATGGGCATGCTGGGGCGCCGCAAGGGACGCTTCCGCAGCCTGCCTATGGTCGGTAGCTGGACCGATACCCGTGACCTGCCAGCGCCGCAGGGCAAGACTTTCTACAAGGTCTGGCGCAAACAGCGAACGCTGCCTGTGGAGACAAAGATGGGAAATAAAGTTGATCAGGGTAAGGGCTCCGAATTGAGGGTATTTGCCTTTCTAACGATTGTTCTGGCACCGATACTTGCCGTTGTTCTGGTCGGAGGTTACGGCTTGCTTGTGTGGATGTTTCAGTTGATTGCAGGACCCCCAACGCAATGACCGCCAGCAAATCGTGTTACCCGGTTGACACACTAACAACGACTCCGCATCTGCCTAAGCAAGGGAAAATTTGACCATGAGCACAGCGAGAGAGCGCATATTGGTTAGAGTCCGTGACGCTGTGGCTGGCGGTCGCAAGGACGGGTCGCGGGCTGAACTAGAGCAACGCATGGAGCAGGCGCCGCCGCTAATCCGCCCAAAACTGCACGGCGATCTAATCGCGCGCTTTCGAGAAAAACTGATGCAGGGCAGTGGCACCTTCGAACAATGCGACACCCCGGACGAGGTTCCCGCAGTCGTTTTCGCCTATCTGCAAACCAATGGGGTAGCAGCGAAGATTCGCGTGGCTCCGGCACTGCAGGATGCGGCATGGGGCGAGGAGCTCGAGGTCAGCTACGGGAACACCCGCGGCGACCATCCGGTCAGCGTTACGCCCGCCTTTTGTGCGGTGGCGGAAACCGGTAGCGTGGTGTTGCTTTCGAGCGATAAAAGCCCCACTTCTCTCAACTTTCTGCCGGATGTCCACATCGTCATCGTCGATAAGGATCAGGTTGTCTCCCATATCGAGGATGTTTGGGTGAAGCTGCGTGCCCTCGGCGAGATACCGCGAACCGTAAACTTCATTACCGGCCCCTCAAAAACGGCCGACGTGGAGCAGACGCTACAGATCGGCGCCCACGGCCCGCGGGATCTGCACGTCATCTTGATTGCTAGTTGAACCAGCCTCTTTAGCATGAACGAAGAAGTTCACATCTCGAGCATCGTTGTGCAAGGCAACCCTGTCCAAGTGGACACTATCGCCGCGATGATCGGCGAACTTCCGCGTGCGGAGATTCCGTTAAGCCCGGGTCAGGGCAAGCTCATTGTGCTCTTGGAGGCGAACAATGAATCGGAGATTGCAGAACGGGTGGCTTTCATTAATGCAATCGAGGGAGTCCTGTCGGTTGCCCTCGTCTACCATCACTGCGAACCAAGTGGTTCACTGGAAGAGGAGATCGACTGATGACAATGACGCGGCGTGATTTCATCAGAGACTCCGCGGTAGCGGCCGCCACCGTAGCGGCCGGTGTCAATTTGCCTGCCCATAGCACGAATTTAATTACCGATTCCAAAGACAGGAAGTTGAAATGGGCCAAAGCACCTTGCCGGTTTTGCGGCACTGGTTGTGGCGTCAACGTGGCCGTTAAGGCCGGTCGGGTAGTGGCGACCCACGGCGACATTGAGGCAGAGGTGAACCGAGGCCTGAACTGCGTCAAAGGATATTTTCTGTCGAAGATCATGTACGGCGAGGACCGCTTAACGACACCATTGCTGCGCATGAAGGACGGAGCTTTCGACAAAAGCGGCGATTTCGGACCCGTCAGTTGGAACCGCGCCTTCGACATCATGGAGGAGAAGTTCAAGAAGGCTCTGCGGGAAAAGGGACCCACGGCCGTCGGTATGTTCGGCTCGGGCCAGTGGACGGTGTGGGAGGGCTATGCCGCCGCAAAGCTCTATAAGGCCGGTTTCCGCTCCAACAACATCGACCCCAACGCCCGGCACTGCATGGCTTCGGCGGCGGCGGGGTTCATGCGCACCTTCGGCATGGACGAGCCCATGGGCTGCTACGACGACATGGAAAGCGCTGATGCGTTCGTGCTGTGGGGTTCCAACATGGCAGAGATGCACCCGATTCTCTGGACTCGGGTGACCGATCGCCGGCTGAGCGCACCCGATGTCAAGGTGGCAGTGCTCTCCACCCTTGAGAACCGCAGCTTCGATCTGGCCGACCTGCCTATCGTGTTCACGCCCCAGGCCGATCTGGCCATCCTTAACTACATCGCCCGCTATATTATCGAGCATGACCGGGTCGACTGGGACTTCGTTAACAAGCACGTCAACTTCAAGCGCGGCACTACCGACATCGGCTACGGTTTGCGCCCCGAGCATCCACTGCAGCAAAAGGCGAAGAA
>DCXP01000038.1:4047-11843 GCA_002327725.1 Proteobacteria bacterium UBA2133
TTCGAGGAGTACGCCGAGTTCACCAAAGCCTACGATGCCGAGTCAGTGTCGAAGCTCTCCGGCGTGTCCAAGGAAAAACTCGATCAGTTGGCCGAGCTCTATGCCAACCCGAACATCCGGGTCACCTCGTTCTGGACTATGGGCTTTAACCAGCACACCCGGGGCGTTTGGTGTAACAACTTGGTCTACAACCTGCACCTCCTGACCGGCAAGATCGCGACCCCCGGCAACAGCCCGTTCTCACTCACCGGTCAGCCTTCGGCTTGTGGCACCGCTCGCGAGGTGGGTACCTTCAGCCACCGGCTGCCCGCCGACCTGGTAGTGATGAAGAAAGAGCACCGCGATATCGCGGAGAAGATTTGGAAGCTGCCAGAGGGGGTCATTCCCGCCAATCCTGGGTTCGATGCCGTACTGCAGAACCGTATGTTGCGCGATGGTGTGATGAACGCCTATTGGGTCCAGGTCAACAATAATATGCAGGCCGCCCCCAACCTCACTGAGGAGGGCTATCCCGGGTACCGGAACCCTGACAACTTCATTGTTGTCTCCGACGCGTATCCCACCGTGACCGCCCAGGCTGCGGATCTGATTCTGCCAACGGCTATGTGGGTGGAGAAGGAGGGTGCTTACGGTAATGCCGAGCGGCGCACCCAATTCTGGCACGAGATGGCGGACGCACCGGGTGAATCGAAATCCGATTTATGGCAGACCGTGGAGTTTTCCAAGCGTTTCACCACCGACGAGGTCTGGCCCAAGGAGCTCCTTGAGCGCAATCCCGAATACAAAGGCAAGACGCTCTATGAGGTGTTGTTTGGCAACGGCGAAGTGGACAAGTATCCACTGAGCGAAATGGATTCGGATTTTGCTAGCACTGAGGCCAAGCATTTTGGCTTCTATATCCAAAAAGGCTTATTCGAGGAATACGCCCAGTTTGGCCGTGGCCACGGGCACGATCTGGCGCCCTTCGACCGCTATCACGAGGAACGCGGCCTGCGCTGGCCGGTGGTTAACGGCAAGGAGACACGCTGGCGTTATCGGGAGGGCAGCGATCCGTACGTTGAGCCAGGGACCGGATACCAGTTCTACGGTCAGAAGGACAACAGGGCGGTAATTTTTGCGCTGCCCTATGAACCGCCGCCAGAATCCCCGGATGACGAGTACCGGTTCTGGCTTGTCACCGGACGGGTGCTAGAGCATTGGCATTCCGGCTCCATGACCCAGCGGGTGCCGGAACTCTACCGCGCCGTTCCCAATGCCGTCGTCTACATGCATCCGGATGACGCCAAGGACAACGGCATGCGGCGGGGCACAGAAGTGCGCGTGGTTTCACGCCGTGGTGAGATTCGCACGCGGGTGGAAACGCGGGGCCGAAATAAACCACCGCGAGGACTAGTCTTCGTGGCCTGGTTCGATGCCAGCCAGCTCATCAATAAGGTCACGCTGGATGCGACCGACCCGATCTCCAAACAGACCGACTTTAAGAAGTGTGCCGTGAAGATAGTCAAGGCCTAGGCGCATTATGAAACAGATGATAGTTTGCGTAGGTTTGTTTGGCATCATCTATTCCGCGCACGCTGACGACAATATTGCCACGCTAAGGGGGAAGGTGTCGATCGCGGACCAACCACCGGCGCCACGGATGGAGCAAGTCGAGGATAAAGACATCATGCGTAAGCGCAATTATCCAATGCAACCGCCGACCATTCCTCACAAGATAAACAAATATCAGGTTGATTTGTTTGCAAACAGATGCCTTTCCTGCCATAGCCGGCAACGCACCGAGGATCCGCAAGCGCCGATGGTTAGCGACAGCCACTACAAGGATCGAGACGGAAATGTTCTTGCCGAGGTGGCACCACGGCGGCACTTCTGTAACCAGTGCCATGTGATACAGGTTGAAATCAAGCCCCTGGTCGACAACACCTTCGAGGGGTTGTTACACGATCCGTCGACGGGTTGGTAAGGAGAAATGATTGGGAGTTTTCCATGATCGAATGGGTAAAAAAGCGGACAGCAGTGCTGAGAACGCCCAGTCGGCATTTCAGCCTTGGGTTCTTAACCATCGGTGGTTTCATCGCCGGAGTCATTTTCTGGGGCGGTTTTAACACCGTCTTGGAGGCCACCAACACCGAAACGTTTTGTATCAGTTGCCACGAAATGCGCAACAATGTTTACCAGGAACTGAAAGCCACTATCCATTACACCAATCGGTCTGGTGTGCGCGCTACCTGTCCCGATTGTCACGTACCCCACAACTGGACCGATAAAATCGCGCGCAAAACCCAGGCCACCAAGGAGGCGTGGGGAAAAATCTTCGGTACCATAAGCACTCGCGAGAAATTTCTCGAAAAAAGACTTGAGCTCGCCAAACATGAGTGGGCACGCTTAAAGACCAATGACTCCTTGGAGTGTCGCAACTGCCATGACTTCGAATACATGGATCTCACCCAGCAAGGCAAACGTGCCGATAGGGCCCACTCGACGAGGTTAGCGCAAGGCGAGAAGACATGCATCGACTGCCATAAAGGGATTGCCCACAAACTCCCGGATATGGCCGGTGTGGAGGATTTTTGAGGATGACATGTATTCAGTGGGGGTAGGCGATTTTGCTTTGATTGGATAGGGGTGGACCTAAGTGCATCAATAGAGATGGTTCTGGGTAACTGCGGTCAGAATTGCACCAAAGAAAGTCCCGTCAAAATTACTCGCAGAAGAAATGTTGCCGGAGCGGGATTGGTCATAGCGGATGTGGCGTACAGTGGCCCGCAATCGATGACAGACGTGGGTTTTATCAGCCCCGTTGTTGAATTGGTAAATTAGGTAACGGGCACTCTGGGGCTAGACAACTTTTCTGTATAGGGTATTGGCATGGCAAATGATGAACAATGGATCAAGACAACCTGCCCGAGGGATTGTTATGACGGGTGCGGGATCATTGTACATAAGCGAAACGGGGAGATTTTTAAGGTAAAAGCCAATCGCGACCATCCGTCGACGCGAGGGCCGCTTTGCGCCAAATGTGCCGTCAGCTACAACGGGGTATGGCTCGATGAAAACGCCCGTCTGCTTTATCCGCTGAAGCGATCAGGAAATAAGGGAGGCGGTGAATTCGAGCGTATTTCCTGGGATGAGGCTTTCGCAGAGATAGCACAAAGGTTTGCTGACATTAATCATCTGTACGGCGCCGATCGGATTTACCAGACCCATTACACCGGAACGTGCTCGGTCATTGCAGGAGAATTCCCAAAGCGTTTTTTCGACCACATTGGTGCGACCGAGGTCAATCCGGATACGGTTTGTAACGCTGCAGGCCACGTGGCGTTGAACTACGTTTTCGGTGATTCTGTTGCAGGCTTCGATCCCCGTACGGCAAGGGACAGCGAGTGCATTCTGGTCTGGGGAGCGAACCCTGCCCACTGTGGACCCCATGTACACAAGCACTGGCTGCGCGAACACGGCGCTAAGGTCATCGTCATCGATCCGGTCCGTACCGATACCGCCGCAACTGCCGATCTGCACCTTCAGGTGCGTCCAGGAGCCGACGCGGCACTTGCCTTTGCCATGCTGCATGTCATGAAGCGCGAGGCTCTCGTAGATGAGAACTACATCAAAGATCACGTGCAGGGTTATGAAGAAGTCCTATCATCGAGCAAATGCTGCACGCCCGAGTGGGGGGAAGCAGTAACCGGCGTAGCAGCAGCACTGATCGAACAGGCGGCACGGTGGTATGCCCGCGGCCCGTCGTTGCTTTGGCTTGGCCAGGGACTTCAGCGTCAACCCCGGGGCGGAAATGTCTTCCGCGCCTGCGCCATGTTGCCCGCGCTGACGGGTAATATCGGAAAACCGGGTGCGGGCTTTTACTATTTAAACGATACCATCGGCATCGGCGGACGCGGTGGAGGAGCACCGGCTTACGAGAAGCCACGATTTAACGACGGACCCGCCGCGGTCAGCCAGATGGATATACCAGGCCTGCTGCAAGATCCTGCAGCGATCCGGTCGTACGTGGTATGGAACTGCAATCCGCTCGCGTCAAATCCAAATCAAGCGTTGATGCGGCAGGGATTGGCCCGAGAGGAGTTGTTCACAGTCGTGATCGACTGCTTTATGACGGATACGGCGGATTTTGCCGATATCGTTTTGCCGGCAGCGAGTTTCTTAGAGTTCGACGATGTGTGCGCATCGTATTTTCATCTTACGATCGGAGCGCAGGTGCAGTGCCGCAAGCCAATGGGTGAATCGTTGTCCAATCAGGAAATTTTCAGAAGACTGGCTAGGGTCATGGAACTCCAGGAGCCAACTCTGTACGAATATGATCGGTCTATCATCGAGCGAACCCTTCGCGCATCTGGCGTTCGGGAAACCTGGCAGGAGTTGACTGAGCAGGGTTGGGCTCATGTCGCCGACGAGCCATTGATCCTGTGGGCTGAAGGGCGGTTTGCGACCCCCAGTGGAAAAATAGAGATTGCCAGCGAACGTGCTGAAGCGGACGGCCTACCGCGCCTGCCGCAGGCAACTGTGGACGCGGAGTCGGCGGACGGCAAACTGCGTTTGATTTCACCGGCTGCCGAGTGGCTGATGAATTCGAGCTTTGGCAACGACTACCGCGTTATCAGAAAGCTGGGCCCGGCAACGGTCACCTGCCATCCTGAGACGGCATCCGGTCTGGGTATAGGTGACGGTGATCGGGTGCGGTTGTCTAACGAATCGGGAGAATTGGCACTCACGGTGTGTGTATCAGACATGATCACACCGGGCGCGCTGCTTGTTTACAAGAGTCGGTGGCCAAAGATGGGGAAAAGTCGTGCAAATGTGAACGTGCTGTGTGTAGCTAGAAAAGCTGATATGGGTGAAAGTACTTCGGTGCATGCAACAGAAGTCACGGTTTCACGGATCGACTGATAAGATCACCATGCGAAGCCCGACAACAGTTTCGAAAAAAAAATTGCGCAGGGGGAGCACCGAGGCGGGCGCAAAATTTAACCGCTCCACCAAATCCTCTGCTCTTAAATGGGTATAGCGCAGCAGCATTACCCTCTGGTCGCCTCTGTGTAACAGGAATAAAATACCCGAAGTCTTAACTCAGCAAAGGAAGGAACAATGAAAAAGTTATCCATCATTCGCTTCAAGCCCAAGCCAGAGTGCTTCGATGATTTTCTTGAGAATGTCCGCGCAAACTCACGTGAGTCCAGAACCGCCAACCCGCCAACCCATTACTTAATGACTTACGGTGACGAGATTTATGCAATCGCCATTCGCGACGCCGACGTCCTTCAAGAAAACGCATCAAAGGGTGTGGAATGGCTCGATACCCAGCGCCACCTGTTGCAGGAGTACAATGAAGTGGATCGGCATACGCTGCCGGTCACAGGTGACCTCGTCGAGGACTGATTGGCACCGCATTTAAGGCGCAGATTTGACTTTGCCATCGGAGTGCACAACGCGTTGGCCTCTCAGAATGAACTTCAGCTTGTCCGGAGCTAGAGCCCAGAGGCCGGGCGCCACCCCCTCGACTGCCTCCCAGGCTTCTTGACTGACGCGCTGTTGTGCGTTGAAAAGGCGCTTACACGTCCAGTAACTTCGACTTGATGTGGCGCTCTACGGAGAACTCTTTCACCGCCTCTATGGTCAAGCTGGCACCGCCCGCCAAATGTGATTCTGTTATCTCGGCGCCGTCGCCACCAGACAGTCGGAGCGGGCCGCGGGCAGCATAGGTCGCCACCTCGCCCTTGTGGGCATCAAAATAGGCGTTAGTTTTCTCTTTTGCCTCTTGTTCATCTTCGGCCTCGACAAAACAGTACCCGGTAAGCGCCAGGTCGGGACCGGCCTCGACCGCTACATTGAGTTCATACACTTTCTTTTCCATTGCTTCCTCCAGGTGCTGTTATCTGCCCGCCTGTGCGAGAGGGTAATCATCGATAGTTTGCCCCCAAAACGACTGACCGCAGTCAATTCCGCAGTGGATAATGGCCGAATTCTTCCACCGCATCAACCATGGCCAGAACATTCTCCGGCGGCACATCGTTCATGACCGTGTGCACGGCTCCGATCATGGTGCCGCCACCGGGACCGAGGATACCGATCACCCGGCGCACCTCCTGGCGCACCTCCTCGACGCTGCGATAGGGCAGGATGCGGTGGCTGTCGATACCGCCGCAAAAAACGATATTCCTGCCAAAGCGTTCCTTGAGTGCCGCAAGATCCGACATCTTGCCGCTGGAGGTTTGGATGGGATTCAGGATGTCGACCCCGATATCGATGAAGTCTTCAATCAGTGGGAAAACATCGCCGCAGGAGTGAAAAAAGATCTTGGCCGGGGTGCGCGCCTTGATGAACTCGATGAAATCGGCATGAAAGGGCTTTAACATGTCACGGTACATTTGCGGCGAGATCATCAGGCTCTCCTGGGTGCCCAGGTCGTCGCCAATCTTGATGATGTCGATGTTGTCGCCCGCTTCGTCGAGAAACCGCCCCATCAGTGCCTTGCAATAGCCGGCGATTTTCTCAAGCAACGCCCGGGAAAAGTCCGGATGCTTGATCATGTTCAGTAGAAAAGCCTCCATGCCCTGCATGGCGTGGGCCCGTTCGAACGGAAACAGCAGCCAGGGCGTGGCCATGATCGCGTATTCATTCTGCGCCGCCAGTCGGCAAGCATCGTTAGCGACATGGGCGACACGGCTGGGGTCACTCATGTCGGGCCAGTGGGGATAATTCTCCAACTCCTCGACCGTGGTCGCGTCGATCAGCGGGTGTATGCCCGGGAACCAGTAACCCGGGGTCACCTCGACCTGGCCAGAGCCCCAGGAGTCGATACAGTCATCGTGCGGCGCTCGATTCTGATTACGTCGGCGGGTTGCGGCGGGTTCAAGATCCAGTACCCCACGGACGTCGCTGTGCAGGCGTGCCATGGTGGCCTCGTCGATCGCGGCGGTACCGAGTTCCGGCCATTGGTAGAGGTATTGGTCCGGGGCCTCGATTCCGGCAATACGCTTGATTCCCTGGTAGGGCTGCATTTTTATGCCGGTGGCGTTGCTCACTCCAATCACGATGGGTACCCGATCGGGCTCTTCGTGATTAAGGACCGTCAGCACCCGGTCGCGCGACGTCATAGACATAAACTGGCCTCTGGCAGATCAAGATTCGATGTCAGCATTTGCAGAACGCGCCATTGCTGTCCGGTTACATGGTATTGGCGGAAAATGGGCTGGAACTGATTGACTGCGGCCGGCCTGGCCCGAAGCAGCCTGATGGGCAGGGTGTGGGAGAGGTCATTCAGACCGTGTGAGTACGCGGTGGATTTCTTCGGTTTTGCGGGCACTGGTGCGGGGTTGGTGTTATTCATCGACCACGTGGTTTCTTAAAACACCGACACCGGGCACCTCGACCTCAACCGTGTCGCCCGGGACAAGGAACCGTGGGGGATCGAATCGGGCGCCTGCACCAGTCGGGGTGCCGGTTGTGATGATGTCGCCGGTCTTAAGTGTCATAAAGGTCGACAGGTACCTGATAAGGTAGGTAAAAGAGAATAGCAGATTGGCAGTGCTGTCGTGCTGGCGCTGTGCACCGTTGATCCGGGTCGTGACCGTGAGCCGGTCATAGCCGTCGAACTCATCCGCGGTCACCATCCAGGGCCCGACAGCGCCAGAGCGGTCGAAATTCTTGCCTTGGGTGACGTTGAATTTGCCGTGACGCATCCAGTCGCGGACGCTGCCTTCCTGCAGTACAGTCAAGCCGGCAATATGGTCATGGGCCCGGTCTTCGGTGATCCTTCGACCCGGCTTGCCAATGATGATTGC
>DCXP01000038.1:12172-12489 GCA_002327725.1 Proteobacteria bacterium UBA2133
ATCTCTCCCTCGTAATCGAATTGGGTCGATTCCGGTGGACGAACAATAGGTTGCAGATGGCCGACCAGAGATCCCGGGGTCCGCATGAAGACGCTAGGGTAGGGCGGCAGCGCCGTGTCGTCGTACTCTTTATTTCGATTAACGTAGTTGACACCGATGCAGATGATTTTTTCGGGGTCCACAATCGGAGCCTGATAGACGATATCGTCGAGGGCGTGATCGGCAGGCAGATTGTGACCGAGCGCCTGTAGCCCATCTACACCCAGCTGTGACAGGGCCTGGCGCAGGCTGCCTGGAGCCTTGGGAAGGGCGCCGAG
>DCXP01000044.1:0-56405 GCA_002327725.1 Proteobacteria bacterium UBA2133
TAGACGCGCCAGACTCAAAATCTGGTGGTGGCAACACCGTGTCGGTTCGAGTCCGACCCTCGGTACCAGTAACCCGTCGCTAGACGACTCGTACAGAATTCAGAAACTGTGCTCAGGATCTGGAAACCGGCCTGCCCGGACATCTTCGACAAATGTCCTGACCGCCTCTGCAACCGATCCCTTGCCTTCGAGAAAGTTCTTGCTGAACTTGGGGCTCTTTTTGGGATAGATACCTAAGAGATCATAGAGAACCAGCACCTGACCGTCTGTGCCGGAACCTGCGCCGATCCCTATAGTTGGAGCTGAGACGCTCTCGGTGAGGTCTTTGGCGAGATCTGACGGCATCGCTTCTAGGATCAGCAGCGACGCGCCGGCCTCATCGAGGCTGCGCGCATCGCGGCGAAGTTGTTCTGCTGCGGATTCCTGGCGCCCCTGAACACGAAAGCCGCCAAACTGATTCACTGACTGCGGTGTGAGGCCAAGGTGTCCACAGACCGGGATGCCCCGCTCAACCAGAAACGATACCGTCTGTGCCATGACCGCCCCGCCTTCGATCTTGACCATGTGAGCGCCGCCTTCCCCCAAAAGGCAGGCCGCGTTTTCAAAGGCGCTTTGCGGGCTTCCCTGAAAGGAACCAAAGGGCATATCGGCGATCACCAGCGCAGTCCTGCAGGCCCGGGACACGCACCGGGTATGGTAGGTCACATCGTGCATCGATACCGGCAGCGTGGTCGCATGGCCCTGGATCACCATGCCGAGGCTGTCCCCCACCAATAGAATCTCGACCCCGGCCTCGTCCAGGACATGCGCAAAACTGTAGTCGTACACCGTGAGGCAGGAGATGCGGTCACCCCTGCTTTTCATCGCTGAAAGCTCGGTGACCGTTATCGGCGATTTGCTGGCCATATCAAGTCGGCGAAACACATGGGCGCAAGGCTGGGAACCGGATTATGCCTAATCAGTGAGGCCACAACTATACTCCCAAAAACCCGAGCGTTATCAGGAATCTTCCCAGAGAAGGCCGGTTAGCGCCGGCTTAACCCCGCTACTATAATTTCGGTTTCCACGTTCGATTTTCCTGTCGGTTTATGAAACTGCTCTTTGATTTTTTCCCGCTCGTTCTGTTTTTTGGGACTTACAAGTTATATGACATATTCGCGGCCACGCTTGTGGCCATGGCGGCCTCACTAGCCCAGGTGGTCTTTGTGCGCGTTCGGCATCAGCGCTTTGAGACCACACACCTGGTGACGCTCTTTGTCATTTTGCTCTTCGGCGGGATGACGCTGCTCTTTCGTGATGACGTGTTCATCAAATGGAAGCCCACCATAGTGAACTGGATTTTTGCCGTGATTGTGCTGGGCAGTCAGTTCATCGGAAAACAGACCGTACTCCAGCGTCTTTTAGGCAGCCAGATGCAGATGCCCGCTTCCATCTGGAAGAAAGTCAACGTTTCCTGGGGTCTCTTCTTTTTCATCAGCGGTCTGCTGAACCTCTACGTTGCTTTTTATTTCCGGACCCATCTGGATGAGCAAATCCGAACAGACTTCTGGGTCAACTTCAAGGTCTTCGGACTCTTGGGATTAACGCTTGCCTTCAGTATCGTCCAGATGATGATGGTGGCACGACACATCAGCACCAAGCCGCCGGAGTCCTGAGGTGGAGACCATTGATCTCATCGTCGATCGCCTGCGGCAAAAACTGTCAGCCGAATCAGTGGAAATCGAAGACCAGAGCCATCTGCATGCAGGACACGCCGGCGCCGCAAGCGGCGGCGGCCATTATCAGGTTACCGTGATCGCGAACTGTTTCAACGGGCTCAATACGCTTGCCCGGCACCGCCTGATATACGATGCCGTGGATGACCTCATGAAAAAGGAAATCCACGCGCTCAGTATTCAGGCCTACAGCGAGGACGAACTGTAGCGTCCCAGTCTCATGGCGCCGCCCCCTTCCACAGGTCAGACTTTTCTCTACTGGCTGGCCATTGCCGGGCTCTTGGCGCTGGGTGCGGTATTGTTCGTTCACTTTGGCCTGCTCGCCCTTTTTCTGGAGCAGGACGCGAGCCGGCTTTCGCTGATTATCCTAGCCGGCCTCATCATTGCTTCAGGTCATGCCGGCTACTGCTCCTGGCTGATGGATAAGGAGCACAAAAGCGCCCAAAGCCTCGCGACTGGCGCAGCGCCTCCTTCGGCTGACGCGCCTTCCTCCATCGCCATCGACTACCAACGGGCTGTCGCAACGGCCCTTGCCAATGGCCGCAGCGTTGCCGACCTCGTTAATCTCGGCACCGATCTTCAGCAGCAGGTCCGCTCGGGCCACGCCAGCGGCTGGTTTATCGCAGACCTCATGATCAAACTCGGGCTGCTGGGCACCGTGATCGGGTTCATCTTCATGCTGAACTCGGTGGCGCAGATGGAGACCACCGACCTCAATGCGGCCAAACTGATGCTTACCCAGATGAGCGGCGGCATGCGGATTGCGCTCTTTACGACACTTGCGGGCCTGACCAGCGGCCTTATCCTGGGTGTTCAATACCAACTGCTGGACCGGGCGGCGGACCGTCTCTTTGGCGTCATTGTCACGGCGGTGGATACACAGCACCCCATGCACGCTGACGCTGCCGTCGGCCCGACTTCATGATCAGGAAAACCGGGGGGTACACCACCGACCCTTTTGTGGATCTGCTCTTCAATGCACTGCTGGGTTTTACCCTGCTCTTCTTTGTTTCGCTGGTGTACTTCAACCCCGAGGCCCGGCAGGGAAAAGTCAACCTCAAGGCTGAGTACATTATTTCCGTCACCTGGCCCGAGCAGCGCACCGATGACATCGATCTTTGGGTGCGTGATCCCCTGGGTGAAATCGTCTCCTATCTGAAAAAGGACGCCGGCTGGCTTCATCTTGACCGTGATGATCAGGGCGCGGTCAACGATACGGTTGTTATCGAGGGCCGGGAAATCGTCTACCCGATCAACCAGGAACTGGTCACGCTGCGGGGGTTGATCGATGGCGAGTACACCGTCAATCTTTACTACTACGAAAAACGGAACCTCGAGCCGATTGAAGTCCTGGTCAAGATAGAGCGGATTAACCCCTCGGTCCAGACCGTCTTCGTCAAACGGGTCATCCTTTCCAAGGTCGATGAAGAGCGCACCATCGTCCGGTTTACCCCAACCCGTGACGGCAAAATTATCAATGTCAACGAGCGTCAGGCGCGCCTGACACCGTATCTCCTGGAGCCTGAAACGTGAGCGGCAAGCTCATCGCGCTGACCCTCGCCTATGCCTTCAGCATTTTTGTTCTGCTGTTGCTGCTGATCCGCTCGCGACTGTCAATGGCCGTCCGGCTGTCGGTGGTGCTGGCCGGGGCGGTTTTTTACCTGCTGCACTATTTTTCCCTCAGCAGCCTGCAGGGATGGCCAAGCAGCACCCGCCTCCCGGAAGCATTCACGCTGCATGCGTGGCAGTTCCAGGAACCCAATCCTGCCCAGGATCAATCGGGATACATTCATCTTTGGGTTCAGGCCGAGGAGTGGGATGTGCCCCGCGCGTACGCCCTGCCCTACAGCAGCGTTCTTCACGACCGGCTTGAAACCGCCCAGGCAAGACGCAACGCGGGCTTCCTTCAGCAAGGACGGGCAGACGGCAGCGGCACAATCCGGTTTTCAGATTCCCCGCGGCGACTTCCCACAAAGAAAGAAACTCCAGCGTCGCTAACAAAAGACTGAGCGACTGCCCCGGTCAACAAAAACTAGCGTGCGGAGCCCGTTGCGCTGAAATCTGACAACTCCAGCGCGGGCCGGATTTCACCGACCTCGCGTCCCGCGACGTTCGAGACAGGGGAGTCAATCAGCCCCGACGCCTGTTCCGGATGCAGGCATCCCAAACCTGACAGAACGGCCCCCATCGCGCACTCGGCAGCCCGCCGCGCCCCGTCATCGATCTTCAGCGCGATACCGACGCCGGCTTGAGGGACGGCGCCACAATAGACACCCTCGGCGCCCGTCTTGACGATAAACGCACCCTCTCCCGCTGCAATCGCCCGGGTACACCAGCGCCTGGTGCCTGCAACCATGAACGGCTCTTCAACCATTGCCTGATAAATGCGCTGCGCCGCCGCCTGACGCTGCGGACCCAGGCCGACCCCGGTAGCAAACCGCGAAAAAGCAAGGGCCAGGGGCTCCAGCGCAATGCCTGCAACCGGAATACCGCAGCCGTCTATCCCGGCGGCTGTGTCATTGAGATTAACACCTGCCATCGCACCGACCAGATCAAGAACCCCCCGCTGCACCGGATGCGTTTTCCTGATGTAACCCTCTGTATTCTGGCCAAGGTGTCTCGCCGCACTTAAAAACCCACAATGCTTGCCCGAGCAGTTGTTGTGGGCCGGCCCCGGCGCAAGTCCTTCCCGGGCCAGCGCCGCACGGTCCTGACTTCGACGCGGTGCATGGGCGCCGCACTCGAGCGCCTGCTCATCAAGACCCAGTCGGGCCAGCCAGTTTCGCACTGCATCAACGTGCCCGGGCTCTCCGTTATGAGAGGCACAGGCCAGCGCCAGCTGCATATCCGTCAGATCAAACGCATCGGCGGCACCACTTTCGACGAGAAAGACCGCCTGCAGGGGCTTGATTGCAGAGCGCGGGTAGATAAGTCCTTTGACGTCGCCAATCGCCGCGGCGGTCTGGCCATCACTGCGCACCACCGCAATTGCGCCGCGGTGGCGGCTCTCAATCATCTCACCTCGGGTGACCTCTACCAGGACCGGGTTGGCATTCATAAATGGGGGGAATCAATTGCTGTTAGTAAGGTTTAACAATGAATCTCTACCACAACCTGACGATATACTATGTTCGCTCCTGAGAAAACCGACTTCCCAAACCATGCCCGCGACTCACGGCACGTGAAACGCACGCCGCTTAATGACCTGCACCAGAAACTCGGTGCCAAGATGGTACCGTTCGCAGGTTATGAAATGCCGCTCCAATACCCGGCCGGGATTATCTCTGAACACCATCAGGTCAGAAAGAGCGCCGGTCTTTTCGATGTCTCGCACATGGGTCAGATACAGGTCGGCGGGGAAAACGCAGCAAGCTGGCTGGAGACCCTGCTTCCCGCAGATCTCGTCGATCTTGAAGAATGCATTCAGCGCTACAGTTTTCTGACCAACGATTCCGGGGGTATCGTCGACGACCTGATGGTGTACCGGCTCGATAACGAGTACTGCCTGATCGTGAATGCTGCCAACAAGGAAGATGACCTTTCATTGATGCGCAACCGTGCAAGCCCGGGTGTCGCGATAAAAGCCCGCGAGGATCTGGCGCTGCTTGCCCTGCAGGGCCCGCGCGCGGCCGCCGCGCTTCGGTCCATCGCTCCCGGGGTCGAGAAGCTCGGCTTTATGACGGCTGCCAGGATGACGATCGCCGGAGTGGGCTGCTGTGTGACCCGCAGCGGCTACACCGGTGAGGACGGTTTTGAGATCTCGGTGGACGAGATCTCGGCCCCGGGGCTGGCGAGCACGCTGCTCGCGCTCGAGGGAGTCGAGCCAGCGGGCCTTGGGGCGCGCGATACCCTGCGCCTTGAAGCGGGCCTGTGCCTGCATGGCAGCGACATCGGCCCGGATACGTCCCCGGTGGAGGCCGGACTGCGCTGGGCGATTCCCGCGTGCCGGCGACCAGGCGGCACCCGCCCCGGGGGCTTTCCGGGCGAAGGGAGGATTCTGCAAGAAATCGAGCACGGTCCCGCCCGCAAACGGGTCGGCATCCGGCCCGAGGGCAAGGCGCCCGTGCGGGCGCATGCACCGCTGCTTGCGCCCGGCGATTCCCCCGCGGGCGAGGTGACGAGCGGCGGCTTTGGCCCGAGCGTGGGCGCGCCCATCGCCATGGCTTATCTACCCGGTTCACTGGCCACGCCGGGGACACAACTCAAAGCACAGGTTCGAAACAAAGCATTGCCGGTTACGGTCTGCCGGCTGCCATTTGTTCCCCACCGCTATCACCCAAGACCTTAGGAGAAATCACCCAATGACTGACCTTAAATTCACCGCCGATCACGAGTGGGCGCGCCTCGAAGGAGACGTCGTCACCGTCGGCATCACCGATTACGCCCAGGACCAGCTCGGTGAGTTGGTGTATGTGGAACTTCCGGAGGCCGGGATTGACGTGAGCGCGGGGCAGGAGATCGTCGTGATCGAGTCGGTCAAGGCCGCGGGGGATGTCAAGTCGCCTGTTACCGGCACGGTAATAGAGGTCAACCAGGCGCTCAGTGACGAACCGGAGAAGGTCAACGAAGACCCCACCGGTGCGGGCTGGTTCTATCGCATCCGGGTCAGCTCAGCGGCTGATCTGGATTCATTAATGGACGAATCGGCATATCAGGATCTTGTCAGCAGCCTGGACTGACCCTCACAAGGAGCGAGAACGATGACGCAGCACCGCGCAACACTGACCGAACTTGAGATGCATGGCGACTTTATCCGCAGACATATCGGGCCCTCCGATGCGGACATCCAGGAAATGCTGGCCGACCTCGGCTGCGCCAGCGTCGACGATCTGATCAATCAGGTCGTTCCTTCCAATATCGTCAGCGAGCGTCCGCTCGAGCTGGATACGCCCCGCAGCGAACGGGCAGCCGGCACCTATCTGCGTCACATGCGCCACCGCAACCAGGTCTTCGTCTCCATGATCGGCTGCGGTTACCACGGGACCGTGATGCCTCCCGTCATCCGTCGGAATGTCTTTGAGAATCCGGACTGGTATACGGCTTACACGCCGTATCAGGCAGAAGTCAGCCAGGGACGGCTCGAAGTCCTGCTTGGCTTTCAGCAGATGATCTGCGACCTCACCGGAATGGAACTCGCAAATGCCTCGTTGCTCGACGAGGCCACCGCCGGGGCAGAAGCGATGAGCATGTGCCGGCGGCTGTCCAAGTCCAGATCGAACGTGTTCTTTGTCGATCACCGGGTGCATCCGCAAACCCTCGCCGTCATCAGGACCCGGGCCGGGTTCATGGGCTTTGAAATCCTGATCGGTGACCCCGGGGAGGAACTGGCGCGCCGCGAATGCTTCGGCATCCTGCTTCAGTACCCCGCCTCGACCGGCGGCCTGCACGACCTTGGCAGCATCATCAGCATGGCGCACGAGAAGAAGGCGCTCGCAGTGGTAGCAGCGGACATCCTCTCGCTGACGCTGGTCAAGCCCCCGGGTGAGATGGGGGCTGATATCGTCATTGGCAGTTCGCAGCGCTTTGGCGTTCCCATGGGCTACGGCGGACCCCATGCGGCGTTTTTTGCCACCCGTGACGCCCACAAACGCTCCATCCCGGGCCGCATTATCGGGGTCTCCAAAGATGCCCAGGGCCGCCCGGCGCTTCGCATGGCCCTGCAGACCCGCGAACAGCATATCCGCCGGGAGAAAGCGACCAGCAATATCTGCACTGCCCAGGTGCTGCTCGCGAACATTTCAACGCTGTATGCGATGTATCACGGACCCGAAGGATTGCAGACCATTGCCAACCGGGTCCATCGGCTCACCTGCATTCTGGCGCAGGGCCTGACCCGGATCGGCTACGAAATCGTCGAGAAGCACTTTTTCGACACCATCGCGGTGCATGTTCCCGGTCTCGCGGGCAAACTCGCTGCCCGCGCCCGCGAATCACGGATCAATCTTAGGGTGATCGATGCCGATCATCTCGGGATCAGTTTCGATGAGGCCACCAAGCGCGAAAACCTGCTGAGCCTATGGCGGGTGTTCGATACCCACGCGCATCATCGGCTCGATATTGACGCGCTGGACAGCGAGGTGGAAAGTGCCATCCCGCCTGAACTTGTGCGAACGGCACCCTATCTCGAGCACGAGATCTTCCATCGCTACCGGTCTGAGACCGAGATGATGCGTTACATGCGCCGCACCGCCAGCAAGGACATCAGCCTTGGGCGCTCCATGATCCCGCTCGGCTCATGCACCATGAAACTCAACGCGACCTCCGAACTGCTGCCGATTTCAATCCGGGATTTCACCAACCTGCACCCCTTCGCGCCGCTGGAGCAGACCCAGGGCTACCAGCAGCTGTTTGAGGAACTCGAAGACATGCTCTGCGAGATCACGGGCTTCCATGCCATCTCGCTGCAGCCCAATGCCGGTTCACAGGGCGAGTACGCGGGGCTGCTTTGCATCCGGGCCTTTCATGAGGCAAACGGCCAGGGCCACCGGGATGTCTGCCTGATTCCCTCTTCGGCGCACGGGACCAACCCCGCCAGCGCCGTAATGGCGGGGATGCGGGTGGTGATCGTCGCCTGTGACGATGCCGGGAACGTCGATCTCAACGATCTTCGGGATAAAGCCGCGACCCATCAGGAACAGCTCGCCGCACTCATGATCACCTACCCATCTACCCATGGTGTCTTCGAAGAGCGGATCCGTGATATCTGCCAGATGGTTCATCACCATGGTGGACAGGTGTACATGGACGGGGCCAACCTCAATGCGCTGGTGGGGATCTGCAGGCCGGCCGAGGTCGGCGCGGATGTCGCGCATATCAACCTGCACAAAACTTTCGCCATCCCCCACGGAGGAGGCGGTCCCGGCATGGGGCCGATCGGTGTGCTATCGCACCTTGCGCCTTACCTGCCTGATCATGTGATGGTCGAGGGTGTTAACCCGGCGTCCGGAGGCCGCGCCACGATTGGCCAGGTCTCTGCTGCCCCGTGGGGCTCCGCCAGCATTCTTCCCATCTCCTGGGCCTACATTGCGCTGCTCGGTGCATCGGGGCTGCGCCGGGCCACCGAAATCGCGATCCTCAACGCCAATTACGTGGCCAAACGCCTCAACGCCCACTATCCCGTGGTTTACACCGGGAAGAACGGCCTGGTGGCCCACGAATGTATCGTCGATCTTTCAGCAATACGCGAATCCTGCGGGATTACCGTTGAGGATGTTGCCAAACGGCTGATGGATTACGGCTTTCATGCGCCGACGATGGCATGGCCGGTGCCGGATACCTTCATGATCGAACCCACCGAAAGCGAGTCCAGGGACGAACTCGACCGGTTCTGCGACGCCTTGATCTCCATCCGGGAGGAAATTGCCGAGATCGAATCCGGCAAGCAGGATGCCGACGATAATCTGCTTAAAAATGCTCCTCACTCTCTGCATCTTCTGACCCAGGGTGAATGGAACCGGCCTTACCCCATTGAAGCGGCCTTTTTTCCCTCCATTGCCACACGGCGCGAGAAGTACTGGCCCCCGGTTGGGCGCGTAGACAACGTCCAGGGTGATAAAACACTGGTGTGCAGCTGTCCACCCATTGACTATTACGAACAGGAGCCAGAAGCACCGTGAGCAAATATGGAAGTGCCAACGCCGAACAGAAGGTCGCCCGGGTCCCGGTCAAATTCGCCCCGACGGAACGCAACGAGCGCCTGAAAAAGCCCGCCTGGATCAGGGCGCGTTTCCCGGGCACCCCGGAGGTCGCGCGTTTGAAAAAGACTCTTCGCCAGCGCGGGCTGAATACGGTTTGCGAAGAAGCGGGTTGTCCCAACCTCGGGGAATGTTTCGGCAACGGCACCGCGGCATTCATGATTCTGGGTGACATCTGCACCCGCCGCTGCCCGTTTTGTGATGTGGCGCATGGCCGGCCGCAACCGGTCGACACAGAAGAAGTCACGCGGCTGGCGGAGACCGTCCGCCAGATGGGCTTAAGTTATGTGGTGGTGACGTCCGTTGACCGTGATGACCTGCGCGATGGCGGCGCACGGCATTTTGCTGACTGCGTCGGCGCGCTGAGAGCCGCCTGCCCGAAACTCGAGATCGAAATTCTCACTCCGGACTTTCGGGCGCGCACCGAAGTAGCGCTGAATCTTCTGGGTACGCAACTGCCCGATATCTTCAACCACAACCTTGAGACGGTACCCCGCCTTTATAAACGGGTCCGGCCGGGTGCGGATTACCAGCACTCGCTGAGCCTCCTTAAGGCCTTTGCCGAACGATTCCGGGGCGTGCCAACCAAATCCGGCCTGATGCTGGGGCTTGGAGAAGACATCGAAGAGGCCGAGTCCGTGATGCGCGACCTTCGCCAGCACGGCGTGAGCCTGCTGACACTGGGCCAGTACCTTCAGCCCACCAGGCATCACCTGCCTGTCGAGCGCTACCTATCCCCGGCCGAATTTGAATCATTGGCTGAAACCGGCTACCAGATGGGCTTTGTCCACGTGGCGTCGGCAGCCATGGTGCGCTCCTCCTATCACGCCGACCAGCAGGCGAAAGCCGCTAACGGGCACGCTTAGGACGGGCGAAACAGTATTTTCGGCCCTGTTTTGCGAGGCTTTTGCCGAATCTGTTACCGGACCGAGTCTTGTCCAATATGGATTGTTATCAATTTCTGGCGAATTTTGGGAAGAATTGGGTTCAAAAACACTACGGTATCGAGTTAAAGTTAAGGTAACACTTGCGGTTTGGGTTTCCAATCACTGCTTTTGCTGGGGTGAGATTTGAAATATTGGAAAGCGCAGGTGACCAACAACCGACACTCACCAAGTGAGGGAGGAAACGTAATGAGACAAAAAACGACTGCTGTTCTGTCGGCTGCCGCGCTGGTGCTTGGCATGGCCGGCACTGCGCAGGCAGGCACCCTTGAGGATGTGCAGAGCCGGGGTGTCCTCCGCTGCGTGGTCAGCACCGGCATCGCGGGCTTTGCCCAGCCGGACGCCAGTGGCGTCTGGGGCGGTTTTGATATCGACTTCTGTCGCGCCACGGCAGCCGCTGTACTGGGCGATGCCGGCAAGATCGAAGCCGTAACTTCCACCGGTAAAACCCGCTTCACCAAACTGAACGCGGGTGAAGGCGACGTACTGTGGCGCAACACCACGATCACCTTCTCGCGTGACGTTGGCGTCAAGCTGCGTTTCCATGGTGTCAACTACTACGACGGTCAGGGTTTCATGGTCAAGAAGAGCCTTGGTGTCAGCAGCGCCAGTGAACTCGACGGCGCCTCGGTCTGCATCCAGACCGGCACCACGACCGAGCTTAACCTGGCGGATTACTTCTCCTCCAACGGAATGAAGTATGAGCCGGTCACCATCGAGACCAACGACGAAGCACGCCAGAACTATGAGGGCGACCGTTGCGACGTGTATACCACCGATGCTTCCGGTCTTGCATCGACCCGCTCAGCGCTGCCGGATCCCGACGCCCATATGGTGCTTCCTGAGATTATCTCCAAGGAGCCCCTGGGCCCGGCGACCCGCCACGGCGACGACCAGTGGTCCGACATCGTGACTTGGGTGCTGAACGCCACGATCACGGCTGAAGAACTGGGTGTTACCAGCTCCAACGTTGATGAGATGAAAGGTTCCAACAACCCTGAAGTCCGGCGCCTCCTGGGCGTGGACGGAAGCCAGGGTTCGGAACTGGGTCTTTCGAACGACTGGGCCTACCAGATCATCAAACAGGTCGGCAACTACGGCGAAATCTTTGAGCGCAACATCGGCGTGAATACCCCCCTGGGTATCGCGCGCGGCCTCAACGCCCTGTGGACCGATGGCGGGCTGATCTACTCGCCGCCCTTCCGCTAAGCCGGAAACTGCTGTTTTTAGTTGTAACCGCACCGGAAGCCCTGCGGGGCTTCCGGTGCACCGTAGCAATTGGACTGCGCTAACGCCTCCAATCCACAAGGACCCCGCGCCGACGCAATGATCCAGCCTGCTCCGAGTACCTCCAATCCCCTGCTGCGGCTTTGGCGTAACCAGGAATCGCGCGGCGTCATTATCCAAATTCTGACCATGGTGGTGTTGTTCGCCTTCATGGCCGCCATCGCCCGTAATGTGGTGATCAACCTCGAAGCTGTCGGCAAGGAGTTCAGCTTCGGATTTCTACTGTGGCCGGCCGCTTACGATATCGGCTTTTCGCCTTTCCTCGAGTACACCAACCAGTCCACTCATTTGCGTGCCGCCGTCGTAGGACTCCTTAACACGCTGCTGGTAGCCTTCTGGGGCTGCATCCTCGCAACGATGCTCGGGTTTATCCTCGGCATCATGCGCCTTTCCAGCAACTGGCTGGTCAGCAAGATCTCTTACGTCTACGTGGAGTTCCTGCGTAATGTGCCGATACTGATTCACATCCTGGCCATTTATTCCATCGTGGTGACACTGTTGCCCCCGGCCAAAAAAGCAATCAACGTCGGGGCGGACGCATTTTTTCTTTCCAACCGGGGCTTTTACGTACCTTCTCCGGTATTCGAAGATGGCGCAACGTTTGTAGGCATCGTCATCCTGATCAGCATCACACTGGTTTTCTTTTTCAAGCGCTGGGCGCATCGCACCCAGGACGAGACCGGAAAGATCTATCCGGTGCTCTGGATCTCGATCGCGATTCTCATTGCACTGCCCGGCATCGCCTTTCTCGCCACCGGGGCACCGCTGTCCTGGGACATACCAGTACTCAAGGGCTTTAATTTCAAAGGGGGCATGGCCATCAAGCCCGAGTTTCTCGCGCTCTGGCTAGGGCTCTCGATGTACACGGCGTGCTTTATTGCTGAGATTGTCCGGGCGGGAATCGTGGCTGTCAGTCATGGACAGAGCGAAGCGGCTTTTGCACTCGGTCTGCGGCCGAACCGCACCCTGCAGCTCATCATTATTCCGCAGGCGTTGCGGGTCATCGTACCGCCTTTGTGCAGCCAGTATCTCAACCTGACCAAGAACTCGTCCCTCGCGATCGCCATCGGCTATATGGATATCACGGCAACGCTGGGCGGCATTAGCCTGATGCAGACTGGCAAGGAGATGGAGACCATGCTGATCGTCATGGGCGTCTATCTGCTGATCTCGCTGCTGATCTCTGCCTTCATGAACTGGTTTAACCACCGCATCAAGCTCACCGAGCGCTAGGGGCGCCGCATGTCTGAAAGTTCGCATTACGCTCCGGGCACCCACCCCGATCTGCCGCCGCCGGCACGCACCACTGGCATGGTCGGATGGGTGCGGGGCAACCTGCTGTCTTCACCGCTCAATGTGGCGCTGACGCTGTTGTCGATCTGGCTCTTGTGGTCAATCCTGCCGCCTGCCATCCACTGGCTCTTCACCGAGGCGGTCTGGACCGCGAAGGACAGAAAGGAATGCTGGGCATTGATGGATGCACCGAGGGACGCTGCATGCTGGGCATTCATCCGCGGCAGTTTTGAGCTTTTTGTCTATGGCTGGTTTCCCGAGCCCGAACGATGGCGGGTCAATCTGACCTTCATCCTGTTTATTGCCGCCATTTTCGGTGGCCTTCGGGAAAATATCCCAGGCAAGAAATACTGGCTGATTTTCGCAGCGGCCTACCCTTTCATCGCCGCATGGCTTTTGCTTGGCGGGTTTGGCCTGGAGCCCGTTGGCACCAACAAACTCGGCGGTATCCTCCTGACCCTGGTGGTCGCCGTGACCGGGATCGCCTTCTCACTGCCGATCGGCATCGCGCTGGCGCTCGGAAGACGCTCCAAGCTGCCGGCTTTACGAGGTGTATGCGTCATCTTTATCGAATTTATTCGCGGCGTGCCCTTAATCACCCTGCTTTTTGTCGCATCGACCATGCTGACCTATTTTCTGCCACCGGGATCAACTTTTGATCTTCTGATGCGGGTGCTGATCATGGTCACGCTCTTTGCTTCTGCCTACATTGCCGAAGTGGTCCGTGGCGGCCTGCAGGGCCTTTCGGCCGGGCAGTACGAGGCTGCAGATTCTCTGGGTTTGAGTTACTGGAGAGCTCACCAGTTGGTGATCCTCCCGCAGGCGCTGAAAATCTCGATCCCGGGCATCGTCAATACCTTTATCGGTTCTTTCAAGGACTCTGTGCTGGTCCTCATTATCGGGATGATGGATATCCTGGGCCTTGGCAGGGCCCGCCTGAACGACCCCGACTGGCTGGGCCTTGCGCCGGAACTCTATATCTTTATCTCCCTGTTTTTCTTCATCAGCTGCTTTTCGATGTCGCGCTACTCATTGAGCCTCGAGAAGAAACTGCACACGGGTCACTAAACATGTTCCCAACCGGACGGACTTAAATCATGAACCAGGAAACAACGCCAGTATCCACCCAGCCACGGCTGGACCCCTCTGATGCGAAAATCATTTCGATAAAAGGCATGCATAAATGGTTTGGCGACTTTCATGTTCTGAAAGATATCAACCTTGAGGTAGCCCGCTCCGAGCGCATTGTCATCTGCGGGCCCTCGGGCTCCGGAAAGTCCACCCTGATTCGATGCATCAACCGCCTTGAAGAGCACCAGCAGGGGTCGATCGTCGTTGACGGCACCGAACTCACGCAGGATCTTAAGAATATCGAAATTATCCGCTCTGAAGTCGGCATGGTTTTTCAGCAGTTCAACCTGTTCCCGCACCTGACTGTCCTCGACAACGTCATGCTCGCACCGATCTGGGTGCGTAAACTCCCAAGGGCGGAAGCGGCAGAACAGGCGATGCAGTACCTTGAGCGGGTAAAGATTCCAGAACAGGCTGCCAAATACCCGGGTCAGCTCTCCGGTGGCCAGCAGCAGCGTGTCGCCATCGCGCGTTCACTGTGCATGAATCCACGGATCATGCTGTTTGACGAGCCGACCTCAGCGCTTGATCCCGAGATGATCAAGGAAGTTCTTGACGTCATGATTGAACTTGCCGAAAGCGGCATGACCATGCTGGTGGTGACCCATGAGATGGGCTTTGCCACGGCGGTTGCCCATCGGGTGATCTTCATGGACGAGGGCGAGATCATCGAACAAAAGCCACCGCGTGAATTTTTCGAAAATCCTGAGCACGAGCGCACCAAGCTCTTCCTGAGTCAGATCCTGCACCACTAGGCCGGGTTTAAGCCTTTTCCTCGTCCCACCCTTCAGGCAGTTGGTGGGCGATTCCCTGGTGACAATCTATACAGGTCTGACCCTCTTGCA
The DNA here is from genome assembly GCA_002327725.1 of Proteobacteria bacterium UBA2133. GTDB lineage: Bacteria > Pseudomonadota > Gammaproteobacteria > Arenicellales > UBA868 > UBA868. The sequence continues at coordinate 14,910 of DCXP01000044.1, forward strand.
TCGCCCGTTTCATCTTCATGCGCCCCTTGCGCAACTGCTCATGAAAGCCCGTGGCTTCAAATGAGTGGCAGTTACAGCACTCACGCGAGTCAGAAGCCTTCATCTGCGCCCATGCCTTGCGCCCAAGCTGAAAGCGCTTGGCCTCGAACTTGTCTACCGTGTCGCTGCTCCCCAGAGCCCAGTGAAAGCGTTCATTGGCCGCCGGTACCTTACGGACGATCTTGTGCAGCCAGGGCTTGGGCAGGTGCCAGGCAAGTTCAGCGAAACGGCATCACACGTGCCAGCCGCCGCAGACCAGCAGTTCCTGACCGGTGACGTTCTTCGAATCATCGCTGGCGAAGAAAATAACGGCATTGGCAACATCCTGCGGCGTAGTGACGCGTCGCAGCACCATTTCATCGACATACTCGTTATATACTTCCTGATAAGTAACACCCCGCTTCTCAGCCTTTACCCGGCACAACTTCTCCATGCGTGGCGTTTCCACGATACCCGGCATAATGGCATTGCAATTGATATTGTATTCACCGGTATCCAGTGCCGCTGTCCGGGTCAGCCCGCGGACCGCCCACTTCGAGGAACTGTAAGCGGCACGGTACCGGTAGCCGCGCATCCCGGAACCACCACCGATGTTGACCACCTTGCCGTAGCGTTGTTCTATCATGGTGGGGAGTACGTGCTTCATAGGCAGGAATGTGCCGATGATGTTTTTCTTCAACACATCGGTGAAATCCTGTGCGCCGATCTCCCAGACCGGCGTCTCTATCGGCCCCGTTGCACCAGCGGCATTGACGAGCACGTCGATGCGTCCTTCAAAAAACGATTTCGCCGCCTCGACCACTGTGATCACATCATTCTCCTCGGTAGCGTCGCCTTCCTGAAAAGCAGCCATGACGCCGTTACCGCGCAACTCCTCCGCAAGCTCCGCAAGCGGTTCCCGGGTACGCGCTGTCATGAACAACTCCGCTCCTTCATCAGCAAGCGTGCGTGTAATGGTGCCACCCATGCCCTGGGCAGCGCCCGTAATGAGAACTTTTTTACCGTTTAGTTTCACCATTGACTCCTGAATGACTTGTGGAACATCTGTACCGGCGGCTTACGGTAATCCGTAACCACCACCCCCGCTGCTTTGCATGATGACGCAGTCACCTTCAAACAACTCGATATGGGTCTTGCCTGCGATCTGCATACAGCTGCCATCAGTTCTCTCCACGCTGATCCTGAACGGCGCACCGGGCTCACCCTGCTGCAGCCCATACGGGGGTACGACGCAGCGTTCAACCATGGATGTCATGACCATCCTGGGAGCCAAAATCCGATACCGCCTCTCCTGCCCGTCCCCGCCTGCGTGCTTACCCCGCCCCCCCGAACCGCTTCGTAGCGCCTGGCGTTCAACGCGAATCGGATAGGCTTTTTCGATCACTTCAGCCGGCGTATTCATAACGTTCGACATATGCGGGCGCGTCGTTGGATAGCCATCGCGATCACAGCGCGCCCCTTCTCCACCGCCGTGCACCTCATACAGGGTGGTCCATTTGCCGGTCCGCGGATCGATGCCGCTGAATAGCAGCAGCCCCGATGTGGTCGACCCCCCGGCGCTCAAGCGCTCCGGCACGGCCGCTTCCATCGCTTTGAAGATGGCGTCGACGACCCGCTGGGAAGTTTCGTGGTTGCCACCCACCACCGGGCTGCTGACGGGCGGATTCAGGATCGACCCGGGACGGGTCTCGATCTGCACCGGGCGGGCGGCCCCAGCACTCGGCTGGATGTCAGGCCCGGCGATGGCCTTCATCGCGTAGAACACACTGGCCGCGGCGGTGTACGGCGTGGCGTTCAGCGGTCCTGTTGCCGAGTCGTCGCTGTCGCGAAAATCGAAAACCGCGGTATCCTCCCTGATCGTGATTTTCACCCGGACCGCAATTTTTCTGTCGGTGATGCCGTCGTTATCGAGAAAGTCTTCACCGGAATACTCACCGTCCGGCAGCTCACGGATCGCATTGCGCATCTCCGCCTCGGCCTGGTTGTGGATGTCCTCGATCGCGGCCTGTAGGGTCGCTACGCCGAATCGGGCGAACAGTTCCTGCAAACGCCCGTCCGCAGCGCGGGTCGCGGCCATCTGCGCGAGGATGTCACCCTCGCGTTCTTCCGCACCACGAACATTCGACAGTATCACGTCGAGCTTCTCACGATCGACACCGTGGCGGGTAAAGACACGTAGCGGGGGAATGCGCAAACCCTCCTGCCAGGCATCCCGGGCGTCGGGTACATAACTGCCGGGATTGGCGCCGCCGATATCGGCCCAATGCGCAAGGCAAACAGCGAAAGCCTGCAGTGTCGTGCCGGAAAAGACCGGGCGGATCGCTTTCACGTCGGGTAGATGATTGCCACCCACTTCCGGCAGGTTGAGGAACCAGACATCGCCCGGCTGTAGTTGCCCGGCCGGCACGCGGCCCAGAAATGCCTGGACGGTTGCGCCCATGATCCCCAGGTGTGCGGGGATATCCCTGCCCTGGGCGATCAATCCGCCGCTGGCGTCGGTCAGTGCCGACGACAGATCACCCGCTTCCCGCAACAGCGGAGATCGCGCCGAGCGCATGATCACCAGCGACATCTCCTCCGCGACGGCGGTCAGTGCGTTGCGTATCACCTCAACCGTAAAAGGATCGATCTGTGTCGTCATGATAATCTCACCGTACCCTGATAAAGATTTGCCCCGATCCATCCACTGAGGCTTCGGTCCCGGGCTCGACGACAATGGTCGACCAGTCATCCTGAATGATCATCGGCCCGTCGATCTGCACCCCCAGGGGCAGTTTTGAACGGTCATAAAACGGTGTTTCCAGTTTCCCATGTCCTTCGAACCAGCACTCGCGTGTGGTCAGTTTATCCAGCCGTTGGCTGGTGCCGGCTTGACCCAAAGAAGAGAGTTCGTAAGCCGGCGGGGCTTTGACGGTGACCCTCACAGTATCCAACTCCCAGGGTTCGTCGGTTGAAAAGCCATATAGACGATCGTGCAGCTTTCTGAACTCTGCGTTCAGGGTTTCGGCTTGATAGGGCTGCCGGAGCATGACGCTGACGGTATCCGACTGACCGGAATAGCGCACCAGGCCGACCACTTCGGTGCGCAGATCCCCCTCGCCGACTTTCGCCCCAAGCAGGGGCTCGGCCAGTCTGTACCTCATCCGATCCACGATTTCGCCGAGCCCATCGGCATCCCATGAAGCGGAGGGCATATGCACCGGGCGCTGTTCCGCATAGCGCATTTCCGCGGTGATGCATCCCAGGGCCGAAAATGCGCTGGAGAATCGAGGTACGACAACGGTCTCGATGCCGAATTCCCGCGCCAGCGACACGGCGTGCATCGGACCGGCGCCACCGAAGGCCAGCAGCGTACAGGTCCTCGCATCCGCCCCGTGTTCGATGGTGACGCGTCGCAGCGCACGCGCCATATTGGCGTTTGCCACCCGCCGCACACCGAGCGCCGTTTCGGGGATGGTTTTCCCGAACGCGTCGGCCAGCGGCTTGAAGGCGCGCTCAGCTCTTTCGATATCCAGTCGGACCGAACCACCGAGATCCCGATCGGGATCGATATAGCCAAGAATGGCGTTGGCATCCGCCACCGTCGGCTGCGTTCCCCCCTGTCCGTAACAGGCCGGCCCAGGCGAAGCGCCCGCGCTGTCCGGCCCGACCCGGATCGCCTTGCCGTCCCGGCGCGCGATCGAACCGCCGCCGGCACCGATGGTTTCGACCGCGACCATCATCTGTCGTACCGGGTAGCCGGCCATCCGCTGATTGCTGCTGATCGGGACCTCGCCATCGGCGATGATGCTGACGTCGGTGGTCGTACCACCCATATCGAACGTGATGACGTTGTCGAGCGCGATATCGCCGGCCACTTCCGCTCCGGCCGTGACACCGGCGGCAGGCCCTGAAAGCGCCAGCGCCAGAGGCCGGGTCTGGATGGCCTCAACCGAGGCCATACCGCCGGCCGAGTGGAACAGGTGCAGGCCGGTGCTGGATTCCATCACCGTTTTCATGCGCGCCAGGTACCTGGCGACCAGCGGCATCAGCGCTGCATTCATAGCGGTAGAATTGGTGCGCTCGTATTCCCGTGGCTCGGGGTTGAGTTCATGGGAAAGCGCGATATAAGGAACGCTGTCGCGCAGGGAATCCGCCAGCCGGGATTCGTGTTCGCCGTTGACGTAGCTGTGCAGCAAACTGATCGCCAACGATTCCACACCCAGTTTTTCCACCTCGGCTGTCAGGCGCTTGATTTCCTCATCCGTCAATGGGGTGACGGTCACGCCCTCGGCATCGATTCTCTCCCGCGCCTCGACGCGTCGATCCGGGGGCACCAGCGCCGCCACTCTCGGTGTCACGCTCAAACGGTAGAGTTCACGCCGGTTCTGGCGCCCGATTTCGAGCGTATCGGCAAAACCCTCGGTGATGACAAGGGCGGTGGGTTGCAGGCGGTTCTCGACGATGGCGTTGGTAGCCATCGTGGTGCCATGCATGATATCGCCGACGTTCTCGAGTTCGAGACCCAGCGAGTGGCATGCGGACGTGATCCCGGCGACCGGATCATCGGGCCGGCTCAGTACTTTGCCCATGCGAGTCTCGCCGGTCGCGGAATCAACTGCGACGATATCGGTAAACGTACCACCGATGTCGATACCGACTGACCAGGTGCTTTTCATGTAATCGACCTCTTTCCGGCCAACGCGCCGAGCCGCAGATTCGCCATTGGTCTCAGGCGTACAGCCAGTAGACCAATACCAGCGCGCCGCCTGTCACGATCGCCGCCCACCACAGCCAGGCAGGAACCGTTCCATCGCCGGTTGCCGTGGTAACGGAATCCGGCGCCAGGTGACGGGCGAAGTTGCTGAAAAACCGCCCCGCCAGTTTTTGCGCCGCGGTTTCGATAAGGCGTGAACCGACCTGGGCCAGCTTGCCTCCCACTTTGGTGTCGGCTGTGTAGTGCAATTCCGTTTCAGTACCGTCTTCGATGAGTTCGATCGTTGCCTGGCCACTGGCGAAGCCAGCCGCCCCGGCGCCCTTGCCCTGCCCGATGATCCGGTAGCTTTCGGGCGGCTTGATGTCCGATAAAGTAATATTGACAGTGAACGAAGAGTTGATCGGGCCGATCGACGTATGGATTTCCGCGGCGTACTCGTTTTCGGCTTTCTCCATAAACGACTTGCAGCCGGGTATGCAGGCCTTGAGCGCGACGGGATCGACAAGTGCTTCCCACACCGCCTGTCGTTCGATCGGAATTCTATATTTGCCCTCCAAAATCATGACGTGTCTTGGTATTCAAGAAGTTCCCGCGTTCCTAGACAGCCGCAGCGGAAAACCGGGTTCAACCGGCAGCTTCCCGGCGCGCATTCTCGATCTGTTCCAGGATGAAACTCGGGCGAAGCGGTACGCTGCGGATGTTGACACCGATTCCGGCGAGCGCATCACAGACCGCGTTGGCAATCGCGGGTACCGCGCCGGTCACGCCGCATTCGCCGGTCCCTTTGATACCCCCCACCGTGTCGATACTCGGTGTTTCGATATGATCTATCCGCATGTCGGGAATATCCATCGCCAGGGGTATGACGTAGTCCAGCAGGTTGGCGTTCAGGTGCTGGCCGTCTGAGTCGTAGACGATCTCTTCCATCAGGGCCTCGCCGATCCCCTGTACGGTGCCGCCGTGTATCTGTCCCTTGACAATCATCGGGTTGATCACGCGCCCGCAATCATGCACCAGCGTGTAGTTTTCGATTTCAATACGGCCGTCATCCGGATCCACTGCCACCTGGGCGATATGGGTGCCGTTGGCCAGCGTTACCATGGGCGGATCGTAGTAATCGGTCGCCTCCAGGCCATGATCCTCACCCTCGGGCAGGGGGATGTTGTTCATCGAATACGCGGTCTCGGCAACCTGTTCCATGGTCAGGCTGTTACCCGGTGCGCCGGCCCGGTGCACGCAACCACCCCCCAGTACCAGGTCGGCCGGATCCGCTTGCAGTATGACGCCGGCGATGCGCTTTATCTTCGCGATCAGCTTGTCGCAGCAGCGGATGATGCTGCCGCCACCGACCACCGAGCCGCGACTGGCGAAGGTACCGGTGCCGAACGGCGTCTTGGCGGTATCGCCTTCGAAAACACGGACATCCGCGTACTCGAGACCGAGCCGGTCAGCGGCGACCTGGGCAAAGGCCGTGAGATGTCCCTGGCCGGCATCCGCCTGGCTCAAGAAGACGGATGCCCGGCCGTCCGGTTCGACAACCACGCGGGCACTGTCGAAGCCCGGCATCTTGGCAAAGCCGCGGACACGCCAGCCGGGGGCACCGGTGCCGGACACCTCGGTGTAATTGCAGATACCGATGCCACGGTACTTGCCGTCGATCAACCTGTCCCTCGGCTGCCTGGCGCGAAACTCGTCGTAGCCGGAGAGCTCGACCACCCGATCGAGGGATTGCAGGTAGCTGCCAGTGTCATAACGGACGCCAACCACGTTAACGTAGGGGAACTGGTCCGGATTGACGACGTTGCGGCGGCGAACGTCGGCCGGGTCGATATCGAGGGTACGCCCGATGCGGTCCATCATGCCTTCCATGGCGAGAAAGCAGGACGGCTGACCGGTCCCCCGATAGGCGCCGGTGGGACAGGTATTGGTCAGCGCGGAGACGACGTCGTACTTGTAGTTTCTGATCCGGTAGGGCCCCGGCAGCATGCGCGCGGCGCCGGTCGCCTCCAGGGTGCAGGAGAACGGGTAATTGGCGTAAGCCCCGGAATTCGTCATCAGGTTGAGCTTGATCGCCTGGATAACGCCGTCGCGATTTACCGCCACCTTGATCCGGTGGAGGTGTTCCCGCGCATGCGGATCGCTCAGAAGCTGCTCGCGCCGGTCCTGCACCCACTTGACCGCGCGACGATAGCGGCGCACCAGCGCCACGGCGACGAGTTCATCCGGAAACACGTGACACTTGGTGCCGAAGCCGCCGCCGACCACCGGCGTCACCACCCGGACGCTGGATTCCGGCATCTGCAGGTGATCCGCGATGGCGGTTCGCACCTGATGGGGGATCTGTGTCGGGGTCCACAGCGTGTAGGTATCCGCAACCTCGTCGATCACCGCGAGACAGCCGCGCGGTTCGATCGGCAGGCCGGTGACGCGGCCGAGGCGGAATTCCTCTTCCAGCACCAGGTCCGCGGAGTCGAACTGTTCTTCAAACCCCTCTGTTTCAAAATGGCTTTCAAAAACCATGTTGTCGCCCAGGGAATCGAACAGCACCGGGGCATCGCCTTTCAGCGCCTCCTCGATTCCCGAAACCGCGGGCAGCGGATCGTAGTCCACGTCGACCAGCTCGATGGCGTCCTGCGCGATGTAGGGGCTGTCCGCCAGGATCACGGCAACATATTCGCCGACGAACCGGACCTTGTCGACGGCGATCACCAGCCGCTCGACCCTGCGGTAGCCGTCGATCTGGATGTCGGGTGCAAACGGCAGGATGTCATCGCTGAAATCCGCGCCCGTCAACACATCGATCACCCCCGGCAGTGCCTTCGCCCTGGAGGCATCCACCCCGGCGATTTTTGCGTGGGCGTACGGACTGCAGACAAAGCCTAAATGCATCGTATTCTGCGGCACCGGCAGATCATCCAGATACTTGCCCTGACCCCGCAGCAGATAGGCATCCTCACGGCGCGGCACACTCTTGCCGATCAGGGTCCAATCACTGATCTCGTTCATGACGGCTCACCGCCCGCGTCCAAAGTGCGATCGCGCATCTTCACCGCCGCGGCTTCCACCGCATCGACAATATTCAGATAACCGGTGCAGCGGCAGACGTTGTTCACCAGCGCCTCGCGGACCTGTTCCCGTGTCGGGTCGGGATTGCGCTTTAGAAATTCGATCGTGGTGAGAAGGAACCCGGAGGTGCAGTAGCCGCATTGCACGGCGTGGTTCTCGTGAAACGCCTGCTGAATGGGGTGCAGGGGCCCGTCCCCGGCGATCCCCTCCACCGTCGTTATCTCGGCACCCTCCAGGGCCGCCGCGAACTGCAGGCAGGCGCGCGCCGTCCTGCCGTCGATCAGCACCGTGCAGGCACCGCATACACCCTGTTCGCAGCCGATATGCGTTCCTTTCAGACCCAGTTCGTGGCGCAGGAAATCGGCCAGAAGATAGCGCGCCTCGACTTCACGCTCATACACTGTGCCGTTGACTGTCAGTTTCACGTTCACCCGGTGGTTATCCAAACGCTCCGGTGCGGCGGCTTGCGAGGGCTTTTTCCCGGCATCACCGGGGTCTGCAAACAAGCGCGAGATAAGGTCGTTCAGCGACATTCAGTTCACCGTTTCACTGCAATTCAGTAGAGCCCGTTTGACAAGCACGCCGGCGACCCGTCTGCGGTATTCGCGATCCGCGTGGATGTCCTGATATGGCGCCGTAGCTTCGGTTGACACGGCCGATGCTTCCTCCACCAATTCTTCCGTCAATACCTTTCCCTCCAACAGCTTCTCCGCCGGCCGCAGCCGCAGCGTGGTTTCGCTGAGCCCCATTGCCGCGAGCCGGGCTTTGCGACAGACTCCGCCGGCGTCGATATCGACGGACAAAGCGAGCCCGGCCACGGCAAAACCGTGCGCCCGATTCGATACTTCGAGAAAGACACTCTTCGAATCAGAGCCGGCCTTCGGTATCCAGACCTGCCGTAGCATTTCATCGGGCTCGAGACAATTGCTCAGCGCCGAAAGGTAGAATTCGTCCGCACTCACTTCACGTCTGCCGCGGACACTGGCGATTTCAAATGTTGCCTCCAACGCGGCTGCCACACTGGGCAGTTCGGCGAGGGGGTCGGCATGTGCAAGACTGCCGCAAACCGTACCGCAATTGCGACTCGCCCGGACACCGACATAGGGCATGGCGGCGCTGACGAGCGGCAGCCGCTGCGCCACCCGCTCACTGTCTTCCAGTTCAGCCTGGCGCGTACGCGCACCGATGGCATAGCCGCCGCCTTGCTCATTGAGGTAACTAAGCGCGGCGCACCGGTTGAGGCTGATGAGCACTTGTGGCTGCAGGATCCGCATGTTCATCAACGGCACGAGGCTCTGGCCTCCCGCGAGAATACGCGCCTCGGTGCCATATTCATGCAGCAGGGCAAGAATTTCCTGCTCATCTTCCGGGACATAAAGCTTAAACGGCGCTGGTTTCATGGCATCGCCTGATCATGACATGGGTGGGTTGGCGCCGGACTACGCATCCCCGCAGGGCCGGTTGATACCCAACAGGCCATCGAGCTTTAAGACCGCGTCCTGGGCATCGAAACCGACCGCATCAGCGCCGATTTCGTCGGCGAATTCCTGGGTCACGGGACAGCCGCCGACGATGACCTTGACGTTGTCACGCATGCCGGTTTCCTGCATACGCTGGATCACTTTTTCCATTTCCATCAGCGGTAACGTCAACAGTGTGGACATGCCGAGGGCATCGGCATCGTGTTCCTTCACCGCATCAAGAAACGTATCGACATCGATGTCGATACCGATGTCGATCACGTCGTAGCCGTTTGCCTGCAGCACGGCCGCCACAACGGATTTTCCGATATCATGGATATCGCCCTTGATGGTGCCGATGACGACCTTACCATGGGACAGGCGATCGGCGCCGCTGGCCTTAATCCGCTCGTCGAGTATCGCCGTGCCCTGTTTCATGACATCCGCGGCCATCGCCAGCTCGGGCAGGAAAATGATCCCGGCGCCGAAATCCTCACCGACTTTGCCGATCCCCCGGCCCAGGCCCTTTTCCACCGCTTCCAGCGGATCGACGCCGGCCTCCAGGCCCGCGTTGACCAGCTCGACGCACTCTTCCTCTTCACCGTCGATCACGGCCTGGGCCAGTTTTTCAAAATACTCATCGTTGATTTCGATAGCCATCTTGATTGTCCTCACAATCAGCGCTTGTATCAACCGAGGTCGCGTTTCAAGCAGAAGTCCAGATAGGAGTCCAGCTCCTGCTGCAGCTCAGGCGCCACCGGGGACTGGTGATTCTCGAGAATCCCGATCGCTTCCTGTTTGGCTTTTTCCTGCAGCTCGACGTGGCCCCGTTGCCAGGACTCGAAGAACTCCTTGTTGTTCAGTGTGGGCATGAAAAACTCTTCGCGGAACCATTTCCGGGTGTGCTTCTCCTTCATGTAACTGCCCGGCAGCGGGCCGACCTTCAGGATCGTATCGACGGAGAGCCTGTCCTCGTCGATCTGGATGCCCTTCAGGTACTCGCCGATGTAAGCCGCCATCTCGTTTTCCAGCACCATTTCCGGCCACGACACGAGGTTGAATCCGGCCGTGCCGCCAATATCGATGATCCAGTTCACGCCGGCGAGGGCATAGTTGTAGTTCTTCAGCGCTTTTTCATGTGCGGTCTGCTGGTCGAACTCACAGGAATCACTCATGCCAAAACCGACGATGGGAACGTCGTGGTACTTCGCCATGGCCGCGATGCCGCCGCCGTTGATACCGTATTCCGGTGTACCCGTCGCCCACAAGCCGGTGCGCATGTCCATGGCGGGGCTGAAGGAACAGAATGCCAGCGGATGCCCGGGTTTGTAACTCTGGGACTGGACCACCAGGGCGTACATCTCGGCCATGCACTGGACCAGCATGCCGGCCCGGGTGGCCGGACCGGTGGCACCCCCCATCAGAGCGCTCTCGATGGACAGCGGCGTACCGCTGTCGCAAAAGCCGATCAGCCAATCGGTGTAGTGCACATCGATCACGCGGGGCGGATTGACCACGACATGACCCAGCATGTGCGGCTTGCGCCGCATCTCCTCCTCGCCACCGGCCGCCATCTGCCACATCTTGATCAGATCGGACACTTCATGCTCGGCGCCGGTGTTGTAGACCCAGGTGCCGGGCTTGTTGGTGTGCTTCATCCACTCCGTGGTCAGGATCTGGGAGTTGCAGATCATCTCTTCGTCGTAGAGCCACATGACCGGCTTGTACAGACCGTGCACGTTCTCAAGGGCGTCGGCCATCAAGGTGCCGTCGATGGCATCCTGGCGGGTGGCCTTGCGGCGCTCGCCGCTGTGGATGTCGTCGATGTAGCGCCCGGTCACCGTGCAAAAGTGGACTTCCCCAGTGCCGATGGAGCAATCGAGGTCTGGATCATTGCGGCCGTGCAGTGTGAAACTGCCGGGGCACTGACCCAGGGCATCCATGACGACATTTTCCGGGAACTTAACCAGTTCACGATTGTTTTCAAGCGTGCATCCCGCGTCTTCGAACATCTTCGCCGCGCGCTCATCGTCACAACGCAATCCCCCCTGCTCGAGAACGCGAATGGCCGCGGCGTGCACGCTCTCACATTCTTCGGTGGTAATGGGGTAAACGGAACCGACAAGTTTTCCATCGAAACCCTTCATGATCTGCCCTCTTCAGGTACTGAATACCGGGTTGGAATTGATCTGCATGAACATCATCACGCCAGCTACATCTTCACCCTGGCACCGGTCGGATCGTAGAAAGGCTTTAGCGATGCCTCGGCCGGCCAGGATTCACAGGCGATCTCGATCTCGAACTCCGAGTTGTCGATCAGCTCGGTGGTGACACCCTCGGGATGATTGACGTAACCCATGCCAACCGCACTGCCCAGGGTGAAACCATAAGCGCCCGAACTCAGGTATCCGACGATCTCGCCGTCCATGCGGATCAGTTCATCGTGAAACAGCGCCGGTTCCGGATCTTTCAGCTTGAACAGGACCATGCGGCGGTTGAGCACCCGGCCGGCCTGGGGCAGCAATGCTTCGCGGCCTTTGAATCCGCCGGGCTTGTTCATTCCGACGATGAAACCGAGGCCGGCCTCGAACGGCGTGTCGTCGGGCGCCAGGTCGAGTACGAACTCCCGATAGCCGCGCTCGCAGCGCAGGTGCTCCAGGGCGTGATAGCCTGCCTGCTTCAGATCAAACGACTGGCCCGCTTGCAGCACGATGTCGTAGACATCCTGCACGAATTCCGACGGGACTTGCAGTTCCCAACCCAACTCGCCGACAAAGGTCTGGCGCTTGGCGCGTACGCGTGCATAACCGATGTCGATTTCCCGCGCCGTCAGGAAGGGAAAGGCCGGGTTGGAAAGGTCGGCATCGGTGATTGACTGCAGCAGATCCCGCGATCGCGGGCCCTGTATATTGAGCACCGAATACGCCGCGGTGACGTCGGTGATGGTGACATGCTGGTCGGGCTGGATGTGTCTGGCGATCCAGTTCATGTCACGGCTGTGCACGCCGGCGGATGAGTATACGAAGAAGCAATCCGGTGCGCGGCGATCGATGGTGATGTCGCATTCGATGCCGCCGTTGGAATTTAGCATATGGGTGTAAATCAGCTTCCCAACGGCAACATCCACGTCGCTCACGCACATCCACTGTAGAAACCGGCAGGCATCCCGGCCCTGAATCAGGGACTTGCCGAAAGAACTGACATCCATGATCACCACGCCTTCGCGGGCGGCCCGGCACTCCCTGGCGGTGTACTCGTACCAGTTGGGGCGGAAGTGGGAGTACCGGTTCTCCGGCGCAACCCCCTTAGCGGCGAACCACATGGGGCGCTCCCAGCCCGCGGTTTCCCCGAAACAGGCACCGGCGGCGGCCAGCCTGTCATGCAGGGGGCTCTTGCGCGCCGGCCGGGACGTTTCGTGTTCCTTGAACGGCCAGCCCATCTCGTAAGTATTGCCAAGCGACTCCGCGCTGCGCTCCCGCAGGTAGCGCCTGTTGACCTGGAACGGATGGAATCGCGCCACGTCGTAGTCGAGCAGATCCATGTCCGGTTCGCCGTCGATGATCCAGCGAGCCAGCGCCCGCGAGATGCCCGGACTGATTTCAAAGCCTTCGGAATTCAGGCCGGCGGCAACAAAACAATTGCGCAGCCCGGGTGCCTCTCCCAGACATGGCAGGTTGTCCGGGGTGAAGCTCTCCGGCCCGTTCATGAATTTCGTGATACCGACATCTTCAAGCGCCGGGATGATCTCCATTGCTTTTCTGTAGGGCAGGATGAAGTGTTCCCAGTCTTCCTGGATCTCGATGAACCGCTGTTCCTCGGGCAGTTTTGCCAGGGGCAACGGTTTGCCCCGGGGTTCGAAAGACCCGATCAGGAGTTTTCCCGCATCCTCCTTCATATAGGTATAGCCGTCCGTGTCGCGCAGTACCGGCAGGGTCGGTAGCACGAAATCCATGGCTTCGGTCACGACATACATGTGCTCACAGGCATGCAGCGGCACCCGCACCCCGAGCTGGGCCGCAAAATCTCCGGTCCACAGACCACATGCCAGCACCAGGGTCTCGCTCGTGATGACACCATCTGCCGCTTTCAGCTCATACTCGCCCGAAGGGAGGCGCCGCATCTGTTCGACCGCGGTGTCGGTAAAAACCCGGGCACCGCGTTTTTTTGCCCCGGCGATCAGGGCGTTAACGGTGTCGACCGGGCTGAGCTGCCCGTCGCCGGGAACGAACAGGCCGCCGGCGACGACGCTTTCATCGAGCGCGGGGTACATCTCCCTGACCTCCGTGGGCGAAATGACGTGGGCATCGATGTTGAAACTCCTGGCGAGGCTGGCACGCCGTTTCATTTCATGGACGCGGTCCATGTTTCGCCCGATGGCGAGGGTGCCGTTCTGCTTGAAGCCGGTGGCCATTCCGGTATCGGCTTCCAGTTCGGGATAGAACTGGGCGTTGTACCTGGCAACCTCCGTCGTGGCATGACTACCGCGAAGCTGCATGATCAATCCCGCCGCATGCCAGGAAGTACCACAGGCAAGCGGACCCCGCTCCAGCAACACGACATCAGAGACGCCCGCCCGGGTGAGCTGATACGCGATTGAACTCCCCACGACTCCACCGCCCACGACCACGATACGCGCGTGACCCGGCAGCTCACGACTCATGCCGTGTCTTCCCAGGGCGATGTCTTACCACCACTCATCGGCTTGTGTGCTGTTCATCGATCACGGTCAGTGCAGTCAAATAGGTGTTGCCACGCCATCTCGCCGGACGCTGGATTTGTGCTATCACAACGCATTCTTATATTCCAAAATTTTGCTAAAGAAAATTTCATTTTATCTGTCTTTAGATTAGCTTGTGGCTATACAAAAGAACGTTGCCGACTCATGTTTCCGGGTACCCCCTTTATGGTTGATCCAATGCCGCCTTTGACTGTTTCAGTGAAGTCAGGAAAGCCTCATAGCCGCCATAACCGGTGTGGCGGATTTCAAATCGCAGTCCCAGCTTTTCGGCCGCCTGTTCGGCTTTTCGGCGTATTTTCGGATCGTCGCTCTGTGCCAGGTAGAGCAGCCGGGTATAGTTGGAGAAGTAGATTCTGGAAAGCTTGGGATTTTTATCAAGCCCCAGTCCCTGCCAGACCAGGCGCTCAAAGTGCCGCGCCAGAAAATCGGTAAGGAAGAAGGTCCCGCCATCGGCATCCATGATGTCGGCAAAATCGTCGTGGCCGGCGAACAGTTCGTAGCAATGCGCCCCGGGGATACGCTCGACACCCTCTTCATCGAGCACGGCATCGAGTTTGCCGCCGGTGCCGCAATCCGCATACAGCACGATGATGCGCTGAAACCTGTCACGGGAGCGCCGGATCTTGTTGCAGACGGCTTCCGGAATCTGCTGCGGGGTGTTATGAAGATGGGCCGGCAGGCATTCCACCTTCATGAAATCCAGGGCGTTTTGATTCAGTATGGCAGTGATCTCACGCGCGATGGCGCCACAGGTGATCAACAGCGTCGTATGCCGGCCGCCAGCCTGCATGACTCACCACGCCTCCGCCGGGGGGATCGCGCTCATTGCCCGATGCCCACCGGAAAACCCATGGCGCCCAGATACCGCTTTCTGAAGCCATCCAGACCTGCCAGCGACAGGTGTTTTGTTTCGACAGCGATTGTTTCTGCTTCCCGGCGGCATCGATCGGACAACAGGGCCAACTGCGCGCCCAGTCCGGCCGCGTTGGCAATGTACTGAATGCGGTCACCGGCAAGATCCGGGATCAGGCCGATTCGCCGGGCACTGCGAATATTGAGGTAGTTGCCAAACCCGCCGGCAAGTAAAAAAGTATCGACGTCGTCGCACTCCAGGTTGGCCTGCTGCAGCAGGGCCTGCACTGCGCTCATGATGGCCGCCTTGGCCAGTTGCAGCTGGCGGATATCGCCCTGGCTCAGAACGATATCCTGGTGATTACCGCTGTCAGCCGGGCGTGCCAGAACAAATTCCGGACTGCCATCTTCGCCGTAGCGCAGCCGCGCCGCAATGGCTGCCGGCAGCGGCGTTTCCGGCTCCACATGCATCCGCCCTGATTTATCGACGATGCCGAGATCAAGCAGCGCGGCAACGGCATCGATGAGCCCCGAACCACAGATTCCGAGCGCCGGTGCGTCGCCAATGGTATGAATGACGATATCCCGCTCCACGGCCACCTGATCGATCGCCCCGAAAGCGGCGCGCATACCGTCACGGATCTGTCCGCCCTCGAGCGCGGGACCGGCCGGAGAGGAACAGGCAATCAGTCCCCGGTCGCACTTGAGGACGACCTCGGCATTGGTGCCGATATCCGCCGCGACAACGTTTCCCGGACGGCTGCCGAGTTCCGTGGACAGGATCATGGCGACGGTATCGGCGCCGACAAAGCCGGCGATGATGGGCAACAGGTAGAGTTGCGCATCTTCATTCAGCCGCAAACCGCATTCGCGTGCCGGGCAATGATAGGACGCCTTGAACACCGGCTCATAGGGCGCATGGCCCAATGGCGTGGGATCAATGCCGAGCAGCAGGTGGTGCATGCAGGTGTTGCCGACAACGGTGACCCGGCAGATCTCGGCGCGGGATATGCCGGCCCGCTCACAGGCGTGTTTACCCAGATCGTTCAGGAACGTCGCGATGCGTTGATGCAGCTTCCTGACGTGGGTTGGTTTCTCTGCGACGTAACTGATGCGCGATATCAGGTCGCCACCAAACACCGTCTGAGGATTGAGGCCGGATACACAGGCCAGGGTCGCACCGGTTGTCAGATTGATCAGGTAGCCGACCACGGTGGTGGTTCCGATATCGAAAGCGATTCCATAAGGTGTTGCGTTTTCGCTGGCCTGGTCAATCAGACCCTGCGGGTCCCTCCATTGGCCCGGCTCGCTCAGAATCTGGAACGAGGTTTCCCGGGTGGGCGGGGTGATGGCGTAGCTGGATTCAGACTGTGGATAACACTGACAGGCCAGCCGATAGCCCTCGGTTATTTCCTCTGTGCTGAGCTGGGAAAAATCCGCGGTGCCGGGGGCCGTGGCATTTCCCCTGATCAGTTTGACGCGGCAGCTGCGGCAGCGGCCACGGCCGCCGCAGGTCGCCATAATATCGATGTCGTTCTGCCGCGCGGCGCCGAGTACGCTGACACCGGCATCGACCGGGAGCGGGGCGCCATCCTCTGTCAGCGTAATGGCGATGGGCTTGTGGCCGGCAGTACGCATTCCGCCGTTCGGATCAGATCATCCGGCGGCCGTCGTCGCCGGGTCGACGTTGAGATCGCCGCCACGGTAGGCTTTCAGGTATCGTTTACAGGCCTTGTCCCGACCGAGCAGCGTAGTGGCGGTGATGATACCCGCCATCATGCGGCGATCCAGCGGATCGATGATGGCGGCGTCAAGACCGCAGCCCATGGCCAGCATCATGTATACCTGGTTGATCAGCCGGCGCTCAGGCAGGCCGAAGGAGATGTTGGACAATCCACAAACCGTGTGAACACCGGGATAGTTCTCCCGGATGCGCCCGATGATAGAGAGCGAGGTGCTGCCAGCCTGATATTCGGCGCTGACCGGAAAGATCAGTGGATCGATAAAGATGTCGTCCAGGCCGATTTCGTTTTTCGACAAAAGCTCGATCAATTCGGCGCCGATACGATAGCGGAGATCGGCATCCTGGGAGATGCCGTCGTCGTTGATGGTGAGTCCGATGACCCGTGGACCGTGTTCCCGGATCAACGGGATCAGGGCGTCCACGCGTTGTTTCTCTCCATTGATGGAGTTGAGGAGCGGCCGCCCTTTGTGCGCCCTGAAACCCGCCTCGACGGCTGCCGGGTTCGCGCTGTCGATGGCGATCAGGGCATCCGGAAGTTCGCCCTGGATCAGCTCGATCACCCAGGCCATGACCTCGGGTTCCTGCGCGCGCATCATTGCCGTATTGACATCCAGGTAGCTCGCTCCGGCATCCCACTGCCGGCGGGCCTGGTTCAGAATTTGCTCGGCAGCACGTGCTTCCAGGGCCGCGGCAATGGATTTACGGGTACTGTTGATGCGCTCACCGACAATAATCATTCGTTGTTCCCGGATACGATCTACACGACATGGATGTCGGTGGTTGCCGGATCTGCCCATTAGCGGGTAGCCGGAATGCGCCACGGCGTTCCGTGACAGGCATTTTATAACCCAGTCGTTGATGAGCTAAATTGCAATTTATCTGGGTATTTTATAGCTAAAAACTATACAAAATTCACCAAAAAACCTAGACTCAAACTTGTCCACCGGAACGGGTTCCCGACCAGGGGCGGGGATATGTTGCGCTACTCCTTGCGTCAACTGGAATATTTTGTCGCAACGGCGGAACAGTGTTCCGTCGCCAGCGCGGCCCGCATGCTGAACGTTTCCCAGCCCACCGTTTCCAAGGCACTGGCCAACCTGGAAAGCCAGTTTTCGACCCAGTTGTTCATTCGACACCACGCCAAGGGGGTTTCACTGACCCAGGCCGGCGAACATCTCCTGGTCGATGCGCGCAGTCTGTTGCGCTACGCCGGTGACTTGCAGCAAAGCGCCCTCGATTCCGGTGCGCAGATCACCGGGCAGGTTGAAGTGGCGTGTTTTATGAACGTCGGCCCGGTCTTCATGCCGGCCCTGATAACGGATTTTCAGCAGCGTTACGAGGGCGTCTCGGTCCGACTGCACGAGGGAAACCAGGACCAACTGATTTCCGGCTTGATTTCCGGCCGCTACGAACTGGTGCTGATGTTCGATCTGGTTCTGCCGGAGGAAATCATCTTCACCCGGATGGCGGCATTCAATCCGTATATTCTGCTGCCGGAAGGGCATCCCCAGTCCGGGAATCAATCTGTCTCGCTGAAGGATATGGTGGATGACAACATGGTGTTGCTGGACGTGCCCCCGAGCCGGGAATATTTTCTCGGCATCTTTCGTTCCGTCGGTCTGGAGCCACGGGTCTCATTCAGCTCACCATCGCTGGAAATGGTGCGCGGCATGGTCGGCCAGGGCCGGGGCTATTCTCTGCTGGTCACCCATCCGCACCTGGATATCAGCTATGACGGCCAGAAGATCGTCACCCTGCCGCTGGCGGATGATATACCCGGCATTGATCTTGGGATCGCCCGTCACGCGCAGATTCGCCCGACCCGCGCTATGAAACTGTTTGCGGACTTTTGCACCGAATGGTTCAGGGAATACTACCCCCGGGGTGGATCCTGCCGGGCCGAACCACCGCCCTACAATCCCTCCGCCGGTTCGCTGCGGGCCGCCAGGAAGAACGCTGAACGGCCGTAGCGGGCCCGAAGACAGACGCTATAGCACCTGGAACACGAATACGCGGGCCGAGATATCGCCTTCAAGCGGCGTGGAGTTGTAGCACTTCGAAGTATCCAGCAGGCGCCAGCGCCCGGCCGTCTCCAGCCCCCGCTGCTTGGGATCGAAGGTCTCTTCGAGATAGTTGCGGGCGATGGAAAAGACCAGGTAACCGCCCGGCCGGGTTACCCGGATCAGGTCGTCCAGTCCGCTGAGCGGTGCGTGGCCCTCGGTAAACACACCGGCGCCGACGGTCGCGGCGAACCGGTCGTCGCTGAAGTCCAGTTCACCGCCGATGATCATGGGGTGAAGCTCCCGATAGATTTGCTTGGCGGCGGCGCGCGCCAGCATCTCCCGGGACGCGTCGATACCGGTCAGGTTGGAATACCCCAGGGTCACCAGCAACTCACCCAGCAATCCGGTTCCCGCACCCGCGTCCAGGATGGCACCGTCACCGGGAGGCAGGTGGCGGGCGAGCATCGCGGCCACCACGGCGGGATGGGCATAGCCCACGTTCGACATGTGGGTCTCGTAGTCGGGCGCCCATGAATCGTAGCAGGCGGCAACCTCGTCGGGGGTGCGCGCACTGTAGGCATCGCGCAAGCCCCGTGTGTTGTCGGCGCGGCCTTCAGCCACGGCGGTTATCCGTTTCACCTGCACTTCGGGTATGTCCATGGATGTCGGGATCAGGTACTCGCTCAACGACGATGTCGTCAGCCGTCCCTCATCGTACTCCATCGCCTCGCTGGGCGCATACCCCTGACCCGCGGAAACGCCGCCGTGAATCTGGCCCTCGACCGCGGCCGGATTGATGCACTGCCCGACGTCGTCGCCGGCGACACTCTTCAACACCCGTACCTCGCCGGTTTCGACGTCCACCGCCACCTCGACCTTATACGCACCATAGGTGTAGTCGGGATGCGCCTGACCCTGGCCGCAATCCCACCGATCTGGCGCGCTGCTCCTCGGTCAGTTCCAGCGCCTTCAACGCAATGGTGAGATGAGGGGCATGGCACAAGCCCGCAAAAAGGAGATCGGGCCGAACTTACCGGCCCACCAACTGGTCCGGTCTAGAAAACAAGAGAGTTCTCTTTTGGCCGCAACCCTTGATTAATTCTCATCAATCTAATATTTTTGCAGCACTTGCATATGGAAAAACCATTGAGATGGCAGGGAAATCAATCGATCGGGAACTTGAATAGTATGGGAGGATTGTCGAATGGCGACTTATGAGTGTTCAAACTGTGGCATGGCGGTTAATGCCGCGTGCGCCAAATGCGATGCGCCGCTGGTAGATGACGTGTTGAAACTGGATGATGGCAATGAGGTGCAAATTTCAAAATGCCCCAACGGGCATGGGAAGATAAAATCGCCGCTTTGCTGCGGTCAAGATATGAGCTGTTCTGTGGGATAGACCCTGCCGGGGTGCTCTTGCCCTTGCCTGGATGGCCGGGTCAGACCAGCACCAGGAGATGCTACAAGATCGGACGGTAACTTATCTCACCAGCTGGCGAAGTTGCTGTAGAAACAGCCCATTCTTCTCTTCTGTCGCAATGGTGACACGAAGGCAATTTTCAACGAATGTCCCAGGAGCATCCAGGTTTTTGATGATTCGATCAAGTGTATATTGTATATAGAAGATAGAGACCCGTTCCAACCAGGTCCAGCAGCAGTTGACTGTCGCTAGATGTGAAAGGCGCCAACGATATCCGGATCAATCCATTAAGACCAGTGCCTGCGGGTGCAGGGCGATCCGGACCTGTGACCCCGGGTACACATTGTGGCGGCGGACAGCGCCGGGGCGAAGGCGCATCCTAAGTATCTCCCCGCCACTGTCGTCTACCGAAACCGAGGCCAGAACCGAATCTCCCATCTCGATAACCTCGACAACTTTGGCCGGCAAAATCGTACCGAGGCGCGATTCCTCCGGATGGTTGTGTTTCACCAGAAGCACATCAGACGCCCGGACGGTCCAGGAGACCGTATCCGTGGGTTGGGATTGCGACCCCCCGGCAGCGGTCAGCAGAACATCACCCCAGCGCAGGGTGATCCCTGATGCGTCCGAGCCTACCCACCGGGCACGCGCAAGATTGGCAAAATCCATCAGCCGGGCAGCCTCAACGGTTGCCGGCCTGCGCAGCAGTTCCGGCGTCGGCCCCTGCTGAACCACCCGCCCGTGGCGCAGCAGAACCAGGGTCTGCGATAACTGGGCTGCCTCATCCAGATCGTGGGTCACAAAGACCACGGTCATGTTCAGCGAGTTCTGCAGGCGTTTGAGTTCCACGTGCAGCCGCTTGCGGGTACTCCGGTCGAGTGCCGAGAACGGCTCATCCAGCAACAGTAACCGCGGCTTGCGGGCAAGGGCGCGTGCCATCGCGACCCGCTGACCCTGACCCCCTGAGAGTTCGCTGGGACGGCGCCCCGCGAGACCGCCGATACCGACGGCGTCCAGGCAGGACTGTGCCTCGCGCGCCCGTGCGCGCCTCGGCAGATGCGTGAGCGCGGCTCCCACGTTTTCTGCAGCAGTGAGGTGTGGAAATAATCCGAATGTCTGGCTGACAAACCCCAACGGTCGCTGATGCGCCGGCCTGAACGCCCTCTGTTCAGTATCCGCCCAGATATCACCATCAAATATGACGCGCGAGCGTCGTGTGATCAGCACCCCCGCCACGGCCCGCAGCACGCTGGTCTTGCCGCTGCCGGAGGGACCCACGATCGCCGAGAGTTTTCCTATGGGCAATTGGAACTCGACCCCCAAATCCGGCGTATCGTGTTCAAGCGAGATGCTCAGCATCAGCCGCTCCCTCGAGCCCGTCGACTGCGCCCTTCCAGCACGCCATAGCCAAGCGCCACCGTTACCAGTGAGATCAGCAGCAACAGCCCCGCCATACGTCCGGCCGCGCCCGGATCGAAAGCCTGGACGCGATCAAATATCGCGATCGACAGTGTCCTGGTTTCTCCGGGAATATTGCCGCCCACCATCAACACCACACCGAACTCGCCGAGCGTATGCCCCAGGGTGAGAACCGCGGCCGACAGTATTCCGGGCCAGGCGAGCGGCATCTCAATCCGGGTGAATGCCTGCCAGGGGTTCATACCGCAGCAAGCAGCCGCATCGTGCAGTTCCTGAGAAACGACCTCAAAGGCGCGCTGTACCGGGAGAATCGCAAAAGGCAGATTAACCAGCACCGAGGCCAATACCAAACCCGGGAAACTGAAAACCAGTGATACCCCGAACCAGGATGTGATCAACTCCCCGATCGGTGACTGTGCGCCTGTGAGCACCAGAAGGTAGTAACCCACCACCGTCGGCGGAAGCACCAGCGGCAGTGCAAACAACGCCTGTAGCCAGGGCCTCGCCCGGGTTTGGGTCCTGGCCAGCCAGCGGCCGGTGACGACGCCAACCGGCAGCAGCAGAACCAGGGTCCAGACTGCAAGCTTCAGCGACAGGTGAAATGCATTCCAGTCCATGTCTGGGATTATCCGGCAGGATGGCTGATGCCGCAGCGCTCGGCTAATGACTCCCGGGCCGGCGCAGTCCGTGGCGCAAAAAGATCTCCCTGGAATCCTGCGACTGCAGGTAGGTAAAGAATCGGCGGGTTCCCGGATCGGCGCCAGGCAACAGTACCATTTGCTGGCGCAGTTCGACGCCGGGATATGTCTCCCCGGGCAGCGCCTGAAGATACCCTGTCTCTTCCAGTCTGGCCGACCGTGCAAGCGGCAGCGGCACCAGCGCCGCATCAACCCCGCCCTGCAGCGCATACTGGACCGCCTGTGCGGCATTGGCGCCGACAAGCAATATAGGCCTGACCCGCAGCCACAGGCCCGCGTGTTTCAGAGCAGCCCTGGCTGCACTGCCATAGGGGGCATATTCCGGGTTGGCAATAACCAGCCGCTTGACCGTGCCGTTTTCGACGGCCCGGCCAAGCCCTGTCATTGGATTATCCCTCTCGCCCAATAAACCCGCTCGGGCAAACAGTGCCAGTACACCGTCGGCATAAGCCACCGGCGGCCCCGCGGTCAGTCCGCGGTCGGCCAGCCATTGCACATAGTCACTATTTGCGGACAAAAACAATAAATAAGGAGCTCCGTTCGCAATCTGTTTCACCAACGTCCCTGATGAACCAAACACCAGCCTCACCGACTCCCCGGTCGTCTGGGTATAGCGCGCGGAGATCTCTTCAAGCGCAGGCCGCACACTCGCCGCGGCGGCGATAAGCGGCGCATCGGCACAGACCGCGGGTGACCAGGCAACTCCCCCAATCCAAACCGATAGCGCAAAAAACAAGATCTGTGAATGTGTCACCCTTTCCGGATCTTAAGCGCCCAGGTCTCGGACGAGATGATCTGCAACAGTTCTCGGTCACTCTTTCGTGCTGCATGACACAACAGATAGCGTTCAAAGCGGCTGAGTTGCGACCATTTCGCGAAAACCCCTGCATCTGCTCTGAACCCGGCGATGGCTGCCGGCTCAGTTTCGCCCAGCCACTGGGCGGTCTCAGCCGTTGCCGGTGCAGAGCGCTCGATCACACCGCGGTTTGCCGATACCAGCAACTCACGAACCGCGAGAAAATAATGTTCGCCTTGGTCAGGGTCCGTAATCGGAGTATCAATCAGAAACCGGTGATCATCGTCGGCCAGCGCCTGCCAGTCGGCAAGATGAATCCGCGCGCCGGCGAGATCGAGTTTCATGCGCACGACCAGGGGAATGAATTGCCCCGCTGGATCTTTTGTGCGCTCGAAAGCGAGCACCTGTTCCATCTCCTGACTCCGGTCACTCCTATGCTACTGGCCTAGTTTGCCGGCCGTGCCAGCACTTGCCGCACCGTTTGCAATATTAGCCCGGCTGGGGAACCATGCTGAATGAGTGCCGCTGTCTGCCCTTCACGGCCGACCACATAGATGATGCCCGAGTGATCAACGCTGTAACCCAGTGCCGACTCCGGTGCCGGTACTGCTTGATAAAGCACCCGATACTGCCTCGCGACCTGGTGAATCTGCTCAGGAGTGCCCGTCAGGCCCTGGATCTTCGGGTGAAAGAAGGCGCTGTATTCCGCCATCCGCGGTGGCAGGTCACGCTCAGGATCCAGGCTGATGAAAAGTGGCTGAACTTCTTCTGACTCATCATCATGCAGTGCAGCCAATGCCTGCCCCAATACGGTCAACGCCGTGGGGCAGATATCCGGACAAAAGGTATAACCAAAAAAAATCACGACAACTTTTCCCTGATAATCCGACAATGAGACGGATCCCGTGGCCGAGGTCAACACGAAGTCGCCGCCAAGTCCCGGATAAGGGTTCTCCGCTCCCGGGGGTAAAGGCTCCAGCCACAGGACCTGGCTGAAAGCCTGTGTGATCAAGGTGCCCGCCAGCGCCAGCGCCAAGACGGTCCGAACGACCATCCGCCGATTCATCAACCCGCCTGGCGTACCGCTCCAATCACAAATAGCACCGCGCCGCCCACAAAAAGGACCGGGATGACCCCGCCGGGTGCAAAGCCGCCGCGCCAGGACAACATCACATCAAGCGTGGCCAGCATCAGCAGCACCACCCCAAGGAGTTTGGTCTTGGTGCCCTTGCGGGGGTTCAACGGATGCGGCCCGGGATCCGCCATCTGCGTCAGCTCCGCTGCCGCCGCTGTGCCGTGCGCGCCCACCACACCTCCCCCAGCAGCATCAAAACAAAGGCCAGTCCGGCGAAGAGCCACGGTGCGTTACCCGGCGGCGGCTTCAGCAACAGCCAGTACCAGGTAGTCAGCGTATGAGCGCTGTCGCTTTCGCTGTTGCTGCCATCCCAGACTGAGAAGGCCACCGGAATGAAAGTGCCTTCATGGAACTCAAGGTCCTGTGAAAGATCAGCCGTCATCAACGGCCGGCGCAACACGACCTGCCAGCTGCCATCCTGATAACTGCCCTTACCTGTCAGACCTGCCTCGGCCGCATCCCGGGTATCACGATCGGCGATTCCCCTTGCCGTCACCAGCGACACGCCGGCGGGACGCTCGGCGCTGCCGCTGCGCCAGAACCACAGATTCACCGGGTGACGTGAGTCACCGTGCAGAAAATACGGCTTCTCCGCGCCGGCGGTTAACGCCACCGGCAGTTGAATAGCAACCCGGTCCTCGCTGATGCCCGGGTCCGCAATCTTCTCCGCCGCTTCCTCTCCGGGTATGCTGCGGGTCCGGTCATCCCACTCCAGATGGAAACCAATCTCCTCTTCGCTGTACATCGCACGGATCGTGATGGTGTCATTAGCGGGTGTAAAAAAGCGTTCGCCGGCAATCAGTTGGGGGACCAGCATGAAGGTGCTGGGCAGAGCCTGTTGCCACAGCGGATCGTCCGGTTCCGTCGGGACGGCACCGGGCAGCCGCAGGGCCCGGATGACGGTATTCTCCGGGCGCACCACCTTTTCGGTTTTTTCCAGCGAGTTGACGTAGTTGGCCAGATGCCAGCGCTGCTCGATCGACAACCGGCCCTCGCTGTCGGGGTCATCGAATGACGGCATCTGAGTACCGGCGATACCTGTAGTGATTCGCGCAAAAATATCCCGGGGATCGTTGCTGCCGCGGAAGGTCCACGGCTTGGTCAGGTTGCGTGGCCAGGTACGATACCCGGAATCATCCTTGAGCTTCTTTACCGCGTCACCTTTTCCGGCCTGGCCGTGGCATTCGGAACAGCGGTCATCCTCATGGAATAGTTCGCGCCCCTGCGCGATACTTTCGGGCGAGACCGGCACCTGGGTACCATAATCGATCACCTGGCCGGGCGCTTCCTCCTCCAATCCAGCGAGCGTCTTGAGAAAGGCGGTCAGGTCCTGGATATCCGCGTCGCTCAGCACGTCACTCCAGCCGGGCATAGCGGTACCCGGCATTCCGTCATGAATCATGCGTACCAGATCTGCATCGGCGGGTGCAATCTCGTCAACGCGGGTCGTTCGGATCTTGTATTGGGCCATGGTGAAGTCCCGCGGCGGCGGGTTTAACCGCTCAGCCGCCGGTCCCATACCATCGCCTTCCTCACCGTGGCACAGCATGCAGCGTTGTGTGTATATTTCCTCGCCCAGATCGGCGTCACCCGCCGCCAGTGCAGGCATGCCCGCAGTCGCGCCGAGCACCATCAGCCAGACAGGCAGTCGTGCCAGGCGATACCGCCAGCGCAAAGGCCGCCGTCTCCTGGCGGCATTGACCATTTCACTGCCTTGCTGGACGTTCATTCACTCATGTCCCCAGGAACGCGGGCGGTGGCCGGTATAGTCATACAGGTACAGGATGACCTGCCATATCTGCTCCTCACTGAGAAAATCCTCCCACACGGGCATTGAGGAAATCCATGGCGTCGCCTCCTTGGGCAGGCCGGGCCCGCCGGTCGCAATCCGCCAGAAAAGGAACGATTCCTGCAACTGGGCAATCGTTCCGATGTCCTGAAAGTTAAGCGGTACCGGATTCAACCCCTGGGCATAGGGGCCTTTGCCATCGAGTTTGTCGCCGTGGCAATACTGGCAGTTGCGGATATAGACCTCTCCGCCGGCCGCGACCAGTTCACGGAACTGCTCGGGGTCGTCTTTTTCCAGATGGCGGTAGGGATTCTCCAGGCTCATCAGGTCGTAGCGCTTGCCGAAAATCTTCACCGAGGATGGCGGAGCCGGGTGGATCGAGCGCAGTTCCAGCGGCGGCTCATCGCTCGGTTGCATCTGCAGATAAACGCCGAGCGCAGCGAGTGCCGGCACCACAGTGAAAACCACGTTGCGCAGCCATCGCCGGGCCGGGTCTTCGACCAGTGCCCGGATCGGCCCCACCAGCTGTCCGGTACTCTTCTCGGTCGCGGTGAATACCATCAGCACGCCGACGACCACAAAAAACATATACATCCCCATCAGGCTTCTGGGGATCGGCTGGCCCAGCCAGAGATCGAATATCAGCCAGAATCCTCCGTAAGTGCCGCCGATCACGAGGACCAGTTGTGCCAGGCGCGGCACCCGCAGTCGTTGATAGGTCATGTTCAGCGCTGGGATGCCAGGTATTGCACCAGCAGTTGCAGTTCACCGGCATACATTTCCCCGGAGTAGGTCATCGGCATGATCGGCGGGTAACCCTCGGCAACCTCCGCTGCCGGGTCCAGAATCGCCCGGCGCAGATAGGCGGCATCCCGGGTTGCACCGATCCGGCTGAGATCAGGCCCGAGTTCGCCGCCTTCGCCGGATACCTTGTGACAGGCCACACAGGCAAATCTCGCCAGAACTTCATCCGCGCTGGCCAGTGCAGCCCGGGGTGGCGCATCGGGTGTTTCCTGATCACTTGTTTCCGGCTCAGCCCCGGAGGGGATGGCAACCGTGACCTCAACGCCGGCGAGATCCTGCAGGTAAGCGACGATCGCATCGACCTCGACATCGGACAGGCCGATGCTGCCCGCCCGGGCACTCGGCATCGGGCTGACCGTGTCACCGCTGCCGGCCTTGCCGAATCCGGCTACCACATAAGCCGAGGGCTCGAGCAGTGACTCCACCAGATAGGCTTGTGCATCCGCCGCGCTGCCCTGGTAACGGGAATCGGCCAGCCGCTCGCCGGCAATAAGGGCCGACTGTTCCAGTAACGGCGCCCGTCCACCCACCGCGTTATGACACAGGGTGCAGGTCCCCTTGCCCTTAAACAGTTTTTCGCCCAGGGAGACAAACCGTTCCGGCGTCATCGCGGTCAGATCCAGCGGCTCAATCACCGGCGGCGGTGCCGGCTTGATCTCCGGTATGCCGAAGTTGGAGAACCCGGCAAAAAAACCGATCATCAACAGGCTGAAGATCGTGACCTTGAGAAAGTGGCGCATCAGCCTGCGGCCCCTTTCCAGAAACCTTCACTGGGCGTCCTGCGGCCACTGACCTGGCTCAGCCAGAAAACAAAGATCACCAGCACCATGAACGCGATGGTGCCGACTGAGACAACGTTGGCGGCATAGCCGAGTGTCGGCGTGTAGGCATCCGGGGAGGCGTCGCGAAAGACATCCGTGACATGCCAGTGTTGCCGGATTCCCGAGCGGATATAGCCCATCAGTCCCATCAGCCAGGTAAACGCCACCGCCAGGAGGAACAACGCATACTGGGCCCGGTTGGGCACCCTGCCCCAGTTGAGCGGTGCAACCTCGCGCGCGCCGCGGTACATCAGCGAATCCAGCGTGATGCTGACCACAATAATGATCAGGGTCGTCATCACCTGGGGAATGGAGGCTGCTACTTTGTACACGGTATTGGTGAAATAACCGTGGTAGATGCCGAGAAACAGGAGGTTGGCGATGCCGGCTGTATAAAGGGCCAGCTGGGCTGCGTTGCCGGCCTTGACCCAGCTCACCGTGGCGATGCGGTTGGACCGGCGGTAGAAAAGAAAACTGACCGCGGTAGCCAGGATCATGATATTCACGGCGGTATTCTTGGCCGGCATGATCCCGAGCGGCCCGAGATACTTGTGGTAGGGCCCGCCCAGCGCCTTCAACTCCTCATTCGTCAACACCAGCGTGTGCGGGGTAAACCAGACCAGAAAACTGCCGATGATGGCAATCGCCAGATACTTGATGTAGCAATGGTAACGGGCCGCGCCGTCACTGCGTCCCATCCCGCACCAGAGGTAATAATTTGCAGAAAGAAACAGGGTGCCGATCAGGACCGCCTGGATGATGAAGAGCCAGGCAAAAATGCCGCCCATCAGGGTGATGCCCATCTGCTGGCTGTAGGCGTAGATTTCCGCCGCGAGGTAATAACCGGCAAACGGCAGTGGCAACAGTGCCAGGATAGCAACGAAATTGGCGTTGTACCCCATCCAGTCGTAGTGTGCCCGTTCTTCCGGCCGGGTCGCGCTGAGAAAGCGAAAGGCCGCGTAGGCGCCGACAATCGAGCCGCCATAGGCGATATTGGCTATGAAACGGTGCAGGTTGATCGGGTTCCACAGGTAGTTGTGCATCGCCGTCCAGGCATCTCCGGCAAACAGTCCGGCCGGATCGACCCCCGCAGGACTCATCATGAACGTCACCCAGCCGTTGGCGAGGAACATCAGCGTAGTACCGACGGCGTTCAGCACCAGCCCGACGGTCAGGTGCAGCCACTTGCGGAAGCCTCCCTGCAGCCAGTGCCAGCCATAGTAGTAAAGGTACAAGGCCGCGCTTTCCGCAAAAAACGCCAGAGCGTAGTAGAACATGCTCTCGCCGAAGATCCGGCTCAGGTAAGAGAAGAGGTCCGGGTAGAACACGATCAGGCTGAACAGCAGCAGGCCGCCGAGGATCGCAGTCAACGAGTACGCGGTGATACTGATCTTGATGAATTCGTAGGCCATGTCGTCGTAGCGCTTGTCCCGGGTCTTCATGCCGATCGCTTCGATGATAAAAACGAAGATCGGTACCGCAAGCACGAACGCCGCAAACCACAGGTGCAGCTGGGCGACCAGCCAGACCGCAACCCGGGCATTGACGCCCCGGATCGACGGATAGTCAGCCGCGGTCAGTTCCGGCGCCGCAATCCCGGATAACCCGCCATCCAGCGCGGTGGAGGCCGCCGCGGGCGGCGAACCGGTCACTGCGGCCAGGAGTTCAGTCGGCACGCCAAGCCATAACAACACCGACGCCAGGCCTGCGACCAACAGCACCGTTCGGCTCCGGCATGCGCCCAGGACACCCTTTACGATAGCGACAGGTAACTGCGTCGAGTTCATTTGCGGGTCACCGGTGCATGTCAGGGATGAAAAAACAGGGTCAGCCCGTTCAATTTCATAACCAGAAGATCCAGGCCCAGAAACGCCAGGCTGCAGAGCGCCAGCGTGAGGACAAACCAAAGGGACGCGCTATTCATGTGCTGCTCCCCGGCGTACCGGCCTGCTTCGGGCCGGCCGCAACCGCCACCCGTCCGGTGCCGTTTTCATTCGCGCCCTGCCAACGGGTAATCGGCTGCAGCATGTGCTTCGACATCGCCCAGAAAGCACCAGAAAAATACCAACACGGCAACCGCAACGATGGTAAACAGCGCCGGGCCGGCCCACGACGGAATCAACGAGCGCGTGGAGGTAGTTGTTGCTCTCGGTTGTGACATGGTTTCCGGATTCGCTTTCCCGACACCCTCAGAGCACATAGAAGTACAGGATCAGTGCGATGACGACCACATTGATCCCGACACCGGACAGGATCACGATGTCCACCAAGCGCTTTTTCCAGGTTTTGACGGCCATGGGTCCCGCGGCATCAGCCCGTTTTGCCGGTGCAGTTGCACAACTGACGCAGGTACTCCACCAGCGCCTTGATTTCGGCATCGTTCAAGGTCTTTCCCCACGGCGGCATCATCGGCGACTTGTCTGCAATCGGCCCGCCATCGATGATCACGTTGCGGATGTCGGCGTCTGACAGTTTGTTCATCTCGGCGGTCTTGGTGAAGTCTCGAGGATCAACCGGGAAGTCCCCGGTGACGTTGGGCCCGTCCCCCTTGCCCTCGATGCCGTGGCATTGCGCACAATAGAACCGGAACAGGGTTTCACCGTCTGCCGCCAGCGTGCTCCCGGCAATGCCCGGGCCCAGGGCCAGCGCCAGCAGCGCGGTCAGAAATCGTCTGGTCATTTTCGCTCTCCAGTCTTTTACTTGAAAGTGGCCACGTGTGCCGCTACGTTTTTCATGTCTTTGTCGCTCAACACCCCGACAAAGACCGGCATCATCTTGACCGGCTTGAATACCTTGGGCTCGCGCAGATAAGCCAGCACCCAGTCGGGATTCAGCCGCTCGCCGGCACCGACCAGCGAAGGCCCGGATAGCCCGCCCGAGAATTTCTTCTTGGTCGGGAACTGGTGACAGCCGCTGCAGGGCATCTTCTTGATGAATATCAACTTGCCCTTGAGGTTCTTTTTCTTCACCTTGACGGCCCCGGCCTCGACAACGTCAGAGGTGAGACTCATCAGGTAGTCGGCAACCGGCCCAGCCTGATCCGCGTTAAGTGCCGGATGCCCGCCCGGGCTCGGCTCCATGACCGAGTTGAATTTCATTGGCCGGATAGGCTGTGGGTCCTGCAGCCATGCTTCCAGCCAGGGTTGCTGAAACTTGCTGCCGGCGTACCACAGTTCCGGACCTTTCTTGGCCAGCTGATCGGCGATGCTCTTCTCAGTGGCCGGGCCCTGGGTGTAGTGGCACGACTGGCATCCGGTCTCTTCAAAAGCCGCCTGACCCGCTGCCGTATCGGCCCGGGCAACCGTGCTGGCCATCATCAGCAGAATCAGGCCGGGGAATGCGTGTGCTGCTCTTTTCATCGTCACTGTCCTCTTGCTGTTGGGAACCACGAACCTCCCGGTGATATCGCTAGTTTTGTGCTGCAAGGCGCAACCGCTCCCTGCGCACCAGCCACAGCCCCAGTCCGCCGCTCAGCAGCACTGCCAACAGGGTGTAGAGGTACACTGTGGGCGGCACCGGTGCTTCCAGAATCACGCTGTGCCAGGTGGACAGGCTCATGATCAGTCCATGTTCGCCATTCGAGCCATCCCAGGCATTCAACGCCAGTGGAATAAACCGCCCTTTGACAAACTGAATGTCGTTGCGGTCCTCGGTCTGCAGCGGCCGGCGCATGACGACGCGCCAGCGGCCCTGATCCCAACTCGCGTTGGCACTGACCTGCTGCGCTTCTGCAGCCTGCACTTTCGGCGGCTGTTTCCAGCCGCGGGCATTGCTCTCCCGTATTTCGGGATACCCGGCCTGGTCCTGGTCCGAGTGCCACTGCCACAGGTGTACCGGGTTGGATGAGTCACCGCGGAAGAAGTGAGGCTTCTTGGTCCCCTCCGGCAGTTTCACCGGGAACTGCAGCGCTACCGCATCTCTGAAGGTCTCCAGCTGCCGCGGGGCCATTCCGTTGGCGGCAACATAGGAACTGAATGCCCCGACACGGGAAATCTCCTGCGGATCGATTTCGGCCTCACCGCGATGCGTGACATCCACGAACGGGTCGTCCCACTGTATCAGGAACGCAATCTCCGTCTGGTTGAAAAGCGCACGGATGGTCGCCATTTCGATGCTGGGATTCTGCCAGCGCGGCGCGGCAATCACCTGCCCGGTCAGACGAACGTCCATAGGCTCGGCTGCAAGCCAGGTTTCATCCGCCGGGTCCGGGGGGATCTCCCCTTCTATTTCGTGAGCTTTGAGTACCTGGTGATCGGTGAGCTGATGCTGGAGTGACTTGATAAAGTTTGCCAGTGCCCAGCGCTCCTGCTCACTCAGGGCATCGGCGAACGAGGGCATCGGCGTACCATTGATCCCGGTTGAAAAACGCATGTAAATGTCTTCAACTTCCGTACCCGCCTTGATTTTCCACGGGTGGGTGACGTTACGGATACGGATCGGAAAACCCCAGTCATCGGTGCGGTCAAAGGATTCCTGGCCGTCGCCGCGCCCGAGTTTGCCGTGACACTCCCAGCACTTGGCGTGCTCAAACACTTCTTTGCCCTCGGCCACCAGGGCCTCGCTGTAAGGCGGCCGCTCACTGGGCAGGGTCACCACCAGGCCGTTCTCGACCGGATCCAGTTCCGGATCCTCAAACTCGACGGCAAAGGTCTTGATGTAATCGATCACCGCCCAGCGTTCGGCCTCGTCCAGGCCGTTCTTGATCAGATCGCTGTCAAAGGCCTGCATTGCGGTACCGGGCAGACCGCGGCTCACGGTGCGGAACAGATCCTCGTCCAGCGGCAATTCACCACTTTGCGTTGTGCGGAACTTGAAGGTGCCGAGCGTGAAATCCCTCGGCCGCGGGTCGAGGGCATCGGCGGCCGGGCCATTGCCGTCACCGAGCAGGCCATGGCAGAAACTGCAACGCTGCAGATAGATTTGCGCCCCTTGTACCAGGCTGGCGTCAGTCGCCCCGGGCTTTGGCCCGCTGGGCAGCTCCGCGCTGATCGCCGCGGCCGAAGCCAGCAGCAGAGCGGCAAGGACTCCAAGCATGCGGCACCTCATCAATGGGACTCCGGTATCCGCGGGGTTTTCTGCGCCAGATCGTACTCTGCGAGGATAATCTTCCAACGCTCCTCTTCGCTGAGATTGAGCTTCCATACCGGCATCGCCGAGTCCCAGGGCGTCGCCTCGGTTGGCAGGCCGGGTCCCCCGTTACTGACGCGCCAGAAGGTATAACCTTCCACGATCGTCTCGATCGTTCCGTTGTCGGTGAAGTTGATCGGACGGAGTTTGAAACCGTCGGCCATCGGCCCGTCGCCCGCGACACTGTCTCCGTGGCAGGGACGGCAGTTCATGGAATACAGGGCCCGGCCCTCAAACAGATGTTTTTCCAGCAGCGCTGCGCGCGCCGAAGTGCGACTGACACTGCCCGCCTGCAGTTCGCGCAGGAAGGTGCGCACGGGTGCTGTAGCAATAGCCTCAAGCATGTGGGCGGGCTCGGTGTAGTCAGCCCAACTCTCCAGGTCCGTCAGCAACTGGGGGATGAAGCTGACCTCGTTAGCCTGCGCCTGCGCAATGAAGGCATCGACCTCGGCGTCGGACGGACTGGCGAAGGGATTTTTCAGATCCTCGTTCTTCTTGGGAAAATTCGACGAGGGGTGCTGAATGCGCAGCGAGGAGGGTTGCTGCACCTTGGGTATCGTGACATCGTAAACCTGCCACCCGACAAGTCCCGGTACCACGATCAGTCCCAGAGCCCGCGTGACCTTGCCATACTCGCCGCGCAGGAAACGCTGGATCGGGTCAAGAAATTCTGCCAGGTGCTCCTCGGAGAAGGTGACCAGCAGGAACAGTGCGATGATCGTCAACAGCATGTAGATGAACATCAGCGTACCGGGCACCGTCAACGGGAACGGTAGACCGGTGATCTGTCGGGACACTACCGGGATGCCCCATTTCACCAGGGCATAGACCAGGACCAGGCTCAGGACAACAGTCCAGAAACGAAGGGTCCGGGGCTTTTTCATTGCGCCGCTTCCTCCGCCGATGCATCGTCGCCTTTCTGCATCATCAGGTAGGCCAGCACATCCTGGAAATCCTTGACCGTCAGCATTTCAGTCAGATCATCGGGCATGATGCTGGCGCCGTCATCTTGCTCGATCTCACGGATATCGTCGCGGGGAATCACCGTAATCTCGCCGCTGGCCTTGGTGATCTGGACTTCCGCAGGCGTATCTGAGGACTTGAGCCCGACATGCTTTCGCTCATCGGACTTGGTAACCACCACCCAGGTCTCATAACCATCGCTGATCTTGCGCGCCGGACGCAGGATAGATTCGGAAATGAATTTCAGGCCTTTTTCACCGATACCGGATAGATCAGGGCCAATATCACCGCCCTCCCCCGCAAGCGCATGGCAGTCGGAGCAGGAGTCAACGAACATTTCCTCACCGTTTCCCGGATCGCCGCCACCGGCGGCGCTCGCCGCCGCAATCCGGGCATAGTAGGTCTGACTCAACTCACCCGGGTTTTCGATGTTCTCCAGATCGAGATCGCCTCCCTGGCTCTGCAGGTACGCGATGACCGCTTTGATCTCCTTGAGGTTCAGTGAAATCGGCGGCGCATAGACGATGGCCATCTCGTTCTTATAACCCTCAACCAGGTAGGCATCGGGCTTGGCCAGACTCTCAACCAGGTAATCGGTGCTGCTGTAGTGCGTACCGGTCTCTTCCGAGCGTTCCCTGGCGCGCTCCTCGGCCCGCGCGCCGATGGGTAACGGGAACTTCTCACCGAACTGGCCGAGGTTCGGGCAACGGACTGCGCTTCCCTCTCCGCCGAGGCTATGACAGGTGAAACAACGGCCCCTGCCCCAGAAAATGGCTTCGCCTCCTTCAGGTGTCACTTCCACCACACTCGCCGCTTTTCGTTCACCGCCGGTCATGGCGGTGATTGACTGCCCGACCCACAGGTAAGCGCCCAACACCACCAGCAGGAACACGAATACCTTCCCGATGACACTGACGTGCATGGTGCTACCCTCCTGCCGACGGGCCTGGCGGCGCAGGCGGCTCAGGAGTTGCCCGGTCTGCTTCGACTGTGGGTTTGTCGGGCGCCTTGTTTTTCGCGGCAATACCGCCGAGCCAGAACATGAATGCAACACCCACCATGAAGACCAGTACTGCCAGGCTGACCATCTCGGTCATGGTGTAGTTACTGGGGGTGTATGACCACGGCGAGGTATCCCGCATCACGCCAAAGATATGCCAGTCACCGCGCAGCCCGGATCGAATGAAGCCCATCAGGCCCATATTCATGGTGATCACGAAAGTCAGCAGCAGCAACGCGTACTGACTGCGTACGGTCATCTTGCCCCACTGCAGTTGACCCAGTTCCTTGGCCCCGCGGAACAGGTAGACATCGATGGCCGTCACCAGGATGATGCAGCTGATCAGCTGCAGGAACTGGGCGACCGCGATATTACGCAGGAACGGCGAGGCTTTTTCCATCACCACGAAGCCGTACACGCCCAGGAAGATCACCACGCTCAAGGCGGTCACCGCCATGTACAGGCCCTGCGCCAACTTGCCGTGATCGCGTAACGCCAGGACAACTGCCAGCACGGCCATCGCGCATTCAAAGGCCAGCAGATAGCCGACGGTGCGGAAATAGTGAGCCCGGTCAGCAGGCAGATCGAGTTCCGCCGGATCCAGGTTCAGCATGGACAGTGCGTACTGGCCGACGATGGCAATCGCTGCGAGGCCGGCCAGCGAAATAACGATCTGCGGCAGGCGCCCCTGCTGGCTGATCGGCACCACCTCGCTCTTGTTGCCCCTGCGGTATAGGAGAAAACTGAAGAAGGTGGACAGAATGATCAGATTCACGACCGCGTTCTTTGCCGGCATCAGTCCCATAAATTTGAGGGTCGGGTGGTATTGACTGCCGCCCATCTCACCCACTTCCTGGCTGGTCAGCGGCAGGTTATGCGGGGTGAGCCAGATCGCGAACGAGATGATCAGTGCGCCGAGGATGAACTTGATGTATTTGTAATAGCGGTCTGAGCCGGGAATCCGGGTCATCCCGCTCCACAGGTAGTAGTTGCTGATGAGAAACAGCGAGCCCACCAGCATCGCCTGGATAATGAAAGTCCAGGAGAAATCCCCGCCCATCATGTTGTTGCCCATCACCGCGCTGGTCGAGTAGACCTCCCGGCCCAGGTAGTAGCCCGCAAACGGCAGCGGAATTAGCCCGCAGATCGCGACAAAATTGGCGATGTATCCCATCCAGTCGTAATGGGCCCGCTCCGCGGGGGTTTTCGCGCCAATAAATTTGACCGCTGCATAAGCCCCTGCCACCAGACCGCCGAACGCCAGGTTGCCCAGCATCCGATGAACCGCAACCGGGGTGGCGAGGATGTTCTCAAACACCTGCCAGACTGTGCCGATGAGTTCACCTTCCTCATCGACACCCGCCGGGCTCATCATGAATCCGGCCCAGCTGTTGGCAAGCTGCATGATGGCAGTGCCGGCAATATTCAGCAGAATACCGATCAGGATGTGCGAGCTTTTCAGATCCTTCAGGATCACCAGCCCCACGCCCAGCGGCAGGATATACAGCAGGGCAATGAACGAACGGGTATCGCCCCGCATCTGCAGACCAAAGCCGCCGAACAGGAAGATCACTGCCGCAGCAATAATCAGAATTCCCAGCCCCTTGAAAAACCACTGCAGCTTCAGCGGGAAGGGACCGCCTCCCTGCATCCGGTTCCAGCCGTAGTAATACAGGTACAGGAAAAATGTCTCGGCAAAGAACAACAGGGCATACATGAACATGACATCCTTGAACAGGCCGGCCATGTATCCCATGAACGTCGGGTATAGGGTGAACAACGCAAAAGCGAGCAGGCCCCCAAGCGCGGCGGTGGTGGCGTAGGCCACACTCAGCAGACTGGTGAATTCATAGGCGAGCTTGTCGAGTTTCGCGTCTGCACCGCGCCAGCCAACGATCTCAACGATGACGGCAAACAGCGGCACCCCGAGGACGAAAGCGCCGAAGAACAGATGCATCTGCGCCAGGAACCAGACCAGCCGGCGCGAGTCGATCCCCATAAACTGGCGGTACTCATTGGCCTCCAGGGCCAGTACCTCCGGCGAAATCAGTGCCAGCACGATGAGCACCGCCCAACTGAACGGGTGCCGGCGCTGGCGGGTACGGAACGGCTTCATTCCTGGATTCCCTGCGCCTCGCCCTTCATTGCGGGCTCGGGAATTTCACGCAAAAAGTGAATCAGCGTGATCAGATCATCCCGCTGCATTATCTGCTCCAGCTCGGAACCGCTGCACAACTCCCACGGGCCGGCATAGTTGTTCAGTTTCTCGCGGCTTTTCGGAATCGCCTCATCAAGCGCCGGCATCGTCAGGTCATGGCAACTCTCGCAGTACTCCTGGAACAATCCGTCGCCGTCGAGGACGCGGATATAGGCAAGTACCGCGGTCTGCTCGCCCTGGCTCAATACCTTGGCCCATGGCGGCATGGCCTCTCGGCCCTGTGCAATGGTGCTGAGCAGTTCTTTGTCCGGTTTATCCAGTCGCTCACCCTTGGCGAAATTCGGTACGCCGGACACAATGGGGACCCCGTCGTAACCGTGGCACATGGCACAGCTGGCATGGTAAATATCGCGGGCCCCCGCCAGGGCCTCCATATCCTTTTGGGAAATCCCGCCGTCACCGGCCTGTACGCTTAGTGCCCAACAAGCGGAAACAACCACAAAAGCCATCAGCCCAGTCCCGAGCCGGCTGAAAATCCCGGGTTTTTCGGAACCCCGATGGCAGCACAAGTGCAAACTGGCCGTTTTGTTCATTTTCTTCTCACCTGCCTCTTTGCATGGCCTATCTCCTCCGGTACGGGCCGGGAACTCCGGTGTCATTCGTGCCGGCGCGCCGCGCCATTCCGGGGTACACCTGAATCCACTAATGGATAAGCAATATCCGTGCCAGACTGGCGAATGCGGTATTTCTGCTGCCACTGTGCCCTGATCAGTTCCAACCACCACGGGCAGACTGATAAGGCCGGAACATTGTGTTCCCTTTAATTCGGCAGTGGCTCGGGCTATGAAACGGAATATTCAATAGCCCGGTCCGAGGTCAGGGCAGGCATGGGCTACCGTCGCCAGGCGATAATCCGTGCCTGATGCACCGGGGTATCTGGCTGATGCTGCGCCATCGGCGGCAGTCACCAAGCGCTGACGGTGGGGCCGGGTATCACCCGGCCGCGACTCCGGTCGGGGCCCGGTGAATCTCACCGAGAGCGTCAATGCAGATCCAGTGGACCGCTTCCCGCTCGGTGTCCTGCAGTATGTCCAGCAGCTCTGTTGTGCTGTCCGAATCGTTCAGCCGGCGCAACGTCGCCGCTGCATCATGGCGCAGATCGGCCGAGAAACGAAACAGGTTTCCCAGCAACTGGCCCGACAGTTCGGGACATGCCATTGCCGGCGTCAACCCGGTCATGGCCCAACGGCACACGCTGCGGTCCTCGTCGGCCAGCATCCGTGGCAGATGTTGCGCTGCCAACTCACCGCCTGTCTCCGCGAGTGCCCGCACCGCCCGTTCCCGCACCGTTGCCTGCGCGTCATCCAGCAGCGCGGATAACGCCGCGTTAAGCATGGGGGTGCCCCACCGCTTACCGATGCCGGCCAGCGCATCGATGGCAGCGAGCCGGATATCCTCATCCCCAGTGTCCAGGCACTGCAGCACGGGTTCGACGGCCTGAAGATCTCCGATTCGGCCGAGCGCCGCCAAACTCTCCCGCGACAGCCGCGCATCTCCGCATTCAAGTGCCCGGATCAGGGCCGGGACCGCGACCGAGCCGGTCTTTGCCCTTTGCCCCAGTAGCGCAGCCGCCAATATCTGCACCGAATGCGCCGGGGCCAATACCGCCGCTGGTGTGCCCGGACCTTCCGGTGACCGGCCTTTTGGCGGTGCCGTCAGAATGGACGCAAGAGTCGAGCTCTGGGCGCTGTGGGCGCCCACCAGTTCGCGCAGCGATTCAGGTATGGGTCGGTCAGCCGGGGCGGCGGATGCCGGCGGGGCGCTGTCACTCGCCGTTTCCGCTTCCTCGGCCGCTTCGCCCGGGGTTGCAGCCGCCACGTCGGAACCGCCGCCAAGCAGTTCGACGAGAAACGCCACCGCCGCTTGCGGAGCCATGTTCTCGGTCAGTGCGGTCAGGGCTGCCATTGCCACAGCGCTGTTGTGGTCAGGCACCGCGACCTCGAGCGCCTTGAGTATCTGCCGGGGGTCAGGATCAGACCCCTCGGTCCCCGGCTCGACAGCCCCGGCGATCTTTCCCAGTGCTGCCGCGGCGCGGGCCCGGAGATTCGCATGACACGCTGGATCCTTCAGGATCGCCGCGAGTTCCTGTTCCGGACCCGGCAATGCCAGCAGCCCCAGTGCCGTGACTGCCTGATAGCGCAGGCGCTCTTCGTCGTTCGCCAGCATCTGTTGCAGCGCCGGCACGGCGCGGCTATCGCCGCTCATGCCGAGAATCTCTGCTATCGGCACCCGGACTCCCATCGGGGCGTCATCAAGCATGTCCAGCAACTGCTCGACCACACCGGGTGAGCGCGCACGCAGCAGAATCGTCGCCGCCTCGACCCTGACCTGCTCGTCCACATCGTTCAGCAACGCGGTTAACGGCGCTGTGATGGTCGGGTGGTCGACCCCCGCCAACGCCCATCCGGCACTCATCCGCACTGCCGGATCCGCATCGCGCAGTGCACTGATCAAAGCATGGGTTAACTCTCCCGCCTCGCCCGAGCAACTTTCGCGCCGCGCGGGGGCAGCCAGCGCCTGGGCAGCGCGCCGCCGCGCCAGCGGCTTGACACCGCGAGCCAACTGCTCAAGCAGAAATGTCCGGGCCCGGGCATCGTCCAGTTGCGACAACACCTCGAACCCATTTTCCTGCAGGTCTTCGTAGTCGGGATCCGACAGAATATCAACCACCGGCATCGTCGCCCGACGATCGCCGATCCGGCCGAGTGCGTTCAGCGCCTGACTCTGGACTTCAAGGGAATCGCCGAATTCCATATCATCGACCGACAGGTCGAGCTCCGGCAGGCCGTCCTCACGCAGACAGCGGATCAGCGGCTCGACCGCCTGGGTGGCGCCCAGCTTTGCGAGCGCCCGCACCGCCTCAATACGCACTTCACCTTCGGGATCACTCAGCAAACTCTCGATCAGCGGAGCCACCGCCTCGAGCTGGCCCAGACGACCCAGAATCACGACCACATCCAGCCGGACATCGGGATCCGCATCGTGCAGCAAAGCGCTCAGGCGCCGGAGTGTATCCGGATCGTCCACCCGCAACCGGCCTAGCGCCCGTACGGCACAGCACCGCGAGAGCGAATTATCCCGGTCCAGGACGCCACGCAGGGTCCGGATCACCGCATCGCGGCGAGGATCCTGATCCACCGGCTGCCTTCCTGCTTGTTGCATCCCGCACCCTCCGCTTGTGCTGGTGTCTTCGGCCTAATGCGCTGTTAACCTCGAAGGACCAGCGGCGCAATCCCCGGCCCGGACCAGCGCAACGATCCCGGCGTCGGGCCGGTGCGGCTCGCGCCAGCCTGGAAACCGCCGCGCTCGAAGCTAGACGATATCCCGCCGCTTGAAACTCATCTGCGAAAACGAATGCTTGAATACCGACTCACCCAGCCGCGTGACCCGCGCCGAGGCGATCTTGAAACGGTAGTTCTGGGTGATCGGGTCCGGCACCCGCGGCGTAATCACGTTGGCCGGCATTGAGGGCTTGAGGAATTCGCTGAACGCCACGCCCTGCTTGATCGCCGATGTCACCATGGCGATCGCCGAGTATGCCCCGGTCACCAGTTCAATATGGCCGTCTTTCATCAGCCCGGAAAACCACATGTCGTCACTTTTGACACCCAGGTTAAAGTCCGTTTGCACCGGCACCCGGCGCGACTCAACCGAGACCAGGTCGCCGGATTCGATACCGCGCAGCTGTGCATCGACGGGGTGAATCTCGATGAAATTCATTGGCCAGCGCTGCTGGGTGTAGGGCCGCCGCTCGTAGTCGTCGAAACCGGACTCCCACAGTTCGTTGATACGCCCATTGGTAACCCACAGTTCATCTCCCTTGGGCTGCATGAAATCATAAAAGTCGGCCCACAGTTTCCACGGTGACTTGACCAGATTCAGTTTGCCAGTCTGGGTCTTAAATGCCAGCAGACGCTTGTTGTACACCGTGGCAGCCTCTGGCCCGCTGTCGGGAATATCCTTGCGGTTGTAGTCATGCAGCCGTTTGGTCTCGACAATCCGGTCACCGTGCAGCAGCAGCGGTGCCTGCAGGCCGCGAGTACCAAAGCCACGCAGAAAATCATGGGCGCGCATGCCTTTGCGCCGGGCCACCACGCGAATCGCGTTGTAGTCCTTGCGCGAGCCGCGACTGAAGCGGCAGGTTTCCTCGAATACCTCGTTGGAATCCTTCCAGTCAAAGCCCATGAAGCCCATTTTCTTGGCAAACTTGGCTGCGATTTTCCAGTCCGGCAGCGCTTCTCCCGGGGCATCACAGAACTTGCCGTACAGGCGTACC
Source organism: Proteobacteria bacterium UBA2133 (assembly GCA_002327725.1). Lineage (GTDB taxonomy): Bacteria > Pseudomonadota > Gammaproteobacteria > Arenicellales > UBA868 > UBA868. Next base: position 55,974 of record DCXP01000044.1, read on the forward strand.
CGGCGTTCGGAGTTGGCCCGGGTGAAATCCTCTTCGCCCCAGGTAGCCGCCGGCAGCACCAGGTCTGCGTACTGGTTGCCGATCGGGTCACGCAGGTAAATATCCTGATTGGCCACCACCATGCCGCCCGAATCCACCCGCCGTTTCAGGGTGTCGATAATGGTCTGCTTGTCGAAACTGCGCACCTGATGCCGGTTGCGCTTGACCTGCCGGTTGAACGTATCCTGCAGTGCCGAAGACCCGGGCATGGCCTGGATCCAGGTCGTACCCACCACATAGGCAAAGCGTACGTGGCCGTCTTCGAGCCAGCGGTCCAGGTCCAGCCGGTGGCGCCGGCGTCCCGGCACCTTGTAGGGTGACTTCCAGGTTGGATACTTGCCGCCGCTGACTCCGCCGCGCTGGTGCCCCCCCAGCCGGGTCATGACCTGGCCC
>DCXP01000044.1:56712-91345 GCA_002327725.1 Proteobacteria bacterium UBA2133
CCCAGCCGGGTCATGACCTGGCCCGGACGCCCGCCGCAGCCGAGGATGGCGCCCAGGGTGCCGATCGACGCGGTGTTGAGGTAGTTGTTCGACCAGTAAGAGCCTTTCTCGATACAGATCGAAGTCTTGACCCGCGTGCCGTCGGCTTTCGGCTTGGCCATCATCTCGGCCGCCAGGTAAATCTTCTGCGGGTCGATCCCGGCAATCTTCGCCGCCACCTCGACCTTCGATTCTTCCTGCGCAAGCAGCCATTCTTTCCAGTCCTCGAAGCCTTTCACCTGGAACTTGCCCCAGGTAGTCCGCCACTGCCAGGGGGTGTTCCGGGTACCCTGGCCAAAACCGGAGTCCGTCTCCCAATAGTTGGCGACGTGGTCGCGGATAAATTCGGCATCCTCCCAGCCGTTCTCGACGATCACCCGCTCTATAGCCATGTGCACCACGGTATCCGACCCCGGCAGGACGTCCAGGTGCAGGCCGCCGTGTTTCTCGGCATAGGCTACGCCAGCGGTTCGCCGCGGGTTCACCATGATGACCTTGGTCTGGTTACCGTTGATACCTTTGAGAATCCAGTGATTCCACAATGTGGTCTTGGTCTCGAAAGGGTCAGTGCCCGAAATCAACACACAGTCGGCCAGGGTGAAATCCTCGTGTGAAGCGCCGAAGATGTCGTAACCGATATCGACCCACCCGGGAACCGAGTTGACCAGGGAGGGGTGGTCGTGGTGCGCCACTGCCGGACTGTTGATTGCCTTCAGTGCCAGCTTGGTCAGCGCGTAGGTATTTTCGAAATACTGGTAACTGAAGTACTTCATGGCCCACGCAGACTCGCCGTGGGTCTGGATAACATGCTTCGAAACCGCCGCGGCGACATCCAGCGCAAAGTCCCAGGTCACCGGCATCAACAGGTCGTTGATCCGCAACATCGGGTGCTGCAGGCGGTCCTGGGTCGGCTTCTGTGGGTTATAGATTTTCTGCGCTATGCAACCACCGCGGATACTGTGCCCACCCCCCACGTTGACCACACGGGACTTGTGATCGGCGACCACGGCCATGTGATGCATCTTGCCTTGCCATTTGCCCTGGGTGTACTGGTTGGGTCCTACCCAGCCGCCCTGCCCGGGCCGCAGCGGGTAATTCAGGCCCAGCGCATTCTGGCTTTTTTTCGGCCCACCGTTTGGCACGTCGACCGGCCAGCGGTAGACCTTGAAGCCGCAGGCCATCACGCAGTAGTCACAGCAGGTCGTGATGACGTCGGCACCCTTCGGCGGCAGTGGTACCTGATCCTCTGGTTGAAAAAACGGTTGTGAGTTTTGCGCTTTCTTTGACATGTCCGGTCACCCTGTTTTCAGGTTGTCGAATCGGCCGTAGATCAGACCGAGCATCCCGACGGCATAGATGTCGTCACCTTCGAGCTCCAGCAGCACCTGGGGCAGGCTCTCGGTGGCATGACCGCCAATGACAATACCGTGGCGGGTCAGGTCGAAACTGGTCTGATGCAGTGGGCACGGCCCCAAGGCCTGATCAGCCGCGCTGAATGCTCCGGCTCCATCCAGTAAGCCGCCCATGTGGGTACACAGGGCGTTGAACGCGACCACGTTCTGGTCGGGCCCGATACCACCGCCTGCCGGTGCATCCAACCGAAACAGCAGGCTGTTGGAGTTCTGGGCCTCGTCGGGATAATTGAATTTCAGGGGTGCATTCAATTTCAGTGCGCTCAGTTGGCCGATCAGCTTGCGCGGGTAGCGTGCAATCTCGGCAGCAAGCGCTTTGCCCTCCAGGCCGGGCAGTCCCGGCAGCAGCACCGTGCCAGCCACGGCTGCACCCGTCCCAAACAGGAAGGTCCGGCGGGTCATGCAAGCGCCGGGCTTGCCTTTGTTATCTGTCTGCTTTGACATGGCGTTTCCCCTGTTTACTGTTGTCCGGCCGCAGCCAGATAGGTTTCCAGCCCAATGCGCTTCGCCTGAGCCTGAGTCAGTCCGGATACATCCGGCGCCACTCCATAAGGCGGCACCTCAGGCAGTTTGAAACGAATCTCCTCACCGCTGATCTCCTCAAGAAAAGCGACCAACGCCTCTTTTTCCTCGTCGGTCAGGTTCAGCGGCTTGAGGATCGGCGTCTTGTTCTCCAGGCCATGGCTGCCATCGGTGAACTCGTTTTCACCCCCGCCTTCGTTATAGAAGTCGATGACTTCCTCCAGCGTGTAGAACTGCCCTGCGTGCATATACGGAGCGGTATAGACCAGGTAGCGCAAAGGTGCAGTACGGTGCTTGCCGGCATCCACCGACCGCTTGGTCGAGTAATACAGGCCGGCATCATCTTTCCACTCACGGTAATATTTCTCGTGTACACCCTTGGCATAGGCCTCCCAGCGGAAGGTGATCGTATTGAGTCCCATTTCCTCCCACTCGAACGGCCGCGGCACGCCCAGGTTGTAATACTTCTCGTCGGTCAACACGGGGCCGTTATGGCATTCAATGCAATTGGCTTTGCCCTCAAACAATTGTTTGCCCATCACGGCCTGCGCGGACAATGCCTCTGTGTCACCCGCCAGGTAACGGTCTAAGGGCGTATCCTGCTGACTCAAGGTGCGTTCGAAAGTAGCAATCGCCATCCACGCATCGCCCAGGTTGGGCTGCATGGTGCCGAAAATCTCGCCGAACTTCTCGATGTAGTACGGCGTCTGTCGCAACCGTGCCTCCATCACGTCATCTTCACCGTTGCCCGCTACTGCGCCCTTATTGGCGATGGGCGCCTGCGCTTCCAGGCTCTTGGCATTGCCCTGCCAGAACAGTTTGCTCAGGTAGGCGGTATTGACCACAGTCTGTGAGTTACGCCAGTGCACCGTACCCGGGTAGCCTCGCGAGATCGGATCGTTAAAGCCCCAACCCTGTTTCGGATCATGACAGTCACCGCAACTGAGGCTGGCGTCGCCGGTCATTTTGGGATCAAAGAACAGCATCATGCCAAGATCGGCTTTGGCCTGGGTAATAGGGTTATCCGGCGGCGCCGGTGGTAACGGCAGAGGCGCCAGCGGCGGATCAACATCGGGGTCTATCTTTGACAGTGCCGGGTCTCTCTCGGCCGCAACGTTGGCACTGGCCAGTAACAGAGCCGCGGCGAAAGAAAGGGCCAGCGATGGCAGAATCTGCTTGGGTAGTTTCATGGTTCCCTCCACCGGGCTAGTTCCTGACTTCCAGCCAGTTATCGATCGGTTCGTATTCCAGCGGTATCTCCACTTTTTCAACAGTCGGGGCCTCCGGACTGCTGAGCGCGCGCACGAAAGCCACCAGCTGGGCCTGCTCTGAGCGGTCCAGGTCCAGCGGCTGCAGCTCGGTCGCCAGCGGATCGTCATGTCCGCCGCCCGCCACGTAGAACGCCACCACCTCTTCCAGCGTCTGGAACATGCCGTTGTGCATGTAAGGCGCCGTATGGGCGGTCTCGCGCAAGGTTGGCGTGATGAAACTTCCGACATCGCGATAATCCTTGCTCACCAGGAAATACCCCACATCACGGCGCCAGATGTCAGCCTTGGGTACCCCGTGGTTGGTGAGCACTGCGCGGTAGGTGACGTGCCGCAGGGGGTCCTGGAAAACATCCAGATTCTCGGGCACCCCGGTGTTGTGCGGCTCGCCATCAGAAAAGTACGGCCCGCTGTGGCAGCCGATGCAGCCGGCCTTGCCTTCAAACAGGATCCGGCCCAACTCGGCTTCGCCAGAGAGGGTCCCTTGGTCAAACGGCACGTCTTTGGATACCAGTGTCTGCATGAACGCATCCAACGCCTTGCGGCCCTTTCCGGAACTGCACTCGCCGTTGAAATTCTCCTGGCACATCTGTACATATACCGGGTCCTGTTTCATACGCTCGTGCATCAACCGCATATCCATGTTCATCATCATGGTTTCGGTGATCTGGTCACGGATGACGTCGTTGAGGTTTGCCCCCATGTGTCCGTCCCAACCCCAACCAGCATCGGAAAAATCCGCCTTGTGGGCGACGTTGATCAGCGTCGGTGCATTGCGGAAGTGGCGGGTGCCGGGATACGCATCCGACAGGGCCATGGGCTGGCGTTCCTTGTCGAGCTGACGGGTAAAGCCCTGACCCGGGTCGTGGCAGGTGGCGCAACTGATCGCACCATCGCCGGAGACACGCACATCAAAGAACAGTCTGCGGCCCATTTCCACCAGCGCCGCACTGGGAGGTGCCTTTTCCGGCAGTGGACCGATCTCCTGGCGGTCCCGCGCCTGGGCGATCGAGCCCGGGGCCGAGAGCGCCAGTGTCAGCAGCACGGCAGCGACCGTGCAGCAAGAATTCAAAGCGGGCTTTTCCAGTAGCGTCATGTCCACCCTCCTGCTCTATTCGGAATGGGAAAAATTGAAGTCTGCGGTTGCTGTGTTGCCAGCCGGCACATTGAGTTTGCTCTTCTGGATACCGAAGCGCGGATGCCAGGCCTTGACGGTGTAATCCCCCGGCGGGACGTTATCAATCAGATAACTGCCGTCGTCACCGACAACCACCGCGTAAGGATGGCCGGGAGCCATCATGAAGCCGAACATGAAATTGTGCGCCTCACAGTTCAGGCTGATGAAAGGCGATCGGCGCGGCTTCAGTTTCTTGACGATGTCACCCGGGTCCGGCTGGCCGAAATTGAACATGGTCCGCTTTACCACCCGGCCCTTCTCGATACCGATCATCTCCCGGGTATTGATGTTGTGCAGAACCGAATCGGGGTCAGCGTGACGGATGGTGATTTCACCGGGCCGGACCACCTGGGCCCACGGGAGAAAGCGACAACCTTCCTGCAGAACCAGGTAGTTGCCCCCTTGCGGCGCTTGCCACTTCTTTCCCGAGGAGATCTTGTCAATAAAGACAAACGTGCCGCGTAACGCCCCGTCTTTGACGTCTACCCAGACAACCTCGCGGTAGCCGGTCCCGTCTTCGTCGCAGACATCCGGGTTCTTGTTTATGGTGATACGGTCGATGGCGTCTACCGGCAGTTCTCCACTAAACGTGATGCGGCCCGAGATACTGCCGCCGTCGGTCACCTCAACCTCCTGATATTTCTGTTTCGCTGCGAGTCCTGCCGGCGAAATCGCGAATAACAGACCCAGAACCGCCATCAACTGACCCGAACGCCGAAACACTGTCATTCTCTGTTCTCCTGTCTGACTGAACTTTCCAGGCGGCCCGGTTTGCAAATGTGCCGGCCACCTCGATGGGATTCACTCACCCTTTAATCAGGAACAAGCAATAACCGTGCCAGACTCCGCAAAACCGCGGAACCAGCGAAGAACTTCAGGGAATAGCGTGCCGGTCAGTTTCCGAAACTGCCGGTCACGCCCAAAGATATGAACGAATCATTCAAGTTGAAGCGGGTCAGGGCTGCACGACGTTCACTGGCAGGCCGGATCCCCGAACATTTTTCGCACAGAAAGCGGGTTACTATCGTGAATGGGGGGTCAACCCCGGATTCAGTCCTCACCCGGTTCGGCTGCCGCGGCGGCCCCCGGCTCTTCCAGACCGTACTGATTGATCAGGCGTCGCAGACGCGGGCGGGAAGTACCCAGAATCTCGCAGCTGCGCCCGCGATGCCAGCCGGTATGCTGCAGTACCCGGAGTATGTGTGCCCGCTCAACCTCCTGCAGGCTCATTCGTACATCTGTGACCGGGATAACCGATGACGCCTGAATAGCCAGTTGTGGCGGCAACAGATCCGAGGTGATCGTGTCGCCCGGGCACATGGCGACCGACTTCATCAGCAGGTTTTCAAGTTCCCGGATATTTCCAGGCCAGGCATAGCCGCAAAAAGCTTCCATCACATCTGCCGAGATGGTCGACACATTCTTATGGAACTCCCGGTTAATCCGGCTCAGCAGATAGGGAACCAGCACCGGCAGGTCTTCCAGCCGTTCCTTCAGGGCCGGTACCGGAATATTGACCACCTGGAGCCGGTAATACAGGTCTTCGCGGAAGCGGTTGTCGGCAACCAGCTGGCCAAGGTCTGCGTTGGACGCTGAAATGATCCTGGCATTGGTTCCGCGGGCTTCCTTTCCACCGACCGGAAGGTACTCTTTCTCCTGCAGCACCCGCAGCAGTTTGGCCTGGATATTCGGGGAAAGTTCACCGACTTCATCGAGGAAAATCGTGCCATCCTGGGCCAGCGCGAACTTTCCCGGCTGGGCGCTCACGGCACCGGTGAATGCCCCTTTCTCATGGCCGAACATATCAGACTCGAGCAGGGTCTCAACGAGCGCGGCACAGTTGACCGCAACAAACGGGCCATCCGGAGTGGGCCCCACCCGGTGCAGGTTGCGGGCCACCAGTTCCTTGCCGGTACCGCTCGGCCCGGATATATGCACGGTTACCGGTTTGCGCGCGACTAACCCGATGGTCTTGAATACTTCTTTCATCGGCCGGCTGTTGCCAACCATCGTGTAGTTGCGACTGCTGACCTGGTGTTCCGGTGCCACCTGCAGCCCCGCAGCTTCGCCCTGCCGGCGCGTGACTGCCCGCTCCACAGCCTGGTCGATCTCTGAGATATCGATCGGCTTGGCAATATAGTCATCGGCCCCCTGCTGCATTGCGGTGATGGTGTTCTCCATGTCGTCAAACGCGGTAATGACGATCACCGGAGTCTGCGCAGAGCGGGTCTTGAAATCCGGTAGCGCATCCAGGCCGCTGCGGCCGGGCATGCGGATGTCGAGGATGATCAGGTCAGGGTGAAAGGTATCGGCTGCCGCAAGACCGGCATCCGCATCATGCGCGATCCTGACCTCGTGGCCCGCCGCCCGGAAATGCAGTTGCAGCGTCCGGCAACTGGCCAGGTCGTCATCGATAATCAGAATCTTAGTCATCGGACTCGTGACTCAACTGGTGTTCAGCCCCGGCACCTGATTCTGCCGCGGGGCTTACGGCTTTACCAAACGCTTCGGCAGGCGAGTCCTGCGGTCGGGTCGGAAACGTAATCGATGCCCGGGCCCCGCCACCGGGCTCGTTCTCCAGCGTGATAATGCCGCCGTGTGCCGCGATGATCTGACGAACGATTGTCAGGCCGAGTCCGGTTCCCTTGGCCCGGCTGGTAAAAAAGGGGTCAAAAACATGCCGGCAGGTTTCGGCGTCCAGTCCCGGGCCGTTATCAATGACCTCAATGCAAACCAGAGGGGCCTCCCTGCTCAAATCGAGATGGGCCCGTACGCTCACCAGGGGTTTTGGAATGCCTGCCTCGGCACAGGCTTCAACCGCATTGGCGATGAGATTGGAAAGCGCCTGCTGCAACCGGTGCGGATCCCCGTAAACAGTTGGCAGTGAAGGCTCACTCCAGAAAGTCAACTGTGCCTGGTGGTGCTGGAATTGTCCCTGACACAGGAGGATGGTCCGTTCGATGGCCTTGCTGATGTCAAACCATTCCCTTTTCAGCACCACTGGCTGTGAGTAGGCGAGCAGTTCATTCAGGATGTTTTCCATGTAGTAGACCTGCTCCAATGCGATGTCGTGCAACTCCTTATCCTCACTATTGGCCTCCTTCCCCCGGGAACGACTCAGGATCTGCAGTCCCATCTTGACCGACGACAGCGGGTTGCGCAGATCATGGGCCACCATGGCCGCCATCCGTCCGACCGTCGCGAGCGCATGGGCTTCGACGACCTGCCGGTTGCGCTCTTCCAGTTTGTGTTTCAGCGCTTCCTTCTCGGTGAGGTCGATGATGGAACTGAGCACCATGACCCCCTCCTCCGTTTCGATCGGGTTAAGGCCGATATCCACCGGAAACTGATGTCCGTCACGGTGCTCTCCGAGAAGCTTTTCGCCGCTGCCCATCGGCCGGGCTTTGGGGCCACGCTGATAGGCCAGCCGCAATCCCGCATGCTGCTGACGGGTCTCGTCCGGGACCAGCATTTCGATGGACTGGCCAAGCATTTCCTCGCGGCTGTAGCCGAACATCTGCTCGGCCCGGGAATTGACCAGGACAATAAGGCCTTTGCTGTTGGACAGCACCATCGCGCTGGGCGCCGCCTCGACCGCGAGTTGAAAGTTCCTTTCGAGACGGGTCCGCTCGGTGATGTCCTCTTTCACGGCCAGAAAATGGGTCACTTCACCGGCCTCGTCGCGCAACGGCGAAATCCGGGCTGTTTCCAGGTATACCTCGCCGTTCTTTTTCCGGTTGTGAAAAATACCCTGCCACTCACGCCCCGCTTTGAGGTTGGCCCAGAGTTGCCGGAAATCCTCCAGCGGGGTTTTGCCTGACTTCAGAATGCTGGGTTTGTTGCCGAGTACTTCCTCGCTTGCGTACCCCGTCAACTGATTGAAGCGCGAATTGACGTATTCGATGTGCCCGTCCGTATCCGTGATCATCACCGATACCGGGCTCTGCTCAATCGCGGTGGCGAGACTGCGGAGCCGATCATCCTGGGGCAATTCCTGTCGTGGCACGGTGCCGATATAGACCACACCTGACAGCGTGCCACTGGCATCGTGCTGCAGCGACTCGGCCCAGGCCAGGCGATAGTTGCTGCCATTGCGGTCGTACAGGCCGGCCTGCAACTGGCCCGGCTCGCGTTTGCCCGCGACCAGCTCGCGCAGGCGGGTGCGGTATTGTTCTCCCACGGCGGGTGCCACCAGCATGTCGATCCGGGACTGACCCAGCAGGTCCGACCGCGAATAGCCGGAATACGCCAGCGTGGCGTCGTTGACAAAGACCAGGCGATCAGCCGTATCGGTGGCGATCACCGGGTTGGCGCTGTTCTTGAGCGCCCCGGCCAGCGGTTCAAACTGCCCGAGCCGGGCGGCCAGATGCAACTGCCGCGAACGCACGACACCGTAGCCTGCCGCTAGCAGCAGAACCACGATCGCCAGCAGTCCGTAGGCGCGTATATAACTGCCCAAACCCAGGCTTTGACGCAGCAATACCCCGGGGAAAAGTGACACGATAAACCAGGAAGGCGGCGCAAACCCGGAAACGCTGGCCGCTGTGTCGGCGTTGAGACGGAAAAAGGTGAAGATGCCGCGGCGATTGACCAGGGTGCCGGTCGCCCGCTGCTCCATCTGCTGCCAGACCGCGGGGTAGTGGTTCTGGAATCGCGCATCAGGATCAAAGGCGAAACCCCACTCGAGTTCCTGGCGCGGATTACTGATCCAGTAGCCACGCTGGTCCAGCACCATCAGGCGGTTGGCCGCGTCGCCCATAGCATCCTTGAATGCTGCGGCCAGCGCTTCACCGCGATAATTGATCAGCACGACACCGCGCCGATGGCCGCCATCGTCAAACACCGGAGTCGCCACCCGGAACATCGGCCGCGGCACGGCTTCAGACTCGCCCCACTCGATGTTGAGATCAACCGGTGATATGTAGATCTCGCCCTCGGGCAGGCCGCGCGCCTGGAGAAAGTAATAGCGCTTGGATTTGTCCTGGAGATTCTGACGGCTGACGATTTCAGGCCCCTGCGGCCCCTGGTTGATTCGCACCAGTTCATGACCGGGGGAACTGAGCAACCGGACCTGGTCATACATTGGCCGCTCGCGGCCAAGCGCCCTGAAATACTCCGCCAGAATCCCGGTGCGGGCATCCCCGAGAGAGGCGGGAACGCCAACCTGTTGCACCATCTGGGCCAGTAATCGGGTATCGGATACTGCGGCCGCCAGTTTCTCCTGAAGCACCGCGCCGGCCCGAGTGATGACCGAAGTTTCCTGCTGCTGCTGTGCCTGGCGAAAGGCCTTGAGATCCAGCAGAAAGTGGCCGGTGCCGATCAACCCCACCGTCAGGGTCAGCAGAAATGCCAACCCGCAGGCCTCGATCAGGGCCTGTCGGCGCGGTGAACTTGCGGAAAAAAACGGCCTCACGGCGCCCCCCGGGGCGAAAGCCGGCAACTGCCCCGGATTGATGGCGATGATACCTGCGCCACCGGATTCCTCACGCGACTCAACCGGGTGTGCATGGTGTGATCCGAAGGGCGGCGCCGGCATCCCGATACCGCTGGTAGCTTGAGGGGAAGCAACGCTCTGCGGCAGCAACCCGCTCCGCCACGGCCGCCGCCTGGATCAGACGATCACGCACCGACACGCCACCGCTGTATGCTCCGCACAGGTGCACACCCGGAATCGCGCACAACCGCCGGCTGATCGCCGCAAGCCGTTGGGAGTACGCTCCAAAATAGAGCGGCAAGGCCTGGGGATGCCGATCAATCCGCGTCATGACCGGAGCGGCCCGCAGTCCCAGCAGCGAAGTCAGATCATGCCTCACTTTGTCAATGACGGCGCTGTCTTTATCGGCCAGTGCCTTCGGCTCTCGCGCGCCACCGAGATAACAACTCAGCAGTACGTGGCCGGATGGTGCCCTTCCTGCCAGTACGCTGGCCGGCCAGAGACAACCGTTAATCCGCCGCCGCTCACAGCCGGGAACCAGAAATCCGGTTCCATCCAGCAGGTGCTCAACATGCTGGCGCTGGAATCCCAGATGCACCACCATCACCGGCGCGTATTGGATACCTGCCAGCAGGCCGGCGAGTTCCGGGTCCGGGTCCTGCAGCAGGCGGGCCGCCGCCGGCGCTGGCGTCGTCAGCACCAACTGCCGCGCCCGCAGCACGGCGCCATCGGCTGCCTCCACCTGCCAGCCAGCGCCATTTCGCCTGATTACGGCAGCACAGCGGCTGTACTCGGGCCTGACCGATGCAGCCAGAGAATCGACCAGCGTCTGCATGCCGCCCTGAAAACTCACCGCCGGCCCAACCGGGCTTCGGCCCCGTCGTGCCAGGCGCTGGCAAAGCACCCCGGCACTGATACTGCCGTAGCGGCTCTCCAGCGCTGTCAGGCGTGGCAGGGTTGTGTACGCCTCCGCCCGCTCGGGGTCAGACCCCAGGGAGGCGGCCACATAAGGCTCGATGCCGTAGCGCAGGACCTCCGGACCGAGCCGCCGGCGCACGAACTCGGCCACCGTTTCCCCGGACCGGTGACGCTGCGGGATCAACGGTTCCAGCGCCAGGCGCAGCCGGCCACGAATGCTGAACAGCCCTGAATGCAATACCCCGGCTGCAGAGGCCGGTACCCGCTGCAGGACCCCATCACGCAGCAGGTAACGCGCGGCATCCGGCTGCTTTCGCAACAGTAGCGGGCCAAGTCCCACGGACTCGATGATCTCGGTCGGGTCACCCACAGGGTCCATCAGCCAGGTCGCGCCAGCCTCAGTCAACCAGCCCTGCTGGCGAACCGAGCGGATTTTGCCTCCGGCCTGCGGTGCACTTTCCCACAGCGCCACCTCAAGGCCCCGACGCTGCAAATGCCAGGCAGCAGCCAGCCCGGAAATACCGCCGCCGATGACGAGCGCGTCGTGCATCGTGCTCATAGTCGTTACTGGATCCCCCGCGGCGGCCCGGCCGGGCCGAAACGCCGGGCGGCCAGGGTTCTGAGATGATCAGGAGTGACCTCGACGTGTCCCTGCTCCAGCACGTATACCTCAACCCGCCGCCGGATCATTTTCCGCAGCGGAGCCGGAATCCGGGCAAGACGCTGTTCGGCCGCCGCGGTCCAGCACACTTGCGTCCCGTCATTCTCAGGTAACGGCGCAATCGGGCTCTTTCCGGAGGGCTGATAAGCGCAAGCCGGATCCTCCCCCATGAGGCCGTTACCCTGGGCCAGTGCCCCGGCGCGGCAACCGCCGCAGAGCCGCCGGTACTCACAGGTGCTGCACTTGCCAGAGACTGATCCCTGCCGCAGTTGCAGCAGCGGTGGCGATTGCTGCCACAGGGCAGCAAGCCCGCCGTCGCGCACGCTGCCCAGCACCTCGGGAATGTACGGACAGGCTGTCAGCTCACCATGACTGGTTATCCGACAGTAATGACTGCCGGCCATGCAGCCATCGCCGTCACGGCCGCTGATCAGGTTGGTCGCCGAAGGGGCTGCCTGCGACAGGGCGATCCGCTTGAACTGCGGGGCGCAGCGGGGCCGGATAATGTACTCCGGGTATTGACGCTGCAGTTCGACCAGCTGCGCAAGGACCTGCTCCTGTTGGGCGTGGTCCAGTATGCTCCCGGTCGTGCCGCGGCCGGTACAGATAACAAAAAACACGTTAAGCGCACGGGCACCGTTGTGCGCTCCGAACCGGGCAAAGTCTGCCAGTTCGCCGGCGTTGTCGGGTGTTACCGTGAAATGCAACTGAAAATCCAGCCCGCTGTCCCGGCAATGACGGATGGCCGCCATGGTCCGGTGCCAGGCACCCGGCAGACCCCGGAAGCGGTCGTGCCGCTCCGGGTCGAGTGAGTCCAGGCTGATACCCACGCCGGTGACACCGGCGGCCTTCAGGGCATTCACCCGCCGCGAAGTCAGCATGATGCCATTGGTTCCCACGACCATGACCAGCCCACGACCGGCGCCGTGCCGGCAGATGGTTTCCAGGTCCGGGCGGACCAGCGGTTCGCCGCCGGTCAGTACCACCATGGTTGAATCACCGAGTGCCGCAATCTGGTCGAGTATCTGCAACACGGCCCGGGTATCCAGCTCATCAGGATCGTGCTCGTGCAGGGCGTCCGCGTCGAGGTAGCAGTGCGGACAAGCAAGATTACACCGCCGGGTCAGATTAAAAGCCAGCAGGCGCAGTTCCTTCATGCGCTTCCCCCGACCGGGCTTAGCTGGATGCGGCCGGGTCATCTTTACCCCGGTACTGGGATGGATGGTGTTCGCTGTGGAAACTGCCTTGCGTGGCCCAGGTATCACGGGCATGGCCTAATACCTCCGGAGTCACCTCGGCAAGCCCCAGGTCACGGGCACAACGCTCCATCTCGCGGATAACCATTGGCCGGACAAAATCGGGTATCTTCCTTATGCTGGCCTGCGCCTGGGCCTGCCACGGCAGCGTCGTCACCTCACCTTCCGATCCCTCCGCCCACTGCGCGTATTTATCTTCAATCACCTGCTCGGTGATCTCGGTCTGGCCCCGACCCGAAGCGAAGGCCTCGATGCGCTGGCGCGTAAGTGCGCGCATGAAGCCCGCCGGCACCTTCTGCAGGCGGTTTCGGGCGCCTTCGGTCCAGTTTGCGGGATTCGCGCCCGCCTCCGCGATGGGCGGATTTGCACGTGTGTGGCCAAAGGGACACTTCGGCTGATCCGCTCCTCCTTCCAACCCGACAAAATGTCTGACGTGCTCCGGGAGGACCTCTCCGGCCGCCTGCAGGCGGGCGTACTTCTGCACGCGTCCACGGATGTTGTCCTGCTCTACAGGATCACCAATCTTCTCCAGTTCCGCCTCGGCCTGGGCCGACCACGGCATGGGACCTACCGGCGGCGGCTGCAACTCACCGCGCGCATCGGCCTCGACGATGTCGCGCATCGCCCGGGTCGCATGGGCCGGGCACAGGGTGGCCGTGACCTCCTCAACCATTCCCGCGGTAATCACCGTATGTCCGCGTTCGCTCGCTTCGCGCAGGATAGCGGTACGGGCCATGCTTTGCGCAAAATCGGGGACGCGGGCGATACTGTGTTCCGCTTCCACGGTCCAGGAGGTCGTAACGTCCGCCACCGCTTCAACCGGGGGCTGGTATTGGCGCTGACTGATCAGCAGCGCACAGTCGGCATCGTGCAGCAGATGTTCGGTATTGCCACCGATATCCAGGTCAGGGTCAGCATGGACGCCCCGCTTTCCCAGTACCAGCAGTGCGGGTTTGAGCGTTTTCAGATACCGGTCTATCGCATCATGCGGCTTGCCATCGAGCAGGCGGGTGCTGACTTCGATGCCGTAATCCGCCCCTATCATCGCCGCCACCTCGAGATGACCTTGGTAAATCTTGGCCAGACCGGAATCGATGATCTCCTCGTGCAGTTTCTCCTGCTCCTGGAAACGGAATACTTTGCTCGCCCGCTCTGAGAGCACACCGGCAATCCGGTTAAAGGCCACATAATGGTAATAGGGGTCAAATGCGGCAACCACGTGTACCGGACAGTGCCAGTGCCGGGCCAGAGACAAAGCGGTCAGCAACCCTCCCCAGGCCTGCGGCGAACCATCTACGGCAACCACAATCGGGCCGGCGCTGAGACTCGCCTCCGGATCCTTGATAACGAGGGTGTCCACCTGAACTCTTCTGACCACTCGGGTACAGACCGTACCCAGGCGTCCTCCGGGGACGGCCCCCAGCCCGCGCGCGCCGATCACCAGCAGGTCATGGCTGCCATGGTTGGCGGCCTCCGTCAGCGCCCGATAGTTCTTGCCCTCGAGCGCCTGGCGCCCAAACCTGACCCGGGCCGCGCTGCAGACCTGCGCGGCGTGGTCAAGATATGAGTCGGTGATGATGGCCAGTCCGCGGGTGATCAGGTCATCGTGCACATCGCGCTGGCGCTCGAGTTCCTGCTCGGCACGGAACTGCTTTGGTAACCCGCCCTCCATCTGGCGGAAACGCTGGTCATGGAGTTTGGCGGCATAGGCGTGGGTTCCGGTCACACGGGCATTCCATAACGCCGCAAGGCCGGCGGCCTCTATCGCTGCGCGGTTGGCATGATCCGAGGCGTCTAATGCCAGCAGAATGCCGGTGTACTCAGGCAGAGCCGGCGGCTCCACGTTGGCTTGCAATGCTGGGGCGGTAGTCGAAACGCTCATGGTCTGGTTGATCCTTGGGCTTGAAGATGACACAGGTGCGAAAGGCGTTCTTATCTCCCTTGTTGCGTCGCAAGAACCATGCCAAGCCTTGGGCCGCTGGTTACGTCTATCCCTTACCGGGCGTCAGGCGCTCACCTGAACATTCTATTCAATCTGCCGTCTTGATCTCGGTCAGGTGAAACAAACTATTCAATCCGTTACCGGCAGGGTCGAAACGGGCCGAAAATGGCCAATCGTCACCCGCCTCCCCCTTGACCGAAATCAAGCGCCTGCGGCGCGGGTTGACCTAAAGTGCGTCCCTCACAAATTCAGCTGCTCCAGCTGAATCTACCGGGAGATGTGTAAGACTGATGGAACTTGTCTGTCCGGCCGGCAGCCTGCAAGGCCTGAAGACTGCGATTGCGCACGGCGCAGACGCGGTCTATCTGGGTTTTCGCGACCCGACCAATGCGCGTCACTTCTCCGGCCTGAATTTTTCTACCGAGGCTGCCCGTGACGCAGTGGAATTTGCCCACGCCCGCAACCGGCGGGTCTTTATCGCACTCAACACCTTTCCCCAGGCGCATAACTGGAATACATGGCGCGATGCTGTGGATCGCGCTGCCGAACTCGACATTGATGCCCTGATCGTTGCCGATACCGGGGTAATGGACTACGCCTGTGAGCACTGGCCCCAATTGCGCCTGCACCTGTCGGTCCAGGCATCGGCGACCAGTGCTGAGGCGATTCGTTTTTTCCACGAGCGTTTTGACATCCACCGGGCAGTACTGCCGCGCGTGCTTTCGATTGCCCAGGTCCAGAGGGTCTGCGCCGACAGTCCGATTGAAACCGAGGTGTTCGGCTTTGGCAGCCTGTGCGTCATGGTCGAGGGCCGCTGCCTGCTGTCATCGTACGTGACCGGCAAGTCGCCTAACAACTTCGGCGCCTGCTCACCCGGTGAATTTGTCCGCTGGACCGAAACCCAGGGCGGTCTTGAGGCGCGGCTGAACGGCATCCTGATTGACCGCTACAACGCGGACGAACACAGCGGCTATCCGACGGTCTGCAAGGGCCGTTACTGCGTCAACGGTCCCGCCGGCTATACCCTGGAGCAGCCGGTAAGCCTGAACAGCCTGCCCATCCTCCCCACGCTGGTCGACGCCGGCGTCAGCGCCATCAAGATCGAAGGACGCCAGCGCAGTCCGGCTTATGTCCGGCGCGTCACCGGGGTCTGGCGCGCGGCCATTGATTCGTGCCTCTCCGACCCCCGGGCATTCAAGCCGGAACCGGCCTGGATCGCCGAACTGTCAGCACTTTCGGAAGGAAGCCAGACGACGCTGGGCGCATTCAGCCGGTACTGGCAATGAGCGGGCGCCCACATCTGGCACTTGGCCCGGCGCCCTATTTCTGGGGCGAACCGGCACTCGTGGATTTTTACGATACGGCAGCCAAAAGCGTCTTCGATATGGTGTACCTTGGCGAAGTGGTCTGCGCCAAACGCCGCTCCTTTCCACTGGAGGGCTGGCTCGCCGTGGGCCGGGAACTGGCCGCGGCCGGAAAGACCGTCATTTTCTCAACGCTCGCACTGCTTGAGGCCGGATCGGAACTGGGGTTTCTCAAACGTCTGATCGCCAACGACGAGTTTATGATCGAGGCCAACGATATGGCGGCGGTGCAGCTTGTCCGCGGTCACCCGTTTGTTGCCGGGCCCACGCTGAATATTTATAACCCGCGCACCCTCGAGGTCCTCTACGCCCAGGGCATGGTTCGCTGGCTGCCGCCCGTTGAACTCGGGGCGGGCACCTTCGCCGCATTGCATGAGACACGACCGGCAGGCGTGCAGACCGAACTGCCGGTCTGGGGCCGGATGCCGCTCGCCTGGTCTGCCCGCTGCTATACCGCCCGCCATCTCGATCTCGCCAAAGACCAGTGCGGGTTTCGCTGCAGCGATTACCCTGACGGACTCCGGGTGCGTACCCAGGAAGACCAGGATTTTCTGGTCCTCAACGGCACCCAGGTCAGCTCCGCAGTCCGCTGCAACCTGCTTGAACATCTGCCGCAGATGCTCACACTCGGAGTCGAAGTACTGCGCCTTGCAGCCGATCACAAAGCGGTATTTGAGGTCGCGGCCCTGGTTCGCGACGTCATCGATCAGCAACGCTCGGCAAGCGAGGCTTACCGGCAAGCGGCCGAACTCACCACCGATGACTGTTCTGACGGCTACTGGATCGGCCAGCCCGGCATAAGCCGTGCGGCGGCCGGGGAGAACGCTCAGCCTTGACCACGCCGGCTGTTACCTACAGCGACCTGCGCGGATACCTGCGCGCCCTTGAGGATGCCGGGCAGCTCAAGCGCGTCAGCGCCCCGGTCAGTCCGGCCCTGGAGGTAACCGATCTATGCCACCGCAGCCTCTGTGCCAAGGGGCCGGCGCTGTGGTTTGAGCACCTCGAGGGCCACTCCATGCAGATGGTCGGCAACCTGTTCGGCACGCGCGAGCGGATTGCCATGGCCATCGGCAGACGCGCTCGCGACCTGCAGAAACTCGGGGAGGAACTCGTCCGCTTCCGCCGGCCGCAGGTGCCATCCAACTTAAGCGAAGCCATCGACAGCCTGCCGGAGATCGCCCGGCTGCGCGATGTCAATCCCCGGATGATCGCCACCCCGCCCTGTCAGGAGGTGATCTGCGAGGGCCGCGCGGTCGACCTTGCGACACTGCCGATTCAGACCTGCTGGCCGGAAGATGCCGGACCCCTTCTGACCTTCGGAATTGTCATCACCCGCGGACCTCACCAGCAGAGACTGAATCTCGGAATCTACCGGCAGCAGGTGATCGGCCGCGACCGGCTCATTATGCGCTGGCTGCCGCACCGCGGCGGTGCCACCGATTTTCGTGACTGGTGCCAGGCTCGCCCCGGAGAACCCTTTCCGGCCGCCGTCGCCATCGGTGCCGACCCGGCAACGATTCTGGCGGCAGTGACCCCGGTACCGGACACCCTTTCCGAGTACCGTTTTGCCGGACTGCTCCGGGGGAGGCCGACCGAAGTGGCAGAGTGCCTCTCTCACGATCTTCAGGTACCGGCGCGTGCGGAGATCGTACTGGAAGGTTTCGTGCTGCCCGATGAAACCGCCGCAGAAGGGCCCTTCGGCGACCACACGGGCTATTACAATGCCGTTGAGGAATTCCCGGTGTTCCAGGTGACCCGGATCACGCACCGCCGTGATCCGCTCTATCACGCCACCTACATGGGAAAACCCCCCGAAGATGAGCCTTCCGTTCTGGCGGAAGCGCTCAACGATGTATTCGTACCCCTGCTGCGCGAGCAGTTCCCCGAGGTTCTGGACTTCTACCTGCCGCCCGAGGCCTGCTCCTATCGCACCGCCGTCATCAGCATCCGCAAACAGTATCCCGGTCACGCCCGGCGGATCATGATGGGCCTGTGGTCCACCCTGCGACAGTTCAGTTATACCAAGTTCATTATTGTGACCGATGGCGATATCGATGTGCGCGACTGGCAATCCGTCTGGTGGGCGCTCAGTACCCGGGTTGACCCCGTGCGCGACACCGTTCTGATTGATAACACCCCGGTTGACTACCTGGACTTCGCCAGTCCGCGGTCGGGCCTGGGCTCGAAAATGGGAATTGACGCAACCGACAAGTGGCCACAGGAAAGCCCCCGGCAATGGGGCCGGCCTATCACGCAGTCAGCGGCGGTACGAAGACGGACCGAAGCGATCTGGGCCGAACTGATGAGCCCTTCCGGGGATTAGCCTGCACCCGGGCGCCGCGCCCCGCTCTCCAGCCAGTAGACGATGGGATCACACAGCACCAGCAACCGTGTCAGCACGCTGGGCAGGCGGGACGGGTCTACCTGGTCCAGCACGTTTTTCACCTGCAGGCCGAGGTCGGTATCACCGCCCATCATCAACTCGCGCCGGAAAAACAGGGTGTCGGGATCCTCGCGCTGACTGAGCAGGGCGATAAAGCCGCTGAGCCGTGCCGAGACGCTCGCGTCGGCCTGGCGGCCGTGCGCGCTCACCAGACGACCGCCGCGCATGCCGATGGCAAGGCGAACCGGGGTATCGCGCAGAATGACCTCGAAAACACGGCCTTTGAGAAAATCCAGTTCCCCGGCCTCGCGTTCATAAGCAAGCAGGAAATTCAACAGGTTTGCGAGCGCGGCTGACAGCGGCGCCTGCGGCAGCACCGCAAAGGGCACAAACAGCAGCGCCGGATTGGGGCGGCAGACCGGGCGAAAATCAGACAGGTTCACGAAGATCAGTGTGGAACAATCGTCCCACAGCCTGCACTGATCCAGGTCAAGTCGCTGCAACAGCAGTGACAGAAAATGTGCCGCGCTTTCCGGGTAACACATTCGACTCAGGTGGACAACTTTGGTCACCGCACCCGGAAAAGTATACTTAAGCAGGAAGGTGTTGGCCCTGACACCTGGGACCGGGAGGTTCGCTAACTCGGTCTCGCCGTAAGGTCGCCGTCCCGCTACCGTTACTAGATACCAGAGAGTGTTCATGACAACTATCACAGACATTATGGCCGAATCCCACGCGGGTTGCGATGAACTGCTCGCCAGGGCGGAAAATCTCGCGGCCGGTGAGGACTGGCGGAATCTGACCGAGGTATTCGACGCCTTTGTTGTGGCCACCGAAAAGCATTTCAGCAATGAAGAAAATATCCTGTTCCCGAAAACAGAGGGAATACTGCCACCCGGCGGGCCGGTGGAAGTCATGAAATTCGAACACCGGCAGATGCGTGATCTGATCGCAAACCTGCGAGAACAGTTGAGCGAACAGGATCAAACCGGATTCCTCGGCGAGATTGAGACCCTGCTGATCCTGATGCAACAGCACAATATGAAGGAAGAGCAGATTCTCTATCCAATGCTTGATCAGATTTTGAGCGACGAGGTAGACCCACTGGTACAGCAGATGGACCTGACTTGAACGAACCTGAATGCGACTACCTCGATGTCAGTGGTATGCCCGCGCCGGAACCGCTGCACCAGGCCCTCATCGCCGTTGAGAGACTGTCTCCAGGCCGGTTTATTCACTTTCACCATCGACAGTACCCACGCCTGCTGTTCGAACAGCTTGAAAGAAGGGGCTTTGACAGCGCTACACGGCACGGTCCGGACGGTAGCTGTGAGGTGTTTATCTGGGCAATCGATGATCCTGTGGCGCGTCAGAAGGCACTGACAAGAGCTGCTTCATATCCGCCCTGGAAAACCGGCGAACGATAGCCGTGAACACTGCGCAGCTCTCGCTAGAGCAAACGCCACCGCTTGCTGTTCCGCTTCGTTTCATGCTTGCCGCGCCTTTTCTTGCAGTATTGGCCGGCGTGGTTTTTCTCTTTTATCCGGAAGCGCTGGTCAATCGGGGGACTCCGGCGGCACTCGCCATCACTCACCTGGTGACACTGGGTTTCATCTCCATGGTGATGGCCGGCGCCCTGCAGCAACTCCTGCCTGTGCTGGCGGGGGTCAAACTTCAGAAACCGAATCTATTCAGCCTGATGCTCTTTCTGGGCGTGCTTTCCGGCACACTGCTTCTGTGTGGCGGCTTTCTCTGGCTGATGC
Organism: Proteobacteria bacterium UBA2133; assembly: GCA_002327725.1. Classification (GTDB taxonomy): domain Bacteria; phylum Pseudomonadota; class Gammaproteobacteria; order Arenicellales; family UBA868; genus UBA868. The sequence continues at coordinate 76,852 of DCXP01000044.1, forward strand.
CCGTGCTGCTCGCCTGCGGGGCTGCCATTGTCATGGCCTCCTGTCTGTTCCTGATAGTCTCTGTGCTGATCGCACTGCTTCGATCTGACGCATCGAGACATATCACGGTAGGGATGAAGCTGGCGCTGCTCGCCTTTACCGTGACACTTGGCCTTGGCGGCTGGCTCGCGGCTGGCTATTCAGTTCCTGCGGTACCCCTTGACCGGCAGCTGACAGGGCTGCATCTGCAGTGGGGGATTCTCGGCTGGACCGGCCTGCTGGTGATTACCGTTTCCTACCAGGTTGTACCCATGTTTCAGGTCACACCAAAGTACCCGAGTGTGGTCCGTTCCTGCCTGTCATCGGTGATATTGATGGCGTTGATTCTGATCATGCTCAATCACTTTCTCGTTGGCTCGCGCTGGACAGCGCTTGTGCTTGAAGCAGTCCTGCTTGTTGCTTTCACCGGCTATGCAGGTCTGACTTTGCGCCTGCAACAACTCAGACGTCGAAAAGTGCCTGATGTCACCCTCGATTACTGGCGGGTCGGCCTGATCGCGCTGATACTGGCGTTTGCGGTAGCAAGCCTGGATGAAGCAATCCCGGGGTTGCGGGGGATGAAACCCCTCATGGGCATTCTGTTTATTGCCGGGTTCGCCATGTCGGTCATTAACGGCATGCTCTATAAGATCGTACCCTTTCTGGTCTGGCTGCATCTGACAAACGCCGTCGACATGCGTAACCGGTGGCACTTGAAGATTCCCAACATGAAACAGATCATCCCTGAACAGCATGCCAGGCATCAATTCAGGCTGCATCTGGGCGCCTTGCTGACCGTCGTGCTGTCGATCTGGCTGAACCCTCTGTCGAGCGTGGCATCACTGCTGTTTATCGGGTCAAATTCGTATCTCGCTTACAACCTGAGCCGCGGCGTGCTTGTGTATAAAAGGGTTGCTGCACAGGCGCCTGAAAGTGAACACTGACGCGAGCGAAACCGCTGGCCCGGTTTGCGGCTGTTTTGAGATTTCGGCCAGTCAGTACCGCGGAGCGCCTGACCCTTCCACCGTGGGCTGCGAGCGTGTCGGGAAAAGCCCTTACTGCAGGACCCTGTGCGACCCTGCCAAGAACTGCTTCGCCGTGGGCGGCAGTCTGTACTGCTCGGAGTGACATCGTTCAAGGTCCGGTTGGGGCCGGACGTTTTCCGGCAAGCGGGGTGACAGTAAAGGGGGCGCGTTAAGCCCGGCTTTCTTCGACCGCCGCCACCTGGCGTTTGACCCGCTGCACCATCGCGTAGACGCCGACATGCCGGCTGGGACTGAGATGCTCAAACAGGCCGAGTTTTTCGAACTCTGCGTCCGCGTCAAACCCACCGATCTCGTTGGCAGATTTGCCGCTGAACATCGCCATCAGGATGGCGACCACGCCTTTCACGGTTGAGGTGTCACAGTCGCCGCGAAAGGTGAAAATCCCATCACCATCACGGATGGCCCGGATATAAACGGTACTCATGCACTCGGGAACGAGGTAAAGTTCAACGCGTTCGTCATCCGGATACGGCGGCAGTTTCTCTCCGAGCTCAGTGATGAAGTGATACCGCGCATCCCAATCCTGCAGGAATTCAAAGGCTTCCACCACACGGGGATAATCAATCGGGAAAGAATCCATACGGGTTGCAGGGTATTCGTGAAACCGGCGACTGCGGTTGCCGCGAATTATATCGTCGTGCCTTCGTAATGACGGAACTCGCCGTTGACAGGTATTATCATGATTTCGCGAGCCGGCCTGATCTGCGTCGAAACCCTGATCCGTTGTTATGGAGCCCACTGACTACCGTCTGAGCGCAAAGCGATGGCAGACGCCCCTGGTGGTACTGCTCGGGGGTTGCCTGATCTCACTGATCGGTTTTGGCGCGCGCTCGAGCTATGGCCTGTATCTCGGGCCCGTGACCGCGGAGCTCGGCTGGTCACGCGAGACCTTTGCCCTGGCGATGGCGCTGCAGAACCTGTTCTGGGGGCTTTGCCTGCCTTTTGCCGGAATGCTGGCCGACCGCTACGGGCCGGTGTGGGTAATCGGCCTGGGCGCCATCATCTATGCGGCGGGAACATTCGGCGTCACGGCCGCCGATACCGCATTGGGGCTTCATCTGACCGGGGGTGTGCTGGTGGGCACCGGGGTGGCCTTCACTTCTTTTTCCCTGGCGACGGCGGCCATGGTCAGAGTGGTCGGGATCGAGCGCCGCTCATTTGTCATCGGAATCTGTACCGCGGCCGGTTCGGTGGGACAGGTCCTGTATTCGCCCGTTACCCAGGGAATGATCAGCGGCTATGGATGGCCGAGCGCATTGATCGTCACCGGGATTTCGGTCTGTGTCATTCTGCCTCTGGCATTTACGCTGCCGGGTGACCCGCGCGTGCGCCACGAGAATGTGGTGCACACCGATAGCGCGGGTGCCATTCGCGAGGCATTCGCACACCGCGGCTTTCTGCTGCTGACCGCGGGCTTTTTTGTCTGCGGCTTCCACGTCGCTTTCATTACGGTTCACCTGCCGATCTATGTCTCCGACCTCAGGCTGGACCCGATGGTGGGGGCGCTTGCGATCTCGCTGATCGGCATCTTCAATATCTTCGGTTCACTGCTCTCGGGCGCGTTCGGCCAGAGGTTCAGCAAGAAACTGGGCCTGAGCGGCATCTACGCGCTGCGGGCACTGGTGCTGCTGATCTTTCTGCTGTCGCCCAAAACCACCGAAGTGATCTACCTGTTTGCAGCCACGATGGGCCTCTTGTGGCTGTCGACCGTACCGCTGACGGCCGGGCTGGTGGCGCAGGTATTCGGCATCCGCTACATGGCCACGCTTTACGGTTTTGTATTCTTAAGCCATCAGATCGGCAGTTTTATCGGAGTCTGGATGGGTGGATACATCCACGATGTCACGGGTTCCTATGACCTGATGTGGCAGGCCGGCATCGGGCTCGGACTGGTCGCTGCCGTGATCCACCTGCCGATTGACGAGGCTCCGGTGGCAAGGCTGCGCGAGACCTGATCCCGCTCGCCTTCAGGAATGCCCGGCCATCCGCGGCCGGCCCGGACCGGCTTCGTCAGCCGGTCCCGGTTCCGTCAGAAAGTCACCGCGTGAGCAGGATAAGGTGTGGCCGGGCGTTCAGGGTATTGATCATTACGGTGAATTGGCGCACAGTAACGTTCATCCAGTCCGGAGGAGCGATGATCGACGCGAGCCTTAGGGTATTACGAACAGACGTGGCCGGGATGCCGATAGAGTGGATCGGGTTCGAAGACGCGGTCCGCTTACACTGCCTGGAGCAGATTCTCTATCCCATGGGCTCTGTGCTTTACACCGTGCACGGCGGGATCAATGCCCGCTCCGGAGAGCAAAGCACGCTGGCGGTTCACTCGATCATCTGTACCGTCGGGCAGTCCCGGGCCCACTTAAAGCGCCTGCCGAGTTATGCGCCGCCGCTCAACAACGTGACGCTGTTTCGTCGCGACGCAAACCTGTGCCTGTATTGCGGAGGCCGCTTTGGCAATGCTGGTCTGTCACGGGATCACGTGGCCCCGCTCAGCCGCGGCGGAAGTGACGCCTGGCAGAACGTGGTGACCGCGTGCAAGCGCTGCAACCACCACAAGGGCGACCGAACGCCGGAAGAATCCGGGATGCAGCTCCTGGCAGTGCCTTTTGTGCCGACCCACGCTGAGTACATCTATCTGTCGGGCCGCCGGATCCTGGCCGACCAGATGGAGTTCCTGCTGGCGCATTTCCCCCGCAACAGCCCTTTGCATGAGCGCATCGGCGCCGGGCCGCAATAGCCGCTTCGGCAAACCCGACACATTCCCGGTCTGCCGCCCCAATCCGGCGCCGGTCTTGAGTGTTTTACGGGCTCTGCCGTTTTTTCGGTTTGGCAGCGCATGGTTCGCCGGGTAAGCATCCAGCTCAGCCTGCCCAAACACCCGCCATTAAGTCACCCGAAGATCGCTCCGGAATGGATGCCGGCCCGCGATCTGTCGCATCAGGACATAAATACCGAGCCCGACAAGAGACGATCTTATTTCTTCGGCCGCAGCGCCCGTGCCTACTGATATGAGTTAGGTTTTAACGGTGATTCATTCTGCCAGGCCAGCCTTCTGTCAGTCAGTTTGCGCTCGGCGCGCATTTGTTGCTGGCGGCCCCTTTATATTTGCAGCATGTAATTTGGCAATAACTTCCGATGAACTGAATGTAGCCGTATTAGCCGTGGCATACTTGCTTCAGTGAACACAGTTTGAGGAATTTGTCATGGCTATAACTCTAGAGAGAATTCATCACGTAGCTTATCGTTGCCGCGACGCCAAGGAGACCGTTGAGTTTTATCAAGACCTTTTGGGCATGGACTTTATGCTGGTTTTTGCTGAGGAGCGAGCTCCCTCGACCAAGGAACCGGATCCCTACATGCATGTTTTTCTTGATGCTGGGATGGGCAATGTACTGGCTTTTTTTGAGTTGCCTGATTCCCCGGAAATGGGCCGCGATAACAACACACCCAAATGGGTGCAGCATATTGCTTTCGAAGTGGCTGACATGGATACACTGCTTGAGGCCAAGGATAAGGTTGAGGCAGCGGGGCTGGAAGTGGTGGGCCCCACAGATCATGGCATTTTCAAGTCGATCTACTTTTTCGACCCTAGCGGTCACCGGCTTGAATTGGCAGTGAACACACCGGTCTCCCCAGAAAAGATGAAAGAAATCCATGATCTGGCGCCGGCTATGCTGGAGGAGTGGACCCGTACCAAGCGCCCGCCCAGGCATACCGCCTGGCTGCATGAGAAGGAAATGGCAAACGCCTGAATAAATCAATACGGCCCGGCGGCTCTTGGCCAGGCCCGTATCAATCGGGTCACTGTCCAATGTCGATAGTGACCCCGCCCTGTGTTGGTGGTGTTAGTGTTTTTGGGAGTCGATCCTGGGGTAGCCCCGAGGCATCACTGGCAAAAGGGGTGAGGCTCTTTTTATTGGCTGAACTTTCGGCTCCGATCAGAACGGCGGGTCATCCTGGGTTGCGATACTCGACAATGCGCTGGTCGATTGCACCGAAGATGCTCAAGCCATCGTGGTTCCTCATCTCGATACGAATGCGATCTCCAAAGTTCATAAACGAAGTGCTGGGTTCTCCGTTATTGATGGTTTCAATCATCCTGAGTTCAGCAATGCAGGAGTAACCGACACCGCCTTCAGTAATTGCGGAACCGTGTTCGGTGTTCTGTTTGTTGGATACGGTTCCGGAACCCACAATCGTGCCGGTGTTTAGCTCTCGGGTATGAGCGGCGTGACTGATCAACTGGGCAAAGTCAAAAGTCATGTCTGTACCGGCATCAGGACAGCCGAATGGCGCTCCGTTTAGTTCACTGAGAATGGGCAGGCGTATTTTCCGGCCATCCCAGGCCGACCCGAGTTCATCAGGTGTGACTGCAACGGGAGAAAAAGCGCTCGCCGGCTTGGCGTGAAAAAAGCCAAAGCCTTTGGCCAGTTCAGCAGGAATCAGATTGCGCAGCGAGACATCGTTGGCGAGCATCAGCAGGCGTATTTTTTCACCGGCCTGGTGCTCCGTCGACCCCATGGTCACCCGGTCGGTAATCACGGCAACCTCTGCTTCGAAATCGACGCCCCAGGTGGGATCTGCAACAGGGATATCATCGCGTGGACCCAGGAAATTATCGGATCCACCCTGGTACATCAGCGGGTCAGTCCAGAAACGGGCTGGCATTTCGGCGCCACGTGCCCGACGCACAAGTTCCACATGGTTGACGTAGGCGCTGCCATCTACCCACTGGTAAGCCCGCGGCAGTGGTGATGCCAGCAATGCAGTATCCAGCAGGTGCGCATCGGCAAGTTTGTCGTTGGCCAAGGCGTCACTGATGTCTTCGAGCCGTGGCGCAGCAACAACCCAATCGTCCAGCGCGGCCTGCAGGGTAGGTGCGATATCAGACGCCGTGACATAACGGGTTAGATCGCGCGATACTACAATAAGGTGCCCGTCCGGGTGATCCGATCTGAGTGTCGCAAGTTTCACGGCATAGCGGGTTGCGGACTGTGTTTGTTCAATCCTGGCAGTTTACCGTCCGGCGGTCGGTAGTGGGTTTTCGCCATACCCGGGGCATGAGTACGGGCCAGATGCTAAAAAGAGACAGACAGAGTGCTTGACAACCGAAGGGGTTAAATATAAACCATACAGACGCGGTGGTTAAGAGTGCCGCTATGAGTTCTGTGACGGCAGAATGTAGGTGTTCTGCAAAATTTACCAAGGAAACGAGGAGGACAAAATGATCAGAAAGGTAGGATTTGTGGTGCTGGCCACTGCGGTGTGGCTCTCAGCGCTCCCCGCCCATGCCCAGCAGGTATTGAACATCAGCAGTTGGGCGCCACCAACGCACTATACCAATGCCATTGTCTGGCCAACTTGGGGCAAGTGGATTGAAGAGGCGACTGAAGGTCGGGTCACGACTAAGATCGAGTATAAGCTTGCATCGCCGCTTAAGCAGTTTGAGTTGGTTCGCGACGGTGTTGCTGATGCCGCCTGGATTTTCCATGGCTACAACACGCGCTACCTCGCTACCCAGGCCGTTGAAATGCCGAATCTCGGTACCGGCGCCGAAGCGGCCTCGGTTGCCTACTGGCGGGTCCACGAGAAATACCTGGCCAAGGCTGACGAGCACAAAGGTGTCACCTTGGCTGGACTGAGTTCCCACGGCCAGGCCGTTATACAGACCAAGAGCCCACTGACAGGACTTGGCGACTTGAAAGGTCTCAAAATCCGGGTACCCGGGGGTGTCGGCAGCAAGGTCGGCAAGGCCCTTGGCGTTGTCGCTGTCAAGTTGCCTGCGCCAAAGGTTTATGAGGCGCTGTCTTCGGGTGTGGCCGACGGCATATTCATGCCCATGGAAACCCAAAAGAGTTTCCGCCTCAAAGAAGTGGTCCCGCACGTCACTATTATGCCCGGTGGCTTGTACTACGGCAGTTTCGCGTACATCGTTAACACTGACTTCCTTAACGGTCTTTCAGACAAGGATCGCCAGGCAGTCATGAGTGTCTCAGGCGAGAAGCTGGCCAAACTTGCTGGGCAGGCATGGGACGACGCCGATGAACTGGGTCTTGCCGATGCCAAGGCATCCGGCAGCACCGTGACGACTGCCAGTGCCGCTATGCATGCTGAATACCTGGAATTGATGGCGCCGGTAGAAGCAGACTGGGTTGCCCAAATGAGTGCAGCCGGTATCGATGGCGAAGCCGCTTTGGCTGAGTTGCGGAGTATTGCCCGCTCCTATAAGTAGCCTGCTGTGAATCAGCAGCCCGGTACCGGGCGCTCCGCTACCGAGCACGACAACCACCCCGGCTTTCGTCCGTCACATTTGATGAAAGCCGGGGATGGCTTGTCTTCTGTCGCGCTCTTTGCCTTGATGGTAATGACCTGCGTCGACGTTGCGGGTCGATACTTCTTCAATGCTCCGCTGGACGGTGCCACGGAATTGACCCAGCTGATGATGGGCGTGATCGTTTTTGCGATCCTGCCCACGGTCTGCTATCGGGAAGAACATGTCAGCGTTGATCTTCTGGATCTATGGATGCCAAGCCGTTGGATCAACCGCCGACAGTGCATCCTCAACGGGTTGATGGCAATCATGCTGGGTTCTGTCGCCTGGCGGGTATGGATCAGTGCCGGCTTTATGGTTGAATACGGTGATGCTACCGAATTTCTGGGTATTCCCTATGCACCGATTACCTATTTCATCGCAATCATGAATGGGGCTGCAGCTATTGCATTCCTGTTCAATGCTGCGCGTTATGTCCACGGCAAAGGTCCGATGTCTCCCGAGCGCCAGATGACATCCATCTAATCAGCCGCCGATTCAACCGCTTTTCCACCAGGCCCTACTGTGACGGTTGCGCTTATCGGTTTTATTGTTCTTCTGATTCTGGTGCTTTTGCGCCTGCCGATTGCCTTTGCGATGGGTATTGTTGGTTTTGTCGGTTTTGGCCTTGTAACCGGGTGGAAGCCATCACTGGCAATGATCGGCACCCTCGTGTCGGAAACAGCATTGAACTACGGCCTGTCAGTTGTGCCGCTTTTCATCCTGATGGGTAATCTGGTTTCCCGGGCAGGATTATCCGGGGAGCTGTATGCAGCATCCAACGCCTTTTTGGGCCATCGTCGCGGCGGCTTGTCCATGGCGACGATCGTGGCCTGTGGGTCGTTCAGTGCTATCTGCGGCTCGAGTCTGGCCACCGCTGCAACGATGTCCAAGGTCGCCATGCCGCCGATGCGCCAATACGGCTATGCCGACTCTCTGGCTACGGCTTCCATTGCCGCTGGCGGGACGCTGGGCATCCTGATTCCGCCCAGCGTGATCCTGGTGATCTACGGCCTGATGACTGAGACCAGCATCCGGGAACTTTTCGCGGCCGGTTTCCTTCCAGGGTTTCTCGGGGTGCTCTTATACCTGGTCGCGGTGCAGTACGTGGTCTGGCGCCGTCCCCAGGATGGGCCACGGGCCGAATACACGAGTTGGCCTGATCGGCTCATAGCCCTGCGCGGCGTTTGGGGCACACTGCTGCTGTTCATCCTAGTGATCGGCGGGATCTACGGCGGGATATTTACACCCACCGAGGCGGCCGGTATCGGCGCCGGAGGAGCCTTCCTGCTGACACTGGCGCGCGGGGTGCGCTCCTGGCGTGACTATTATGAGGTGCTGGTCAGCACGGCCCGAACCACCGCTATGCTGTTCACGGTGCTTTTCGGGGCGCTTATTTTCTCCAATTTTGTCAACCGCGCCGGATTACCCACTGGGCTGCTTGAATTCGTTACCGGCATTGATATGTCACCGTTGATGGTGTTGCTGGTCATCGTCGCTATTTACATCATCCTGGGCTGCGTGTTTGAGAGTTTGTCTATGCTGTTGCTCACCATTCCCATCTTCTTTCCGGTGGTGCAGGGCCTCGGTTATGCGGGGCTCGGCCCGGAGGAAATCCTGGTCTGGTTTGGCATTATTGCCGTAGTCGTGACTGAGATTAGCCTCATCACACCACCGGTTGGCCTGAATGTGTTTGTTCTGGCCGGTGTGCTCCAGGATGTCAAAACCACCACCGTATTCAAGGGCGTTACACCGTTTTGGTGTGTGGATATCATCCGGCTGCTGATCCTGTTGTTGGCGCCCAGTTACGTCCTGCTACTGCCCAATTGGCTTTATCATTAAGGTTCAGGATGAGAGGATGATGCGCGGGTCGGGAGCGTTCTCTGCCCGGCGTTGGTCAGAGTGTTACGGGTCTGGTACTGCGGGCAAGTTGTCGGAGTGGCTCATAACGGTCCCATCAACTACTGTCTATTACCAGGAGGATCAATGAAGTTAACCAGTTTTTCCAGAAACAATGTGGCCGGTTATGGCGCCGTAACTGATGGAGGTGTCATCGATCTGACATCGGCTATTGAAGGTGCGCCTGATCTTAAGAACCTGTTGGAGACGGACGGGTTGGCGCAGGCCGCTGATTATGCTCTAGGCCGTTCTGCTGACTACGCACTTGAGGATATAACATTTTTACCCCTGATTCCCGACGCCCGCAAAGTCATCTGCGTCGCTGTCAATTACCTGGCGCATGCCCGAGAAGCAGGTCGAACCATAGCGGAGCACCCGGTTTTGTTTCATCGGCACGCGCAGACTCAGGTGGGCCATCGAGAATCACTGTTGGTTCCAAAAGCGTCGGAGCAGCTTGATTTTGAGGGTGAGATAGCCGTCGTTCTGGGCCGCGGGGGTGCCCATATTGCGCCGGCAGATGCGATGAACTATGTAGCCGGCTACTCGTGCTATAACGAAGCCAGTGTGCGGGACTGGCAGTTCCATGTGCACCAGTACAGTATGGGAAAGAATTTCAATGCCACCGGCGGGTTTGGCCCCTGGTTGGTGACCACCGATGAAATTCCGGACCCTGATGCACTGACGGTAACTACCAGGCTGAACGGCGAGCAGATGCAGTTCGGGGAGTTCAACGACGTGGCATTCGGTATCCCCGCGTTGATTTCCTACGTGTCCCAAGCCCTGCCGTGGTGTCCAGGTGATGTACTGGTGACTGGCACCCCGGGAGGCGTGGGCTTTAAGCGTAAGCCACCGATCTTCCTCAAACAAGGGGATGTGGTCGAAGTCGAGGTGAATCTGGTCGGCACGCTGGTCAATCCGGTGGCGAACGAGGCCTGAGTTTTCTGCCCCGCCAGAAACGTGCACTGCTCAATGGGGAGTTTGTTGTGCTGAGCGGAATTACAGCGCCGTGTGCCCATCCCAGAGTTCAACCTGGATAAGGCAGGAATTGGGAGCAGACGCTGTGGTTTTCTCGGTCTGCGGCCGCGCTGACGTCAGCTGGTTAATGCAGCCACCTCGCTCCGCCGATTGGCCCGGCTCACCTAAGGGGTCATAGACCGCAGAAGATTCGCAGGAGTGAATGACGCCGGGAAACAGGCGCTCGGTCACGACGGCAGCGCAAATCACGCTGCCACGGTCGTTGAATAGCCGTATCAGGTCGTGGTTTCCAATTCCACGGGCAGCGGCATCTTTGCAGTTTATTCGAGCGGTCCAATAGTAGTGATCATCGATAAGCACACGATGTTCTTCAATGTCGTTGATGAAACTGTCCTTGCCGTCCGCATGGGTATGAAAACTGTAACGTGGATGCGGCGAGATTAGTTGCAGGGGGAAACGCAAGATCAGTTTATCTGTATGTGATCCTTCCCAACTTGGGATGTAACGATTTAGTGGCGGTCGCTCGGGATCCGCGAACTTCTTCAGGCTGGCAGCCTCAAATTCAATCTTGCCGGATTGGGTCTGTAGACCCTCTCCGAATTTCCCACCGTACTCTGACGGCAACGGGTGCGGCTCGGGCACATCCTTAGAGCGACCTTCGGCGAACCAGTTAAACGAAGTGGGTGTGCGCAGGGATTCTTCCTCCGACGGCACTACATAATAGCCCTTGCGAAGAAAATTTTTCCAGGAAACAACCTTGTTAAGGTCCGATGCTTCAAATAACAGTTTGCACCAGTCGAGTTCGGTAAAGCCCTGGGAAAAGTAGGCGCCTAGCCCCAGGCGTTTAGAGATATCAAGAAAGATCTGAAAGTCAGAACGGGAATCTCCCAGCGGTTCGATGCACTTGTGTTGCATGGCAATCACCCGATGATTCAATTGGGATTCATTGTGGTGCGAGTAGCCTCCCGCCACTGCCCATTCACCGATGTCCCAGCGCTCAAAATTGGTACAGGCAGGGAGTATCACGTCGGCGAAACGCACTTCGCCTTCATCCCATATCGACTGGTTAACCACGAACTCCAACGCTTCGGACTGGTAGGCACGGACCAGGCGGTTCGAGTCCATCACCGTCCCCAGGTGGGAGCCCCCGTATTTGTACATCATCCTGATCCTCGAGTGACCTGGGGCCGGGTAGGCAAACTTCTGGAACTGGCGTTCAAGAGATCGCGGGTCGGTAGGGTAGCCCTCGACCGTCTCCTCGGTGATTGATTCGGCAATATAGGCACGTGGAACTTTCTGGCTAACGCTATTCATGCTCATGACTTGCGGCATCCGCTGGAACAGGTTGAAGGCGGTACCGGTACCTTCAATATCACCGGAAATGCCTCCTTCGGCATAGCCAGGGAAATAGAAATTAAAATCAAGGGGTGCGCCGTACTGCAGGTTGCCGAAATTGACTCCGGGCTTGCCTAGTCCCTGCATCGCCATTAAGCAGACCATGGCCCGCGCCCATTGGGTGCCGGTCGCAGAACGGCAGGCACCGCCAAAAGTGGTTCCCTTACCGCCGGCAGCAAGATAGGTTTTCTTGGTTCCCCACTCCCGGGCCAGGGCCCGGACCACGTGGGCAGGAACCCCGGTTTCTAGTTCCTGCCATTCGGGGTTTTTGGCAGTGCCGTCTTCGTCTCCCATGATATAAGCGCGCCACCTTGCAAAGCCCGTGGTATTTCGGGCGACGTATTCCTGGTCGTACAGCCCTTCGTCTATCCAAACGTAACTGATTGCGTGCGCCAGCGCGGGGCTGGTGCCGGGAGCTATCGGAATCCATTTGCCTCCCAGAAAGGCAGCGGTATGATTGAGGTAGGGGTCAATGTGAACCATCTTGATCCCCAGTTCCTTCGCCCACTGCCTGCGGATGGTGCCCTCAAAGCCTGCGTAGGAGCCTCCCGACGCTTCGGGGTCACTGGCCCAGAAGACGATCATCTCGCAGTGCTGCAGGCAGTCCAGTACCTGGCCGTAAGGCTCAAAAGCGCCATTGCGCATGCTCTGACCGTAGTGGTGCATCGCGCCCCAGTACCAGCCCTCCCAGCTGTCCGGATTAATCACCATCTTGGTGTGGCCAATTGCATTCATAAAACGAAAGTTCGCGCTCAAGTAATAGCCCACATTGCCCCAGGTGTGGTGGGAACTGTGACTACTCAAGATTGCACCCTTGCCGTGTTCCCGGCGGACTCGTTGAATTTCTCCGGCAACGATGTCCAGAGCCTCGTCCCAGCTGATAGGCTGGTAGCCTGATTTTCCCCGGTTGGCGCAATTGCGATCTCCGTCCGGATCGAAATCTATCCGCTTTAACGGTTGCAATAGACGATCCTTGGAATACACGACCGATTTAGACGCCAGTGCGTGAGGGCTGATGGTGGTTCTGCGCGGCGGGACGAACTTCTTGCCGCGGGCGGATATTGACCAGGAAGGCGCATCGCCATCTTCAAAATCAATTGGCGTTATCCTGACGATTTCTCCTGCAGCAACATAGACAAATACCGGACCGCCGTTGGTATTGTTAACGTAACGGGTTTCGCCATTAGCCAATCGAACACCGTGGGACCAACCGATTGTCTGTATTTTTCGCAGTGTCTCCATGAACCACAGCGAAAGTTCTTCCGGACCCTCTATCTGCACAGAGAATGCCTTCGCGGCATTAACGAACTGTTGCTGATCCAGGGGAGGCGTAAGCAGGTCGACCCCAATTTTTGCAGTCTTGAAGACCAGTGAAATCTCGGCGTCGGCATGAATGCCAGCGCGGGTCTTCAAACGGCCATTCTCAAGTTGGTACCAGCGCCCCACAGACTCATCGCGAGTCTTGATCTGAGCGATCAGATTCACTTCGCTAAGGCGCGACTTATAGGCAGGCTGTCTCAGCGCGGTAAAGCGCAACGCAGCACCCACACCCCAAAGTAGTGCGGGAAGCAGTGTGGAGGTGCTGTTCATTCTTGCTCGCTACTAGGATGGCGCTCCTTCCAATAGGGCCTGGTAGGGCTTCGGCGCTAGGACGCCCGGGGCTTTTTTCCGACTCTATATTAAAGGCCTTTCAAAGTTAACAAATAATGGCCCGCACACAATAGAATGGAGTGCCCGCAAGCCGTCAGCAACTTCAGCAAAGTCAGAAATTCCTGGTAGATGCAGGGTCGGCTGAAACTTGATCAGGTCATAGTGAAAATAGCCGTTCAAACGGCAGTTTCCCGGTAGGCATTTATGGAACAATGGAACCTGATAATTGATGTTGCCAAGTGCCACAATTGCAACAATTGTTTTCTGGCGTGCAAGGATGAGTACGTTGGCAATAACTTCCCCGGATACTCGGCACCACAGCCACTGCATGGCCACAAGTGGTTCTTCATCGAATCATGTGAACGGGGGCAAATGCCGATGGTTGAAGTTGCTTTCAGGCCAATCACCTGTAATCACTGCAGGCAAGCGCCGTGTGTACAGCAAGCAGCAGGTGATTCGGTTTACCAGCGTGAGGACGGAATCGTGATAATCGACCCGGATAAAGCTCGCGGCAGGAAGGAAATAACCAACTCCTGCCCATATGGTGTTATCTGGTGGAACGAACAGGAACAGCTTGCGCAGAAGTGGAACTTTGATGCCCATTTGCTGGATCAGGGTCATTCTCAGTTGCGTGCAGAACAGGTCTGCCCAACTGGTGTATTTCAATCATTAAAAGCCGAAGATCATGAAATGGAGCGAATCGCGGAAGAACAAGATCTGCAGGTTTTGCGTCCTGAGTTGGGCACAAGACCGAGGGTGTACTACAAGAATCTGGACTGGTTCACCAAGCACTATATCGGGGGTACGCTGGTCAGTGAAGCCAACGGGACAGCAGTTGCCGCCTCAGGCGTGACAGTTCGACTCGAAAAAGACGGAGTCCAGATTCGCTCTGTACAAACAGACCAGTTCGGTGACTTCAAGTTCGATGGGCTGGAATATCGTAGCGGCGACTATACGGTACGGTACCCCGGTTCAGGCCATCGCGAAACCACTGTCGAATTAATTGAAAGCATTTATCTGGGGGTGCTCAACTGCAGTGACCCTTGCTGAATGCGCGCGACCGCGGGCTCGCCCGGGGTCACCGGATACTGCGCCTGGTGGGAGCATCAACCAGGTTTGTTACCGCTTGATTGCCGGCCGGCGTTAGTTCGTTTGCTCACCGGCTTTTATTTTGAGCCGATATAGTTACCACACAACAGGA
>DCXP01000028.1 GCA_002327725.1 Proteobacteria bacterium UBA2133
TCAACAGTGCGTGGTTAACTGGCTGTCCGACTCCTGGGACCGTACAGACGTGGTACTGGAGCCCACAACCGGATTTGAACCGGTGACCTCTTCCTTACCAAGGAAGTGCTCTACCGACTGAGCTATATGGGCGTAGATCCAGGCTGGAGCGGGTGATGGGGATCGAACCCACATCATCAGCTTGGAAGGCTGAGGTTCTACCATTGAACTACACCCGCCCAAAAGGTATTCGTTCCCGAAATGATTACCTGTCGTCATGGTTTTGCTGAACTGCCGTTACCGGCCCACCTGCCGCATCCACCAGTCGACTGGTGGAGGGGGGAGGATTCGAACCTCCGAAGGCTGAGCCAACAGATTTACAGTCTGCCCCCTTTGACCGCTCGGGAACCCCTCCGAAAAGCGGGAACATTAAACTTTCGCCAAATCTCGGAATCTGGTCAATTAATCGTGGATGTCCGGATGGCGGGCCCGATCCCCAGGCCATCCAGGTCCCGGCGAAAGATCGCCATTGCGTGCGCGGGGGCGCGATTCTACCTGAATCGAGGCTCCGGTGATAGTCCTTGAGTCAGACAGAATGGCGGTTTTACGCGAAAAAACCGCAGAATCTGCCTATCGAGGCCGAAAACCGGCGCAAGGGCGTAATCAGAGAGAACAGAACCCCGTAGGGGACTGGATTCGAAGGCCGAACTTGCCCCGTCCGGTTACAACTTTTCCCCGGAGGCTCACTGCCAGGGCGCTTGGGTTTTCCCGGTATTCGGGGCTACTATCCCGGGCCCACTCAGCCGGGCACCCCGAATGATCCTGGATTCCACAAACTGCAGCCGGATTTTCTGGCTCTTCGTCCTGATTCACGTACTGCTGTGGACGCTCGTGCCGAGCCTTGGCCGACACGAAATGGACACAGACAGCATGATGCATTTTGCCTGGGGCCAGGAGTGGATGGGCTCCTACCACCTGCACCCGCCCGTGCTCCCCTGGGTGGTTGCGGGGTTTCTGAAAGTCGTCGGGGTCAGTAACTGGGCTTATAACCTGCTTACCCAGTTGAATTTTCTGGTGGCTTTTTACTGTATCTGGAGGCTCGCACGCGAGGTCCTGCCACCGGTCAGCGCATTGGCGGCGGTGTGCCTTCTCGAATTGTTGCCTTACTTCAGTTTCTTCAGCATGCGGCTCAACCACAGTTCGATGCTGATACCGATATGGGCTTTGACGATTCTGCTTGCCTACTTTGCGATTCAGCGTGGTCAATACCGCTACTGGATCGCCTTGGGAGTTATCGCCGGCATTGCCATGCTGACCAAGTACTATTCGGCCGCCATGCTTCCGGGCATCGCGCTCTACCTGCTGGGGTTCGCAAAGGGCCGGGACACCTTGAAGACCGGCGGGCCGTATCTGTCGCTGATGGTGTTCTTAATCATTATGGGCTGGCATCTGTGGTACGTTGACAACCACCAGGTCGGCACCGTCACCCACGTTGGCGACTATATCGCCTCGGACTTTTCATCACGCATTAAAGCCATCCGGTTTCTGATCGCCCAGTTACTCTATCTGGTGCCGCTCCTGGGGGTTTTCTTCTTCGTGTTCTTTCGTAACCGGCCTAGAGCAGTCCCGGATACCCCGGAGGACTCTGTCAGCCGTCAAGGTCTTCCTTCCTTTATATACTGGATGTTTCTTTTTCCGCTCATCGGCACCGTCGCGGTGGGCTTTCTCGCCGGAATCGGCGCTTCCAGCCGCTGGGGCGGCCCGACACTGAACCTTGCCGGAATCGTCCTGCTTCTGTACTGGCCGCTGGCAACGGATTCACCCGCAAGGAAACAACTGATCCGGGCCGCTTTTGCATGGCTTGTTTTTCTCCCACCCATGCTCCTTTTAAGCGGTCTGGTGGCTTCCGGTCACGATATGTACCGTTTTCCCGGCAAGGAACTCGGCCGTGAGATCACCACGATGTGGCGTGACGCCTTCCAGACACCGCTTCGGATCGTGGGCGGCGGTCACGACGCTCCTGACAGCATTGCTTTTCACTCCCCGGATCATCCGTCGGTGCTTCAGCACCTCAGTCACGAGTGGAGTCCATGGATCAGCAAAGCGGATATTGCCCGGGACGGGATTGCCGTGATCTGTCTGGAATCCGATACCCGATGCGCAAAAAACGCGAAGGCCCTTTTCCCAGGCCATACGTTGGCTGCGCTCGCGGTGAAAGCCGAGCCCGGGTTGTTTTTCCCCGGCAGTGAACGACACTTCCTCTACTTCTTCGTGCCCCCGGACTCAAAGGAAGTGGATCTTGAAAAGATAGAACCGCTGCCGATGCGGGCAGACCAGCAGTCCGAATGACGCTCGGGGTGAAAATCAGTCAGCGGGACCTGTCTGATCGACCTTCATGAAGTTCCGTCTATCCCCGAGGCTGAGCGGATTGGCAAGCGCAGTTTCGGCCGTCCCTCGTACACCACTTAAAAGCCAGGCGGGAAATTCTTCTGCAGGCTGAGCCGCGGCGGGCACGCAGGGTCAGGTCAAAGGTCGGCATCACGGTGTGTGATCAGTCCACTGAACCTTTGCCGACAATCGTAAAGGGTGCCCAGAAAATGGGATGGGCATAGGAAAACACGGTCTGAGCCCTGTCCGGATCGACGTAACCCGGCCCGTCGATCATTTCGATCATTGCCCGCCGCAGGAGTTCGGCTCGACCCAGTTCAGGAGCGCGCATCTGCTTCCTGAACAACGTCGTGGTCAGGAGTCGGGCAGAGGTGGTCTCGACCGGCCAGTTGCTGACGAGCAGCGACCGGGCACCGGCATAGAAAAACGCCCGGCCGAGCCCCGATATGGCTTCTGCCCCTGCCCCGTCGCCGGCACCGCTGTTGCAGGCCGACAGCACCAGCCAGTCGGCATCCAGCCGCAGGCCCAGCACCTCGCCCATGGTCAGAAGGCCATCCTGGTGCCCGCCGGTGACCTGGGGCGCCGATAGCGCCAGCGCAGGTTGCACCAGGCCGTCAAGATCACCAGGCATCAGGCCGTGGGTTGCGAATGCCACGACCTTGTAAGCCGCCAGGTCCATGGCCTTGACTTGTGCTTCGCTCGCCGCTTTGCCGAAGAACACATCACGGTTGGGATCTGCGCCGAGGGCCTCGGCGATCTGACTGACCTCCTCGCGGGTATCCGGCAGCGGCGGCAGAGCCGAAAGGCCCGCGCTTGTCTGTTTCTCGATCGTCTCGACCTTGGTCAGCCCGCGCAGCCGCACCGGAACATCCGCTACCCCGGGTGCGGCAGGCCGGCCGCTCCCGGCCTCGTTACCGATCGCCGATGCGATCTCGATCGAGTTCGGGGAAAACACCGGATCTGCAAACCCGGCAAACCATCGCCGCTCTGCCGCGCCGGGCGGCATACGCCGCAGCGTTCCCAGAGACGACACCGTCGGCAGCATCGTCATGCTGTGCTCACGTACCAGCCACGGTATCTCCCGGTACTCCGAGAACAACGGCTGGCGGGCGGGTGGCTGCGCAACAGGGCGGGTTGGGAAAAGTGCAAATGGCAGCTGGCCCAGAACCCGGTGGGGCACGACCACGAGGTGTTGATGCGGCCCCCAGGTCGATGCAAGGGGTGCCAGCAACCGCGCGTACAATGCATGAGCCGCCGCCAGGTCAAACGGCGGAATCTCGCCGAGCGTGGCAGCCCTCGGGTTGAGGGACGCCCTGACCCGGTCAACCTTCTTCTTGATCTCCTCGAAGCCCAGCGCGACGGCCGAGAATGCAGGCGGTCCGGTCTTCGGAATCGCCCAGACGAAGGCGCGCTGCTGCCCGACAAAAACGGACAGTAAGGCCTCGTTATCCAGCAGGTGGGATTGCGCGGTTTCAAGACCCGGCGACTCGGGATTCACCAGTGCAGCATATTCGGGGAACCTCACCCCAATGGTTTTCACCAATACCGTCCGGGCATTGCGGAGCCGGTCAATGCGGCTTTGCAGGTTGCCGATGATCCGCGCATCCTGTTCATCTGCGGGTTGGGCGATATGCTCCGCTAGCAATCCGTAGAGCGCGCCGATCTGGTGAACCGCATCCTGCTCGCGCCGTACCAGTTCCGCCGACTCCCGGTCCTTGGCGGCCGCACGGGCCGCACTCTTATTGAGCGCAGCCTCCACGGCTCTGCCTCGCGCCTTATCCGCCAACTGAAAAGACCGGGACAGGTATGCATCAGCGTCATCTCCGTCAGGATCCTGCAGGTACAGATCGGCCAGCAGTCCGATGTAGCCCTCGAGAATCAGTGCCAGGCGCTGCTCGTATACCGTGCCCAGGTTGCCTGCTGAACGCCGCGAGCGATTGAGCAGGACCGGGACCGCTGCCTGGTAGTGACCCAGCGCCCTGTTCCTGTCGCCACCTGCCTGCAGCACCAGAGCATACAGGGCTCCCAGCTGGGCGGTCTCCTGATGCACATCGCCAAGGCTACGGCGCTTGGCTTCATAGGCGGCAGCCAGAACCTTGCGGGCCTGACCGGCCTCACCGGTATTCAGCAGTGTCAATGCATAACCCGGGTCCTGCTCAAGCAGGTGCAACCGGGATGCCGTGTCGTCGGCCAACCCGGCCTCAATCATGGTGTACATCCGGCTTGCCCCGTCCCAGTCGCGCTGCAGGATTGCGACATCGACCAGCAGCCGCCGTGTCGCCTGAAGTGATACTGAGCCGGGCGGCGCCGCGATGGTCTGCCAGATCTCAAGGGTCGTTTGCGCCAGAGTCGCGGCATCGTCAAAGCGGCCCTGCTCCAGCAGTGCCCGCGCAAGCCCGGTGGTCGCATCAGCGGTCACATTCGAATAGCGTCCGAACCCCTGCACTGACTCTGCGATCATCTCCCGCCAGTTGATCTCGGCCTCTACCGACCGCCCCTGGCGGATCAGGTTGTTACCCAACTTCTGCAGATACCAGAGATAGACCCTGAGATTGAGCTTGGGAATCAGATGACTCTCCTGGTTCGGCGCATCCTTGTGCCGGCGAAAATTCTCGATGGCCTTGCGGTGCAGAACCTCTGCTTCTTCGAGCTTTCCTGAAGTCGATAGCAGCATCGCTTCGGTGGAATAGATCTGGCTCTGTATCTCGTCCCATACCGCGACTGGCCAGAACCTGCGATTTTCAGCCTCCTGCGCCCAGCTTGCTTTTGCTTTTCGCAACGACTGCTCGGCTTTGTCGAGGTCGTCCCGGAACAGGTGATACTCGGTGAGAAGGATGTAATTGATCAGCTGCTCTGATTCGGGGTATTCCGATTGCGCCGCGACGGTTACCGCCTCGTCGACCAGCGCCTTGGCTCTTGGCAGGGAACCGATCTGCCATTCGATACTTGCGGCATTGGTCAGGACCCGGCCGAATACCTCTGCCCGGGTGCTTCCGGCGCCGAAGCTTTCCCGCCCCCGCGCAACGGCGATCTGGAGATCCGCAATCTGCTGACCCGAGCGGCCGACCAGCTGCGCGGCATCGGCCCGCAGCCGATAGAATTCGAAGAGTACGCCCGGATCGGTCGCATCCGGAGGCCGCGCATCGGCCCTGGCCCGAAGTCGCTCGATCTCGGCCAGGCTTTCCTCGCGTCTACCGTCAAGCACAGCCGTGATGTCCCGGATAGTCCGCGGTGGCGGCACCAATCCCGTATCGGCGAGGTCTGCTGCGATTGTTCTGGCCGCTTCCACCGAGATGGCGGTCGGCGTACTCATATCCGCATCCCCTGCCCGCCCTGCTGCGAGAAGCGGCCCGGAAACCGCCAGAAACCAAGCGAGACTGAGCGTTACAACAATCCGTGTTGGCTGTTGTTCTGCATCCTCAGGTAGACCTGCAGAACAGAACCCGCGCGATGTGTTATTGGGCCGGTTCGGTTTGGGCATGCTCAGCACCTTGACCACGGTTGCCCATCGGGCTTCCCGTCTTCAAGTATAAAGACAATAAACGGGCTTTTCCCCCGATCCGGCGCTGATGTTCCGGTATGGGCCCGCCTGCTCACCCCCTGAGCTTCAGAATGCCCCCGGAAACCCTGCCTCGGGCTGGCTGTGATCGGCCCTTGCTGAAAAGCGATCTAACCGATACCTCTTACCGGGCCGCAGGGGTAACGGATACGGGCAGCTCCACGCCTCCTTGTTCTTTCGATATAAGGATGGGTTTCAGGGTTGGCCATAGAGTAATCGGTTGGGCAAATTCACCGGTCGCCGTAAACTTCCGAATCCGATCGTTAGCCGTATCGGCTACGTAAACGTCGCCGAACGGGTCCACAGTTACCCGTAGGGACTGTGAAATCGGGCGTTATCTGCCGACCCTAAGGCCTTCCCCTTTTCCCCCATGAATCTGTAAAGGAAAGTGCCAGGGCATCGGCTGCGCCGAGCGGCATGGCACAAACTGCAGCCAGGGTGACGGGTGACAGTGCACCACAGGCCGAGCATGGCCAAGCCCCTTCGGTATGCGATGAATAATGAGTGCGTGCTTGCGGCACAGGTTTGGAAGATGCCTTCGCTATCGGCCAGAGCGCCTGAAAGTTGGCCTCGCGCCAGTATGCAGTAACCGTCGCATTCACAATGACGACCGGAAAAGCAGGATGACGGGGAGTCACTGGCCGCACTATGAGCGCCATCTCATCTTCGGATGGCAGGTCGTTACGAAAGCACGCGAGGAACTGATACACTCGATGCGCTCCGCGTAATACCGCCATGTAAAACCGAAGGAGGACCTATGCCTGTCTCATTGCAAGTGCTTTACCCCGTAGGGGAAGGCACCCATTTCGATCATGATTACTACGCCAATACGCATTTCGCGATCGTTGACGACTGTGCCGGCGAGCACATCCAGAGTCGCGTCGTGACCAAGGGCAACGCAGGCGGGCCCGATGCACCCCCCGGTTATCACGCTATTGCGACGATTCTCTTTGCCGACCAGGCCGCAATGGATGCGGCGATGCCGAAACTGGGGCCTGCGATTGAAGACATCCCCAACTTCACCAATGTCCAGCCTGAGATGCTGATCGGGGAAGTGACGGCCTGAGCGCGCATCCGCCGCCGGTTTGGTTACGATTCAGCCCGTCCGGGAAAAAACAAGATACCGAAAGCAGATGAAGAAAAAGGCCTCGTGCATCTTGCACTCACGATTATCGTCGTCGCCATCCTGTATTTCTGGCTGGCGCCGTAAGGCACGCCTGAAAGCAAAACGTGCCCTCAGATCGGCAGACCGGGCGGCAAACAGCCCCCGGTCTGCCGAGTGAAGGATCAACCCCCCGGAGGGGTGTACGACAATTCCGCGGCCTTTTCCATGGCCGACACCGCTTCTTCAGACGTCAGCAGTTTGACCATGTTCATCGACTGCACAATCCCTGAGGCACAGACCAGCATGGTCAGTGCCTCAAGATCCGTGTCGTTATCTTCAGGCATGCTGGTCACGATGTAGAGTGTGTTGCTACCCACACCAAACCAGTAGTGTTCCACTTCGGCACCGATCGCCTTGAAAAGCGGTGCCGTTGCGGCCTTGCGGTCCTGGGGGTTGGCGATCAGACTGCCGCAGGTTTCTCCTTTTATTTCCAGTATCGCGAGGTATCGTGCCATGACTTTTCTCCGTTATGGTTTCAGGGCTTTCAATCATAACGGAGCCGGAATTAAAGACGGATAACCGCTTAAAGACAGAACGTTCTGGTCAGTCCGCCGTCGGAGAAGATGTAATAGATGCGATGAAAGCAGTTCTGAGGGACCGGGGATTCCGCCTCGGGCTGGTTTTCGGCCTGTGATTCCGACTGGCTGCCGCCACCCCCCGACGGCAGTGCCGCGCCACTCCCCTCTTCGCCGCTGTCAGCAGCGCTGTCCGACCCGTCGGCATCCCCGGAATCAGCATCACTGTCCGATGAGTCATCTGAAGTCTCCCCGTAGGCAGCACTTTCAGAGACAGAGTATTCTTCATCCTGGCCCTCGGTAACCGGGCAATCGGTATCTTCCGATTCCGCTTGATGGCCTTAAGGATTACGAGCAGACAGACGGCGTCTACATGAACGGCGCCTGCTGGCTGATCTCGGCGAGGACGCCACCCGAATAAGGAACAAAAAATGAATCAGAAAGCCTTTATCACGGCACTCGAAGACGTTCCCTGGGCCAAGTCAGAACATAATCCCGGTCTTCAGTACAAGCTCCTGATTGACGCTTCACGCGCGGCGACTGACGGTTTCAGTTTCGGGATACTGAAACTTGAGCCCGGTGCCGTGCTTTGCCCGCATCGTCACGATCCGCAGGAGAGTTACTTTATTCTTGAGGGCGAGGGCCTCATGCACCTCAATGATGCCGAGCAGGAGGTGGGCCCCGGGTCTGTGGTCTATGTTCCCCGCGCACACCTGCATGGCATTAACAATACCGGGTCCGAGCCGCTCGTTTTTATCTGGACATTCCCGACAGATACCTGGTCGGAGGTGGAGTACCACTACCGGTAATGAAACCTTGTTTTGGATTGATGCCGGTACGGGTGATGAGGTGCCATTGGGCCCTTGGCAAATGCTTTTGCCAGGGTTTGACCTTGGTCCATAGCAAGGCGATCATGTAGCTTCATGGTTTCGTGGATTTGCTGAACTGGACCCCCTGGAGATCTCACGACGTGCAGAATCCGCTTGAAAACCTGATTGCCGCCAACCCGCATTTTTATGAGGCGCTCGCCTCGGGTGACTGCGGCCAGATGCAGCGTATCTGGTCTGATGCCGACACTATCACCTGTATTCATCCGGGGTGGGGTCCCGTTGCCGGGCGCGAGGCCCGGCCCACGCCTGACCCGGGCAACGCCCCGGAAATCGCCGGCCGCCTTACTCGTGCCGAAGCGCCTCGATGGGATCCAGGCGGGATGCCTTGAGCGCCGGATAGTAGCCGAAGAACACGCCTACAAGCGCGGCAAACCCCATTGCCACAACTGCCGAAAACGGCGAAGTGATCACCGGCCAGCCCGCGATGCCGGCTGCCGCAAGGGAGCCGCCGAAGCCCAGAATAACCCCCACCAGACCACCGATCAGTGACACCGCGACCGCTTCGGCGACGAACTGCAGCAGGATATCCCGGCCTGTGGCACCCACAGCCATCCGCAGGCCGATCTCGCGTGTTCGCTCGGTGACCGAAACCAGCATGATGTTCATTATGCCGATCCCGCCGACAATCAGCGAAATCCCGGCGACGGCCGCCAGCAGCATGGACATCGTGCGCTCCGACTTTGCCCGTGCCTCAAGATACTGGGCGATATTGCGCACATAGAAATCATCCGGCTGGCCGGGACGAATCCGGTGGCGCTGTCGCAGGACTTCCATGACCTGCTCCTCAGCGGCATCCAGCAGATCGGCCGAGCGCGCCTTCACGGTAATGTCGCGCACGAATCGGCCACGGAACCGTTCACCCACATTCATACGTGACTTGGCCGTCGATATCGGCACGAACACGACATCATCATGATCGCGACCCCAGGATGATTCACCCTTGGGCCGCGTGACACCAATGACCCTGAACGGTATCCGTTCAATTCGAATGATATTACCGATCGGGTTCTGGCCAGGCAGCAATTGCTCGACGATGGTCTCGCCAATAATCGCCACCTTGGCCGCGGCGCGTTCTTCCTGCGGGTTGAAGGTGCGGCCTTCGCCGATGGTCCAGTCCCGCGCACGGAGGTAGGCATCGCCGACGCCGTAAACCGTCGTAAACCAGTTGCTGTTTCCGGAGACCACCTGGCCCGTGGTTCGAACCGTCGGCGCTGCAATCGCAATGGCTGACGCCTGCCTCTCGATTGCCGCCGCATCGGCCTTGGTCAGCGAGACCTTGCTGTTGGAACCACCACGTACCCCGCCCGAGACACTGGTGCCGTTGCGAACGAACAGCACGTTTTCACCCAGGCCCTGTATGGCTTCGTCGATGCGCCGTTCGGCGCCTTTTCCCACACCGACCATCGCAATCACGGCCGCCACACCGATGATGATGCCCAGGGTCGTCAGGGCCGTGCGCAGCTTGTTGGACCGCAGCGAGGCCGCAGCGCTGAGCAGACAGTCCGAAAATGTCATTCCAGGGAAGGCCCGGATTCCGGAGCATTCACGGTGACGGCATCGCCCGCTCGACCCTGTGCCTCGTCTGTGATTAGACGACCATCTCGGAAGGTCAGTACCCGTCGGGCATAGCGGGCTACGTCGCGCTCGTGGGTCACAAGAATAACCGTCATCCCGCGACCGTTGAGGTCATCCAGCAGAGCCATGATCTCGCCCCCCGTCACGCTGTCCAGCGCACCGGTTGGTTCATCCGCGAGCACGATACCAGGATCATTGACAATGGCACGGGCGATCGCGACCCGCTGCATCTCTCCGCCGGAGAGTTGTGTGGGCAGATGGTGACGCCGGTCCGCCAGCCCGACCGCGTCGAGCGCTCGCGCTGCCTTCTCGGCACGCTCCACACGGGGTTCACCACTGTACAGCAGCGGCAACTCCACATTGGCCTGGGCAGTCGCTCCGGCCATCAGGTTGAAGGCCTGGAACACGAAACCGACCTTGTGTCTGCGGATTCGGGCAAGATCATCGCGCCCCAGCCGGGACACGTCCTCACCGTCAAGCTGGTATTCGCCGGATGTGGGAGTATCCAGGCAGCCCAGCACATGCATACAGGTCGACTTACCCGACCCGGACGGTCCCATGATGGCCACGAACTCCCCGTGGGTGATGTCGACCGTCAACTCTTTAAGTGCATGAACGACCTGGGAGCCCATTGAAAACTCCCGACCCAGGCCCCGTGTCCGAATAACGGCCGACTCCATGACCTGCTGTCGCCCTCAGGGTGATCCCGGTGCCAGTCCGACAATCACGCTGTCACCTTCAGCGATTTCGCCATCGACGATCTGCGTGTGTGTACCGTCCGATAGACCCGCCGTCACCGGATTGGCTACAGGCTGGCCGCTCGCATCCAGTGTCCAAGCCGTCGCCCGACGGTAGCCCGCGCTCTTGGCCTCAACACGCATCAGCCGGTACTGCTTCTTCTGCTCAGTATCGAGCAACTCTTCCACACGACGGCCGGCCTGAGCCCGCAACTGCCTGATAGCTTCACGGAATTCATCACCCGACACACCGCCTTCGCGCAGGCCGCCGATTGACTGTCCCATCTCGGCATAGATTGACTTCACTGCCGCGAGTTGTTCCTCGCTCAACTCTAGCCTTTCTTCCAGTGCCGTGATCATCGCACGCATCCGTTCGCGGCCGCCCCCTGATCCTGAGGACCTGGAGCTTTCGCGCTTTGCGCCCGCCGGTGTAAAGCGCAACGCCGCCGAGGGAACCCTGAGCACGTCGTGTTTCTGGCCAACGATAATCTCTATGCTGGCGGTCATTCCGGGCAGCAGGCTCTGGTCGTTGTTCCGGGTACCGACAATGATCACGTAAGTCACCACACCCGATACCTCTACCGGCTGCTTTCGCACCTGCACGACTTCTCCCGTAAACACCCGATCGGGATAAGCGTCTACCGTAAAGCGGGCCTTCTGGCCCTCGGTAATACCTCCGATATCAGCCTCGTCGACGCTGACCTCCAGATGAATATCACTAAGGTCCTGAGCCAGGGTAAACAGCACCGGTGCCTGCAGGCTCGCAGCGACGGTCTGCCCGACGTCTGCTGCACGGTTGATCACGACACCGTCAACCGGCGACCTGATCAGCGTATGACCAAGTTCGAGTTCAGTCTCGAGCAACCTGCCTTTACGGGACTCCACCTGCGCGAGCGCGGTCTGAACCTGGGCTTTTTGTTTTTTGAGGCTGGCCAGGGTTCCATCAACGCGGGCATACGCCTGATCGTGCAGTGCCACGGCACGGTCTACGGTACTCTCGGGCACGACCTTTCGTGCAAACAGTGACCGCTTACGCTCGAGATCCTCGGCAAGCTCAGCTAAAGCGGCACGGCTGCCGTAAAGCTCAGCCTGGAGTTCTTCCAGGGCCGCTTTTTGCATGGTCACATTGGCTCTGGCAAAAGCCACATCGGCCTGGGCCACCTTGAGCCTTGCTGCAAACGGTGCGGAGTCGATTCTGGCAATGACCACGCCGGCCTCAACCCGGGAATTAAAATCAACCAGCACTTCGGCGATCTGGCCAGAGACCTGGGAACCGATCTCGACAGTCATGACCGGCTGCACCCGGCCGGTCGAGGAGATCACCATCTGAATCTCACCACGATCGATCTTCCCGAGACGATAGCCCGGCGATTCCTTTTGCCCATCCAACTCGAGAAAACCGTAGGCTCCGAGGGCTATGAGAATCAGAATGACGAGCAGCCATATCCAGCGCCGCATAGTGGTCTCCTTCTAGTGAACCGGGTATTTGTGCGGGTTCTTTAGTTGATCCTGTTTCACTCGCTCATCTTCGACGTCTGGCAGTCTTGAGGCCCACCCAGGGCCACGATCGGGAACTGGCCGGCCCGGTCGAACGGTCCGCCATTTGTTCAAGATCAAGAACTCCCTTACCCGGCGATCACAGGACTATAACTGGCATAGGAATAATACTCACCGGGGCCATTGAGTCGGAGAAAGTGTTAACCCTATCGCCGGAATAAAGTGTAACCCATGTGGTCGGTATCGGCCGCAGAAGAAAAGATCATTTCGATCCTCGAGTATCGGAAGAATCACGCCCTTTCCACCCAGGCCCCGCAGCAGCTGGCCATCGCCGACAACCAGTAGCACCAAACGCGGCGCCAAATTGGTGGCGCAAACCCCAGTCCGATGCTAAATTAGCCTGCGCGTTGGAAAAGGCGTGTCAACGGAATACGCCGCAACGACTTCTTTATACCAATGAGAGGAATCTAAGGAGGGCTCATGAAACATTCAATTTTCTCACCGGCTATTGCGGGCATCCTCGCAACAGCCTTCCTGGCCGGTCCCGCGGGGGCCTTCCAGGGAAACAGCGTAGCCGCCAAAGACTGTAGCTACGGCGGCAAGATCAAGTCTATCGAGGCGGTCAATGCGCATACCGTCCGCTTTTCGATGTGCAAGCCTGATCCGGCGTTCATGGCAAAAGCCGCCTTCACTCCCTTCGGCATCCAGCCCGAGGAGTATCTGAACGCGACTGGCGGTGGCGGCGACATTCTTGAAAAACCCGTGGGCACTGGCCCGTGGAAACTTGAAAAATGGGCTCGCGGCGACAGCATCATTATGCGTCGTTTCGATGACTACTGGGGTCAGGCCGCGCCGTACGGGACCCTTGTCATCCGCTGGTCCGACAGCGGTGCGGGGCGACTGGTCGAACTACGAGCCGGAACTGTCGACCAGATTACCAACATCAGTCCGGATGACTTTGATTCGGTCAAAAACGATCCGAGTCTCACGTTCATTCCGGTCGCCAACCCGAATACGCTGTATCTGGCGATGACCAATACCTTCAAGCCTTTCGATGATCTGCGCGTGCGCAAGGCGATCGCGATGGGCATCGATCGTGCGCGAATTGTAGATAACTTCTTCCCGGGTGGATCGGAAGTAGCATCGCACTTCACGCCCTGCTCAATCACCAACGCCTGCGAAGGTGAGAGTTGGTATGAGTTTGACGCAGGAAAAGCCAAAGCGATGCTTGCTGAAGCGGGTTATCCCGACGGCTTTAAGACAAAAATCTTCTTCCGTGACGTTTTCCGTGGATATCTCCCAGAGCCAAGCATCGTTGCGGTCGAGTTCCAGACCCAGCTTCGGGATAACCTCGGCATCGATGCTGAAGTGGTCGTGATGGAATCAGGAGAATTCATCGACGAATCAACCAACGGACGTCTGGACGGCTTCTACCTGCTGGGTTGGGGTGCGGACTATCCGCACGTCACGAACTTCCTGGATTTCCACTTCAGTTCAAAGAACCCGCAGTATGGCACTCCGCATCCGGAGATATACAAACTCCTTGAAGAGGCTTCCAGTATCGGTGATGCTGCTGTAGCACGGCCGCTTTACGAGGATGCTAACAATGCCATCAAAGCGATTGTGCCGATGGTCCCGATCGCCCATGGCGCCTCCGCATCCGCCGCTTTAGCAGGCGTCAAGAACGCCCACTTCCGTCCATTTGGCGCACCGCTCTTCCATCGTGCGGATCCGGGCAAAGACACCTTTGTGTTCATGCAGAACGCGGAGCCCATCAGCCTGTACTGCACCGACGAAACAGACGGGGAATCGCTTGCCGCCTGTCAGCAGGTGGTCGAGCCGCTGCTAGGCTATGCGATCGATTCAGGCGCCATCGAGGCCCGCCTTGCCACCGACTGCTCGGCGAACGCCGACTCCACCGTGTGGACTTGCGAGTTGCGAAAAGGCGTCAAGTTCCATGATGGCTCAAGCCTTGATGCAAACGATGTGGTTGCGTCATGGGCTGCAGGCATTGACGCTGCCAACCCCAATCACAAAGGCAACACCGGAGCTTTCGAGTACTACAGTTACCTTTGGGATGGTCTGATGAACGCCCAATAAGCTAAAACGTTCCTTGTAGACCTTTTGGATAAGACGGGCAGTACCTCGGTACTGCCCGTCTGTTTTTCAAGACGCCAACAAAAAAGCGAGATCGCTTAGGTCATGCTGCAGTACATCATCCGCAGACTCTTGGTTGCGATACCGGTTCTTTTCGGCATTCTCCTGGTGACGTTCGTACTCGCGCGTATGATCCCGGGCGATCCATGTAAAGCCATCCTCGGAGAAAAAGCGACCGTTGAGGTCTGCGAACGGTTCGCGCGCGATCATGGACTTGATCAACCGATCGTGGTGCAGTTCGGCATCTACGCAAAGGATATTCTACGAGCCGATTTCGGAGAATCCATCCGCTTCAGCCGTCCTGTCAGTCAGATTCTGGTTGAACGTCTGCCAATGACGATTGAACTTGCGGTCGGTGGGCTGCTGCTGGCAATTCTGATCGGCGTTCCGCTCGGCATCATTTCGGCGATGCGGCACAACACCGGAACTGATGTCGCGACAATGGTTGTCGCCAACATTGGAATCTCAATGCCCGTTTTCTGGCTGGGATTGATGCTCGCCTACCTATTCGCGCTAGTCCTCAAGGGGACACCGTTCTGGCTGCCGCCATCGGGACGCCTTAGTGCCGGGCTGGTATCCGTACCGTTTTATGAAGCCTGGAGCTGGCAGCTGGCCCCCGGCACCACGTGGACCAAATTCCTCGAATTTATCTCCAATCATTTTGTATTTAATGCTCTGATTACGGGCAACTGGAAAATTCTTAAAGATGCTGTCCAGCATCTGATCCTGCCGGTGTTCGCCTTGTGTACGATTCCCATGGCCATCATCGCGCGCATGACGCGGTCCAGCCTGCTTGAAGTGCTTGGACGAGATTACATCCGAACCGCCCGGGCCAAAGGCGCAATTGAACGCAGGGTTCTTATTGGACATGCACTGCGAAACGCCCTGCTGCCTGTTGTAACCATCCTCGGACTCCAGATGGGGGGATTGCTGAGCGGGGCGGTGCTCACTGAGACCGTATTTGGTCTTGCAGGAGTGGGTCGAATGCTCTTTGAGGCCATCACCGCCCGAGATTACCCGATCATCCAGGCATTTACCGTGGTGATTGCAGTCTGCTACATGTTAATTAACCTGATCGTTGACGTTTCCTATGCTTTCCTTGACCCTAAAGTACGATTGGACTGAGGCATGATGTCATTAAAAGGAGCCGCCGACTCTCTCTCCGACGGAATTGATGAGCAATGGCTGCAGACCAAACCGATCTCCCTTTGGAAGACCACCCTGAGGCGACTGTTGCGCCGAAAAACGGGGATTGTCGGCCTGATCCTGATTGGCTTTATGATGACCATGGCGATCGGGGCGCCGGCTTTCGCGCCTTATGATCCCGAACAAGTTCTGATCGGTAAAGAGAAAGTCCGGAAACGCGAGGCGCCGTGCATTCATCTGCTTGGCTGCCCCAGCGAAAGGCCGCAACACCTCATGGGTATCGACGGGAACTTTCGCGATCAATTGAGTCGCGTGATTTATGGCGCAAGAGTCAGCCTGTCGATCGGCTTTACGACGGTGTTATTTGCCTTCTTCGGGGGGACAATACTCGGCGCAATCGCTGCCTACTGGGGTGGATGGCTCGATAACTTGATCATGCGCATCATGGATGTAATCCTCGGATTCCCCTCCTTGCTGCTTGCGATTGCCATCGTCGCCGTACTCGGGCCGGGCATCCGAAACGCGCTTTTTGCAATATCCATAGTGACGCTGCCGGCCTACGCCAGGGTGATGCGTGCCAGCGTACTTTCCATTAAGGAGATGGATTACGTTGCGGCCTCTCAGGCCCTTGGCGCAAGTCGTCTCCGGATCCTGCTGACCCGAATCGTACCGAACGCATTGACGCCGATTGTGGTGTTATCAACCCTCGGAATCGCGAGCGCGATTCTGGATGCCGCTGGACTGTCGTTTCTGGGCCTGGGTGCGCAGCCACCGACGCCCGAATGGGGAACAATGCTGGGTGCTGAACGCAACCAGGTCTTCAGTGCGCCGCACCTCGTCTTTTTCCCGGGTCTCGCGATCATGCTGACGGTGCTTGGGTTCAACCTGTTGGGTGATGGGCTTCGGGACGCACTCGATCCTCGCCTCAACCACTGATCTCATGCCCGAACCACCGGTACTTACCGTCGAGGGCCTCAAGACCTGGTTTCACACCCGCGATGGCGTCGCAAAATCTGTTGACGGGGTGGATCTCAAAATATACCCGGGCGAGGTTCTCGGGATCGTTGGGGAATCCGGCTGCGGCAAGAGCGTATCCGCGTTATCGATCATGCGACTGATTCCGCCGCCGGGAAAGATTGAAGCAGGCGAGATTCGGTTCAATGGCGAAGATCTTCTGTCGTTTTCAGCCGACGATATGGCCAGGCTGCGCGGTGACCAGATTTCCATGATTTTCCAGGATCCCTCCTCTTCTCTTAATCCTGTGGTGCATGCAGGGAAGCAGATTGCGGAGGTTTACGAGATTCATCGGAAAAGCGCTGCTCAAGCCAATCAGGACAAAGCGATTGAAATGCTGACCAAGGTCGGAATTCCCGACCCCGGGAAACGCGCCCTTGCCTATCCGCATGAACTCTCTGGTGGGATGGCGCAACGTGTAATGATCGCGATGGCGCTGGCTTGCGAACCCCAACTGTTGATCGCAGACGAGCCTACCACTGCGCTTGATGTCACGATCCAGTCACAGATTCTCCAACTCATCGGCGAACTCCAGGAGCAAACCCACGCTGCAGTGATCCTGATTACCCATGACCTCGGTGTCGTCGCACAGACGGCGGACCGCGTCGCGGTGATGTACGCCGGCGAGATCGTTGAGGAAGGCGCCGTGCAAACGCTTTTTGACAGCCCCCAGCACCCGTATACGCAGCAGCTACTGCGCTCGATTCCGATGCTGGGCGCGAACCAGGAGGAACTGGCCGTGATCCCCGGGAGAGTGCCAAGCCTCGTCGACCTGCCCAAAGGTTGCCGCTTCGCCGCCCGATGTGAAGCACGATCGAAGGCCGATTTACCAGCCTGTACGGCCCAGCGACCCACGCTTGCGCCTATTTCAACAGAGCACAAGGTGCGCTGCTGGTTACATCGAGATCAGCCATGACCGACCATCTGATTGAAGTTGATCGCCTGACAAAACGGTTTCCAGTGCACTCTGGCTTACTGCGGCGCCAGACAGGAGCGGTACAAGCCGTTAATGAGGTATCGTTGACTATACGTCGGGGCGAGACGCTGGGTCTCGTCGGTGAATCTGGATGCGGGAAATCCACGCTGGGCCGCCTCATCATCCGCCTGATCGAGGCGACCTCGGGATCCGTGCTTTTTGATGGCCAGAATCTCACGCAGGCCTCGCGCGATGACCTCAGCAAACTGCGCCGAAGGATGCAGATCATTTTTCAGGATCCTTATTCTTCGCTGGATCCTCGCACACCGGTTGGCAATAGTGTTGCCGAAGGCTTGAAGGTCCATGGCAGCAGCGAAACCTCTGAACAGCACAAGCAGGTCGGGCAGATTCTTGAGCGGGTTGGCCTGCAACGCGCGCACGCCCAGCGCTTCCCTCACGAGTTCTCCGGCGGGCAGCGGCAGCGAATAGGCATTGCCAGGGCCCTGGTGCTGCAGCCCGATTTTGTGGTTTGCGATGAACCGGTCTCAGCACTTGATGTCTCAGTACAGGCTCAGGTCTTGAATCTCCTGCGCGAGCTGCAGCGCGATCTTGGACTGACGCTTTTATTCATCTCGCACAACCTCGCCGTCGTTGAGCACCTGAGTGACCGGGTCGCTGTGATGTACCTGGGCGAGATTGTTGAACTCACAGATCGCGACACTCTTTATCAGGATGCGCGGCACCCTTATACGCAAGCCCTGCTCTCGGCGGTTCCGGTCCCGGATCCGATGCGCCGCGGCAAGCAGACCATTCTGCAGGGAGATGTACCTAGCCCGCTGAACCCGCCCTCAGGCTGCAAGTTCCATCCACGGTGCCCGGTTGCCAGGAAAACCTGCTTGAGCACGGCTCCAGAACTGCGGGATATCGACGGATCCGGCCAGCATCAGGTCTCCTGCCACACGGTAAACACCTGAGCGCGTAGCGGGAGAGTCAACCGGCCCTTCCGCCGGGAGATGCCCGGCTAGTTGATTTGCAACGAAGAAAAATCCGGAGTCTTCACAGCGCAGCCGATATAGTCCGGACCTCCCGAAGCAACTGCAGCGCGACCTCGGACTGACCTATCTTTTCATTACCCATGACCTTGCCGTGGTCCGGGCGATGCCGCACCGGATCGGGGTGCTCAAATCAGGCAGGCTGGTAGAAGAACAGGATACGGTCGAGCTGATTGCGTCACCACAGTCCGAGCACCCGCGTATGCTGATCCGCTCTGCCCCGCGGATTCGCGAACACGGGGACGTGTCCACTAAGCCGTAGCGAAAGCAGTGTATAGTTTGAAGCCGAGGCCTTTTGGCTAAAGTATCCCTCATTTCAGAGATGACCGACCCCAAACCCAGACGCAAACTCGCTGCGATCCTCGCCGCCGATGTGGTCAACTTCAGCGCGATGATGGGTGATGATGAAGACCGCACCTTAAAAAACCTCAAGGCCTGCCGGGCGCTGACCGACGAGTGCATCACCGCCAACCACGGCCGGATCTTCGGCAGTGCAGGCGATTCCATCATTGCCGAGTTTGCAAGCCCGGTGGATGCCGTGGTCGCCGCCACCGAGTTTCAGCGAAGTCTCAAGCAGCGCAACGACGGCGTTTCTGCGGATGACCGGATGCAGTTCCGGGTCGGTCTTAATCTCGGTGATGTCATCGTCGAGGGAGACAATCTTTACGGCGACGGCGTCAATGTCGCCGCAAGGCTCGAAGCGCTGGCCGAGCCCGGCGGCATCTCCTTATCCGGCAAGTTTCACGAGGAAGTCTGCAGGAAACTCGACATTACCTTTGTCTCCACCGGCGAGCAGGAGATGAAGAACATCCGCAGCCCGGTCGATACCTACAAGATCGAGATCTCCACCCTCGCCGAGATGGCAGCCTCTTCCGATGCAGAGACAGCCCCGGCAGAGACTCCAGCAGTAGCAGCTCCATCCGAGGCGGCAGAAAACAAACCCCCGGCGATCGCGGTGCTGCCCTTCGCCAACATGAGCGGTGATCCCGAGCAGGACTTTTTTGTCGACGGCATCACCGAGGACATCATCACCAATCTTTCGTTATGGCGAAACTTCCCAGTCATCTCGCGCAACTCGAGCTTTACCTACAAAGACAAGAGTGTGAACCTCAAGGACGTCGCCCAGGAGCTCGGGGTGCGTTATATCGTTGAGGGCAGTGTCCGCAAGGGCGGCCAACGGGTACGGATCACGGCACAGCTGATTGATGCAGAGCAGGATCATCACCTGTGGTCGCAGAAATGGGACCGCAACCTCGAAGATATCTTTGAGGTGCAGGATGAAGTTTCTACCTCGATCGCGGCCCAGGTAAATCCGACCTTGGGCAGTTATGAAAGGGAGCGTATCGAACGGTCAAAGCCCGACAACTACAGTGCGTGGGAGTACTACCTTCGCTCTCTCCAGATGTTCAATGACCGCCACTCGAGCGATGGTGAAGACGAAAATCTCGCCGAATCCAGAAGGCTCTGTGAAAAGGCGCTGGAATTGGATCCGAATTTTTCGCTCGCATACTCCATGCTTGCGAATATCTGTCACTGGGAACTGATGCATTTCACTCGGGATAACTCTGACGAGATTCTGGACGAGATGCATGAACTTGCGAAGAAATCTGCCGAACTCGATCCCCAGAATCCGATGGCGGCCCTGATGATCTCTTCTTATTACTTTTTTACCGGCAACTTTTCACAGTCTGCAAAATATGCCGAAAAATCACTCGAACTGAACCCAAGTTCGCCCGAAGCCTATGGACGGGCGGCTGGCGCCATGATTCATGTTGGAGAGTATGAAAAGCCTGAGGAGTATCTGCGCAAATCAGTGGAAATCAACCCGATCGATCCCAAGTTGATGGATCGCAAAGCCAACTACTTTTTTATTTACCTGGGGATGCAGGATTATCAAAAGGCATATGACCTGATCGAAGAGGTCATCGCCGAGTTACCCAACTCGGGAATGTATCGGGGCTTTAAAGCCGCTGTCATGGGGTATCTCGACAAAGGTGAAGAAGCCAAACAGGCGCTCGGTGACTATCTTGCGCTTCGACCCAACCTGAAGACCCGCGAAGACTTCAGGAAGATCTTTGTTCCCAACTCGGCGCTCGCCGATATCTTGATAGAAGGCCTGATCAGAGCAGGCTGGGAGCCTGAAGGCGGATAGGGCTCGCCTCTTTGGAGTCTGCTTCATTGGGGCCCGCAGGATTTGCTCCTGTCCAACTTGTGCGGTTGGGTGATAGATTTAGGATTGGACTATCGGGTAGCTGCTGTATCGGTTGCTTTTTTTAATACCAGAGATATAGGAGAAAGACATGTCGAAAGGTTATCTCGTCGCACACATCAGTGTTCATGACAAAGAAGGGTTCCAGAAGTTCGTGGAAATGGCAACTCCTGTTATCGGTGAGTATGGCGGCAAGGTGCTTGCTCGCGAACCTGCTCCGGACGTACGGGAGGGGAAGGCTCTGGGACTTTGCATCGTGATTGAGTTCGAAAGTATCGAGCAAGCGCGCGCATTCTACGAATCAGAGCAATATACCGCTGCACGAATCGTTCGGGAGGCGGCATCGGATACCCACCTCGTACTGATCGAGGGTCCTTAAAAAGGGCCGGGAACAAGCCCAGAACCGCTAAACACATGGCCATCTTCGGCGGCGTCACCTATCTTTTCGACGTCGGTTACGGAGTCGGAAAAGCAGGCCTCGACCGACTCACGGCAGACGAGGCCAACGGATGTGTTGACGCGGTGTACGCAATGGAGCGCGTCAATTAATCGGTAACGCCCTCTCCTTTTGCGAGTCGCCAGCACATGGCAAACCGGCTCCTGATCCACCATCCACCGATCACTTAACACGGGCTGATGGTATGCTGTGTGTCAGGTTCTGAGCATTTGCCACGGAGAGCGGCAAAAGCGCTACCCCGTCGATGACAAAGGCCAACCGGCAACAGGTCCATACCCTGCGAAGTCCGCCGGGGTGGTGCTTGCTTTTGGGTCTTGCCGCAGGGCTCGCGACACACGCGGATGCCGGGACTATTGAACGGATCAGCGTTTCCTCCGGTCAATATCAACTCCAAGGCAGTCTCTGTATACCCGCCGGCAAAGGGCCTTTCCCGGCTGTCGTGTATCACCACGGCGGCCTTGGACGGCGGATCGGCGGCGCCCCCGAAGACACCTGCAGCGCGCTGGCCGCTAACAGCTTCGTTGGGATTGCGCTCATCCGGCGCCCCACCCGGCCCTTGACCGGTCATCTGGATGATGCCAACGCGGCGGTTGACTATGTCAAAAAACTGCCCGGCGTTGACCCTCAACGCATCGGCGTGATCGGTTTTTCCAGGGGCGCTTTATTGACCTGGCAGCAGGCGGCCGGGCGCCGAGACCTCTCGGCAGTCGTTATCATGGCCCCGGCGGTAAATTCTGCGCTCAGCCTTAAGGATGCATCCCGAATTAATGTACCGGTGTTCGTCCTCGTAGCGGAAAACGATACGGGATCAAAATACACTCGAAACCGCGATACTCTCCGCTTCACTCAGCGACTCATCGGTGCACTTGAGCAGGCGGGCCGTGATGTTCGCACCATCATTTATCCCGCCTATCAACCCGAAGGGCATTCACTGTTTTTCAAGGTTCGAAAGCAATACTGGACCGATGTCATCCGGTTTCTGAAATCCACGCTCTAGAGCGAGAGCCGGATACGTGTGCAACAATCTCGGTGAACTCGCTGTGCTGCAGAGCAAGCAGTTGCTGCCCGAAGGCTCACACCAGATTGCCGTGGCTATCGATTACGACGGAAACGGCCTTGGCCAAGGTGCCAACGTGTCACTTGAGGTAAACGGGAGATCAGTCGCCAGTGCACGCCTGGAAACCACTGTCCTTTCTCGGTTTTCATTCGATGAAGGTGCGGACATTACCAAGGATCGCGCCACTCCCGTGCTCATGCGGAATATCGGTCCTGAGCGGCATAGCGCCTCTACTGGTGACCTCGCGCATGTGACTATCGAAGTCCAAGAAGGCAATGGACTTTAGAATTCCAACTCGGTGATGGGGATCAGATAGCGCTCGCGGGAATACGCCTGCCGACCCAGCGCTTCCAGATCGGTGATATGAGGCAGGGCCACCAGCAGGCGTAGTACCCCGCGGGAAGCTCGGGCGCGCCCGGGTGCGGGCGGAGTTGCCAGAACGGAACACTTGCCGTGAGATGATGATGCGAGTGGCGCGTCAGTTCGAGCAAGGACCATCGCGACCACCTCGCCTCGGTATTCCAGGAGTGCATTCCGGTCTGGCGCTCGTCGAGTGCACGCCTTAGCCCCCAGTGGCGAATGTAGTTCACGTATTCCAGAGTAAGGATCGCGATCGCTGACAGCATCAGCCAGCCGACCGCCATGACTTCGCCGTGAGGTAGTGCCAGCATAGCTGCCAAAGCCGCCGCTTGAATCGCCAGCCATTGATACGACGGGTTGCTGATGCCTGTGCGGCCCTTCCTGGCGTGGATTCTCGCTGAAGAAAGGAACTGAGCCGGGATGGTCCTGATCCAGAATGACCAAAGCCCCTCTTTCTCGGTGGCGCTTGCGGGATCGTTCTGGGTTGCCACCCATTTGTGGTGGTTGCGATTGTGCTCTGTGGTGAAGTGGGAGTAGTGCACACTGAACAGCATGAGCCTCGCCAGCCTCCAGCCGGGGCTTGTTGGCTTTTTGTGACCCAACTCATGCGCTGGCACTATCGCTGAAGCCGCAGCCGAAAGGCCAGTCGACAGTGCCGCGGTAACGAACCACAGCGATACGGATGCCTCCAGGTAGGCGAATCTGAAAAAGGAGGCGAGGACGATGAAATGAACGACACCATGCACCCAGAGCAGGATCTCGAAGGGAAGTCCTGACGCTCTGGGTGGGCGAGGCTCCTTGGATTCGCCCATCAGGATATCCAGCACGGGTCCCACGGCCCACACGAATACGACTCCCATCGCGGTGTAAGCCCCGCCCAGCAGGTTACCCCCGATAACGAGCATCGGGGTCACCAAGCCCAATAGGTATACCGCCCAGGGCTCCGGTCTGAGATCGGCCGACTCACTCATACAAAGATTCTATCTGACTGTAGTCGTGGCGATTTTGGAGTCCGTCAATGCACTGTGCAGTATACGGCTATTTCTTCATCGTCAATGACAGGGGTGAATGTGGGGCTTTCTACCGTCACATACGATGACCTCTCTCAGGCACTCCATTGACTACACCGCTACTGAAGGGTCTACGCTGGGAAAAGTCGCAACGGTCATAGTGAACATCATTTTGGTACCCGGACGGAGCAGATCAAACACTCATCAAAAGATTTGCAGTTATGCCGCCAGTCTGACCTAGAATACAGCGCGCTGAAAAAGACCAGGACAAGGTAACCGGCACAATGATGCCCCCAAGTACACTGCGCGGAATCATTCTGATCATGATCAGCATGGTCATTGCGGCATTTGCCGGAGCGATCATGAAACTGCTGGGCGAGCAGATCCCTGCCTATCTGGTCGCCTGGTTTCGATTCCTTGGAATGAGCCTGCTGTTGCTGCCCTATCTGGTGCGGCGCTTTGGCATCTCCGGACTGATGCCCGCCCGCCCATGGATGCAGTTGATCCGCGGCCTGGCAATGGCCGGTGCCACTACCCTTTTCGTTTTTGGCTCCCGCACCGTCGACTATGCGGACGCAATCGCGATTCTCTACGCCTACCCTTTTCTGTTGGTTATCATGGCCGTTCTGTTTCTTAACGAACGGGCCGGCTGGCCAGTGTGGATTGGCGTCACCAGTGGTTTTGTGGGTGTTCTGCTGGTGATTCGACCCGAGTTTGAGGAGATCAACACGGGCGCAGTATTGATATTCCTCTGCGCTGTCGTTGTCAGCATCCAACTGGTACTGAGTCGTCGGCTGGGTGCAGTCTCTCCGCCGCTGATCACAGCATTCACTGGCGCAGTTTGCGCGACAATTGCTCTGACATTATTTCTCCCGGGTAACTGGGAGCGAATACCGGATTCAGCGTGGCTCTACATTTGCCTTCTGATTCTCTCCGGCACGATTAACCAGGTTTTGCTGGTATACGCCTTCGCCGATTCTGATGCATCGACCCTTGCACCATTTACCTACGTCGAGA
This sequence comes from Proteobacteria bacterium UBA2133, assembly GCA_002327725.1. Lineage (GTDB taxonomy): Bacteria > Pseudomonadota > Gammaproteobacteria > Arenicellales > UBA868 > UBA868. The sequence goes on from DCXP01000028.1 coordinate 24,701, forward strand.
TTGTGGCGGCGGTCACGTTCGGGTACCTCTTCTTCAGCACCCTGCCCTCTCTTCTTTCCTGGATCGGGATTGCGCTGATTGCAGCGAGCGGACTTTATGTAGCTCGCGCTCGACAGATTGCGATTATTCCGCGTCGCGTGCCAAAGATCTGAGACGATTTAAAATCAGGAGTCTGGAAGTTGGACGAAGACCCGTTTGAAAAAACTCTCTCGAGGGCATGAGGTATGGGGCCCGCAGTTGGATTCGAACCATCGACCTGCTGATTACTGTCTAGGCCTTGTCGTAAGGAGATACTTCAACAAGAAGTTTCCCAAAGTTCTTTCCTTTTAGGAGGCCTATGAAGGCTTCCGGTGCAGCCTCAAGACCGCTCACAAAGTCCTCGCGATATTTCAGTCGGCCGTCTGAGACCCACTGCGTAAGTTGTTCGAGTGCTTCCGCCTCCTGATCTACATAATCGAAAACCAGAAAGCCCCTGATGGTTAATCTTTTCACCAATGCGCTGCGCAAGATCAGCGGGGTTGCATCGGGGCCCTCCGGCAGAGCGGTGTCGTTATAGTGAGCGATCACCCCGCAGACGGGCACCCTTGCGAACTGATTCAGCAACGGAAGGACGGCCTTAAAGACCGGGCCGCCCACATTCTCGAAATAAACGTCAATCCCGTCTGAGCAGGCTTTTTGCAACTGCTCTTTAAAATCGGGGTCTCTATGATTAATGCAATCATCAAACCCAAGTTCGTCCACCACAAATCTGCATTTTTCGGAAGAGCCTGCGATACCGACGGCGCGAGCGCCTTTGATCTTCGCGATCTGTCCAACCACCGACCCCACCGCTCCAGAGGCGGCCGCTACCGCTACTGTCTCTCCAGGCTGGGGCTTTCCTATATTCGATAGACCTACATAGGCTGTCATCCCCGGCATACCGAGCACACCCAGCGCGGTTGAGATTGGCGCGCGCTCGGAATCTATTTTGCGCAGCGACGTGCCGGGAAGCGTGAAGTACTCCTGCCAGCCGCCGGCTCCCACGACGAAATCACCGGTCTTGATGTCAGAAAAATTGGAACTCAAGACCTCTCCCACTACCCCGCCTTCCATCACGCCGCCAATCTCCACAGGCTTTGCGTAGGATTTCGCGGCGCTCATGCGGCCCCGCATATAAGGGTCAAGGGAAAGGTAAATCGATCGGCACAGTACCTCGCCGGTTTCCGGTTCGCGAGCGACACTCTCGACCATTTTGAAATCGGTGGATTTTGGTTCACCCACCGGGCGGGAGGCCAGAACAATTTGTCGGTTAACTTGTGTCATCATGAAATTAGGTCAAGATTCGATTATGGAGGATGCCATTATTAAAAC
>DCXP01000094.1 GCA_002327725.1 Proteobacteria bacterium UBA2133
GCACGGGCAAGATTGGCCGGAATCACCAGGGAAATCAGGCTGTCACCGAGTTTCCCCGGAGTGACAAACAGGACCTTTGCATCCCTGGTGGACTTTACGCGGTGGGACTCACCGTTTGCTTGCATGGCACCGATTATGGGCCACCTGTACCTGCCAGACTAATCAGATAATGCCCTTTTCGCGGTACGGGCGGTTTTCCAGGATACGCCGGTAGCCAAAGCAGCTAAGGTCAAGCGCGCCATAGGCGCCATAAACGACATGCTCCGCAAGACCTCTCCCGACTGCCGGTGCATGCATGATGCCGTGGCCGGAAAAGCCGTTGGCGAGGTAAAGATTATCCAGCACCCCCTCACAGGGCCCGAGAATCGGGGAATAATCGAGCACATTGCGCGCATAGTGTCCCCGCCAGCTTGTCTCCAGTTTGAGTGACTGCATTGCCGGAATCCGATCGGCGAGCGCAGGCCAGACCACCTCGTCGAAACGGCTCGGAGACACGCGAAAGTTCCAACCGGGTTTCTCCGACCAGTCGGGAACGCCCCCGACATAGCCCTGGCCTTCTGGGCGAAACGCGAGATCCGTTTCGGTCTTAATGAACGGCAGCGGTTCGACCGTCTCGCTGCAGCGAAAGAAATAACTTTCCCGCGACATCGGCTCGACGGGTAAAGCTACATCAACCGTCTTTGCAAGTTCGGTACACCACGCACCGGTGGCATTGATGAAGACCTCGGCTTCGAAGACGGTGCCGTCTGCGCCGTATGCCCGGCGAACCGCGTTTCCTGCCGTTTCCAAGCGCGTAATTTCCGCCTCCTCATAGGCAATGCCACAGGAGATGGCCTTTCGGCGAAACCCCATCAAGGCGGCATAAGGATCGATCCATCCATCATGATCCGACAGCACCGCAAGATCGACACCGTTCTCCTTCAGCGACGGAAAGCGCTGTGCGAGCTGTGTTGGGCTCAGAAGTTCCACCGCAACGCCCATCGACTCCTGCAGTCGGTAGTTCTCTTCCATCTGCTGGGCGCCACCATTATCTGAGATAAAAAGATACCCCTGGCGCCTGAAACCAATATCGGCGGGCGGCTCACCGACTTTCATGTGCTGTGCAAAATTTTGATAGAAGGACAGGCCAAAGTCGGCCATCTGGATATTCTCGGGAAGGCTGAACAGCCTGCGGATGCCGCCATTGGCGAGCGGTGTCGCGGCACGGGTGTACGTGGCGTCACGCTCAAGCACCAGCACCGTGCCTGCCCCGGGCAACTGGCTGAGATGGTAGGCGATGCTTGAGCCGACGATACCGCCGCCGATGATGATGATGTCCGCTTTCACCGATGGTTAGCCGGTAAATCCAAGAAGGTGGTTAGTCTAAGGCCACAAAACGAATCAGCAGGATTTTCTACTGGGCCACTGGTACGGCCCGGACGCTATTTCACCGTCAGCAGAAGATCTTTCACATCGACCTGCTGGCCAGCCGTAACCGAGATGGCATCGATCGTGCAATCGCGCTCGGCCCGCACACTGGTCTGCATCTTCATCGCCTCGACGATGAGCAGCACATCACCCGCCTGAACGGAATCACCCGACCCCACATTGATCTGCACGACCAGACCCGGCATCGGCGCGCCGACCTGAGCCGGGTCGGAGGCATCGACCTTGGGCTGCACGGGGCGACTGACCTCATGGGTCCGGTCCATGACCCGGATCTGACGCGGCTGCCCATTGACCTCAAAGAACACGGTCCGCAAGCCATCATCATGATGCTCGCTAAACCCAAGAAAACGGATGATCTGGGTATTGCCGGGCGCCAGTTCGATGCTGATCTCTTCACCTGACGCCATGCCGTAGAAAAACACCCGGGTCGGCACCATAGTCATATCACCGTACTGACGGCGAACTTTGGCGTAATCGGAGAAAACTTTTGGGTACATGAGATAGGATGCCAACTCCTGGTCCGACAGTTTTCCCTCAATCTCATGCTCGGCCTCATCGCGCAGTGCGTCAAGATCAGCAGGCGGCAGCACTTGGCCGGGGCGCTCCGTCAGCGGCGGTTCGTCACCCAGAATCTTCTTCTGCAGAGTCTCGGGAAACCCGCCATAGGGCTGGCCGATGTCGCCCCGAAACAGTGAAACGACCGATTCGGGAAAGGTGACAGGATGTTCCGGGTTTTCGATATCCGCCCGGGTCAAACCATTGGTCACCATCATCAGCGCCATGTCGCCAACGACTTTGGACGTGGGCGTCACTTTAATGATGTCGCCGAAAAGATCGTTCACCTCGGCATAAGTATCCGCAACCTCTGGCCATCGGTCCGCCAGACCGAGCGAGCGTGCCTGCTCACGCAGATTGGTGTATTGCCCCCCGGGCATGCCGTGGACATATACCTCTGATGCACCCGAGCGCTCCTCTCCCTCAAAAGCAGCATAGTGCTCGCGCACCGCCTCCCAGTATCGCGACAACTCCCGGACATGATCGGCATCAAGACCGGTGTCACGCGGACCATGGCGCAATGCCTCGACGATGGACCCGAGGTTGGGTTGAGAGGTCAATCCGCTCATCGCATCCATTGCACAGTCGACCGCATCAACACCGGCCTCGACCGCAGCCAGTACGCTGGCTGCAGCAATGCCGCTGGTATCGTGGGTATGGAAATGAATCGGTATCGAGACCTCGTCTTTCAGTGCCGAGAGCAGCTCACGGGCAGCCTGAGGCCGGCAGAGTCCCCCCATGTCCTTGAGCCCCAGAATATGTGACCCGGCCGCTTCGAGCTGACGCGCAAGATCGAGGTAGTAGTCGAGGTTGTACTTGGAACACTGCGGATCACTCAGGTTCCCGGTAAAGCAGATTGCGCCTTCAACCAGTTTGCCGGTCTCACCCGCGGCATCAATCGCGACCCGCATGTTCTCGATCCAGTTCAGGGAATCAAATACCCGGAAGATATCGACCCCGGCGGTTGCAGCCTGATCCACAAAGTAACGCACCACGTTATCGGGGTAATTGGTATAGCCGACAGCGTTGGAGGCACGCAGCAGCATCTGTGTCAGGATATTGGGCATGCCTTCCCGCAGTGCCTCAAGACGTTGCCACGGACACTCGTTGAGAAAACGCATCGCGACATCAAAGGTCGCGCCACCCCAGCATTCCACCGAGAGCAGTTGCGGCAGCATCCGTGCGTAGGCATCCGCGACAGCGATCAGGTCGTAACTGCGCACCCGGGTTGCCAGCAGAGACTGGTGGGCATCGCGAAAAGTCGTATCGGTTACCAGCACCTGCGGCTGTTGCAGCATCCAGTGGGCAAAGCCTTCAGCGCCGAGCTCATCGAGCCGCTCACGGCTGCCCGGTAGCACGGGCAGCTTGGCCAGCGGGGGTACCCGCGGCTCGCGCGGAGACTGCGGTATGCGCCGGCCTGCCACTTCCGGATTGCCGTTGATGGTGACGTCGCCGATGAAACGGAGCAGTCGGGTGACCCGGTCGCGCCGGCGCGGAAAGGTCATCAAGTCCGGTGTGTCATCAATGAAGCGGGTGGTGTAATTGGCGCGGCAGAAATCGTCATTACTCAAAAGTCCGATCAGGAAGGGCATATTGGTATTGACGCCCCGTACCCGGAATTCGCGCAGGGCGCGCAGCATCCGCTGAACAACCTCTTCGGGGGTATTTCCCCTTCCGGTTACCTTGACCAGCAAGGAGTCATAGTGCCGGGTAACCCGTGCGCCCGTGTAAGCCGTTCCCGCATCCAGCCGGATTCCAAATCCGGAAGGGCTGCGATAAGTGTCGACCTCTCCGTAATCCGGGATGAAATTGTTCTCCGGATCTTCGGTGGTAATCCGGCACTGCATGGCATGGCCGCGCATGACGATTTCGTCTTGCGCAGGAACCCCCGATGACTCTGATCCGATACTGCAGCCCTGGGCAATCCGGATCTGCGCTTTGACGATATCGATCCCCGTGATCTCCTCGGTCACGGTATGTTCCACCTGGATACGCGGATTGACTTCGATGAAGAAAAAATTCCCCGAATCAGCATCCTGCAGAAATTCCACGGTTCCCGCGTTGTAATAGCCGGCACCTTTGCAAAGCCGCAATGCGGACGCACAGACCGACTCGCGTTGTTGGTCCGTCAGAAAAAAGGCCGGTGCCCGCTCGACGACTTTCTGGTTGCGCCGCTGAACGGTACAGTCCCGCTCGTAAAGGTGTACCAGGTTGCCTTGCTGGTCTCCGAGCACCTGGACTTCTATGTGCCGGGCACGACGTACCAGTTTTTCAAGATAGACTTCATCGTTGCCAAAAGCCGTCTGCGCTTCCCGCCGACCGACTTCGACCATCGCATCCAGTTCGGATCCATCCTCAATGACCCGCATGCCCCGGCCGCCCCCACCCCAAGAGGCCTTCAGCATCAGCGGATATCCAATCGCGTCAGCCATCGCGCGGACCGCAGCGGAATCCCCGGGCAGGGGTTCCGTGGCCGGCATCACCGGCACCTGATTTTCCTGCGCCAGCCGACGTGCCTGCACTTTATTGCCCAGGCGCGCCATCACATCGGCCGAGGGGCCAATGAATACCAGTCCGGCATCCGCACAGGCTCTGGCAAATTCAGGACTCTCCGAGAGGAAACCGTACCCTGGATGAACCGCATCCGCGCCGCAGCGCACAGCTGTCTGCACAATCTCATCGATCTGCAGGTACGCCTGCACCGGTGAGCAGCCCTCACCCACACGACACGCCTCCGCAGCCTTGAAGCGGTGCAGGGCAAACCGGTCTTCCTCTGAATAGATGGCGACACTCGCGATATCGAGCTCTGCCGCCGCGCGCATCACCCGGATCGCAATCTCGCTTCGATTGGCAATCAGAATCTTGTCAAAGGTATTCATTAGGAGATTATGGCTTAGGCCCGGGTTCTGGTCATGTGTACCTAAACCGCAAACCCAATGGGGATGCAGATTCTACCGGATGACCCTGCTGCAGCTCTTGATGGTCAACGAAATATTTCTTTATTACGGCCATAAATTCCGCGGGCGCGGAAGAAACGGTTGACCCTGAGGGTTGATACTCTATGATGCCATTTCCACAAGTTGGGCATTGACCCAAAACAGATCCACTCTCAGCACCCAAAGACAACATGAGCTCGCTTTCAAAGGCCCTGCAATCTTCTGATTTTGTTGTGACCAGCGAGCTGACGCCGCCCAAGGGGCTGGATCTTGCTCCACTGCTGGACAAGGCAACCCTGCTGAAGCCGCATGTCAGCGCAATCAACCTGACCGAGTCCCACGCGGCACGAATGGCCATGGATCCGGTTGCGGTCGGCCATCTGATGCTGGATCACGGCGTTGAGCCGATCGTACAGATGACCTCCCGTGACAAGAATCGCCTCGCCATCCAGGCGAGTATCCTGGGCGCCTCGGCTCTCGGTATATCGAATCTCGTCTTTATGGGGGGTGATCCCCCGGAAAATGGAGATCATCCCGACGCCAAGCCGGTTTTTGATCTCTTTGCTTCCCAATTGCTTGGGGCGGTGCGGGCACTCAACAGCGGAACCGATCTCAACGGCAATGCACTTAACAAAAGTACCGAGATCTTTGCCGGCGCCGTCGTTAATCCTGGGGCGAGTGACCCCGGCGCTGAGATCGAAAATCTCCACAGAAAAATTGACGGTGGCGCTGAATTCTTCCAGACACAGGCTGTTTACGACGTTAGCGCATTTTCGGCATTTTTGGACAAAGCCCGCTCATCAAAACCGATTCTCGCAGGCATTATCCCGATCAAATCGGTGAAGATGGCGCAATATATGAACGAGCGCATACCGGGTGTGGATATTCCGGATCACCTCATCGAGAAAATCGCCGCAGCGGGGGACGATAAAGAAGCGATCGCGAAAATCAGCATCGGGATCGCCGCCAGCACCATACGGGAATTGCGCTCCGTCACCCGGGGCGGGCACGTTATGGCTATCGGCTGGGAGCAGTATATCCCGCAAATACTGGAACAGTCTCAGACCTAAATTAGATATCGAGTACCAGCACCTCCCCCGCCTTTGCGCGGGAGATGCAGATCATGATCTCTTCGGGCGACGCCCTTTCGGCGTCTGTCAGCACGAGGTCACGATGATCCGCCACTCCGCCGAGCAGGCGGGTTCTGCAACAGCCGCACAGGCCATTCTCACAAGAAGACTCAATCTTGACCCCGGCTTCGCGCACGGCCTCCAGTATGGCCTGGTCGGATGCCACCGCCAGCGAATATGAGCGCCTGAGTCCATCACCGGTAAAAAGATCGATATGCGCCCCGGGCTCAAACGGCGGCAGATCTTTGTTGTCTTTACCTACCAGTTCATAACGGCTGACATCATGGGATATTCGTTGAGGCTGCTGACCCTGAGTTCGATACGCTCCGACCCCTCGGGATCCAGAATCTTCTGCTCCGGCTGTAACAGCAAGCGCTCTACGGGGCGGGCGTTGATCACATGTGTATCGAGAATCTCATCGATATCCTCACGGCTTCGATAGTGATACCAGGTCCCCTCAGGGTAGATCACCATCACTGGGCCGAACTCACACCGGCCAAGACAGCCGCTTTTGTTGATACGAAGGCGCTTACTCAGTTTCAGTTCCTTGGCACGCGCCTTCATGGATTCCTGTAGCGCTGCCGATCCTCGCGCACTGCATGAACCTCTGTGGTGACCCGCTGCTCTTTCGTTGATACAGCAGAAAACATGAATGCCGAAGTAACGATCCCGCGATGAGGCAGACTCTTTCATTTATTTATTCGGTTTCAGTTTTGCCGGCGCCCACCCCGGGCTGCTGTTGGGTAATACAGTGGATACCGCCGCCGCCGGGGGCGATGTCATCGATCCGCAATGAGACCACCTCGCGCTGGGGGAAAAGCTGCTGGTAAATTGCCTTTGCGCGAGCGTCAGCAGGCAGTCCGTACGATGGCATGATCACCGCACCATTGGTTATATAACTGTTGATATACGAGGTGCAGAAACGGTCTCCTCCATCACACTGCCACGCATCCTCTATCAATATCAGATCCAGCATTCGGCCCTTCGCATCGGTCTGCCCCTCAAGGGCGCGTCGGTTCTCCATGAGAATGTCATAGCGCGGGTGCGCACGATCAAACGCCGCCTCAACCAGAACGCGGCCCGGCCCTACAAAGGCAGCCAGGCCATCGACGTGTCCGTTGGTTTCGTCCTCGTAGGGATCCCCTGGAATCCAGATAACTTTGGTGACGCCAAGCATTCTGCACAACTCAGCCTCAACCTCGCCCTTGCTCCATCCCGGATTACGATTGGGATTCAAAAAACAGGTTTCCGTGGTGATGAGCGTGCCTTCGCCATCAACCGTTATCCCGCCCCCTTCCGCTGTCATCCCGGACTGGAACATCTGCAGCCCCAGTTGCGACAGCAGTCTCGGTCCGGCTTGTGCGTCATCATCGAAAGGCTCGTAATTCCCGCCCCAGGCGTTGAAGGCGAAGCAGGCAGCGGCAACATCACCCTGATCGTTGATGAGAAAGTTAGGCCCGTTATCGCGAAACCAGCCGTCGTCGATTGGGATCTCGACACAGGTGATGTCGTTGCCCAAAGCTGCCTGCGCCGTCTCCCGGTCACGCGGATGCACCACCATCGACACGGGCTCAAAACGCGAGATTACTTTGGCCACCTCGGCGTAATTGCCGCAGGTTGCCTCACTGTTAAAGCCTTCCCGGCACGGCCACGCCATCCAGCACCGTGCATGGGTCTGCCATTCTGCGGGCATATAGAAGCCGGCCGATGCGGCATCGGATAAATTGAGACTCATTGTCCGGGCAATCGTTTCTATGGGGCGCGCACGCCGCTGCCCTTCACCCGGTATTCATCCCGCGGTGGACTGAACACATCGAGCACTCTGGCACCCTCAGGCCCGGCCCGGAATGCATGGGTCACGTTGGGCGGGGTGCGCCAGAAATCGCCGGCGGACACCGTAACCTCTTCACCGTTCTGGATACGCACCCCGTTGCCCTCCAGCAGGACACCCCACTGTTCCTGCGGATGAGAGTGGACCTCACTTTCACAACCCGGTTCCAGACGAACCAGCGAAAGCATCGCATGGTCCCCGGGGAATATCCGGGTGGAAACTCCGGGGGCGAGATCGCGCAGTATCCCCTGGGCGGAATCGTCGAGATTAAAAAAATGTTCTTTCATATATAAAGTGCAAGGTTCGTTTATTCACGATCGAAAAGGTTTCCGCTCTCGTGTGTCCGCGATTGTCAGCCTATTGCATCGACCACCCCTCGGGTCATCTCGGACGTTGACGTAAAAGACCTGGAACCATCATGCAATGCCTGCTCGACCGCCTCGTTAATCAACCGTGCTGCGTCAATACATGGACCCAACTGATGCTTGCGGCCCAGCCAGTCGAGCATCATTGCGCCCGATACAATCGCCGCGGTCGGATTAGCAATTCCTTTTCCGGCGATGTCGGGTGCGCTGCCATGCGCAGGCTGGAACACGGCACGCGACTCGCCGATATCTGCCGAAGGCGCAAACCCCATACCGCCGACCAGTCCAGCCGCAAGGTCAGAGAGGATGTCCCCGAACATGTTTTCTGTCACCAGCACATCAAACTCCCAGGGCCGACGGACCAGGTCCAGAGCACAGGCGTCGACATACAAACGCTCGGTCTCGATATCCGGGTAGGCGTTTGCCGCTTCGTCGAATACTTTGCGGAAAAAGGCCATCGATGAAAACACGTTGGCTTTGTCGACGAGAGTCACTTTTGATTTGCCGCCAGCCGATGCCCTGTTCCGCGCCAATTCAAAGGCGAACTCAAAAACCTGCTTTGAACGCTCGCGGGTGATTACCAGGGTATCCCTCGCCTCGCGGTCCGCGATGACCTCTCCCTTACCGCGAGACGCAAACAAGCCCTCCGTACTTTCCCGAACCAGGACGAAATCAACGCCGTCGGCCCGACACAGGGCGCACTCCTGCATAAAGGCCAAACCGGAAACGCAGGTCGAGTTGGGGGGTGATTTCGGTACCATCGTCATAGCGCACCCGCGGTAGACCCATCGCCCCGAGCAAGATCGCATCAGCCTCCTCAGCCCCCCGCCAGGATTCATCCGGCATGGCGACCCCGCTCTCAAGATACTGTTCGGCGCCGGCGGCGAAGTACTGAAAGTCCAGCGCAAACTGACCGCTGCGGCGCGATACCGCCGTAAGCACCTCGACAGCCGCCGCGGTGACTTCAGTACCGATGCCGTCTCCCGGCAGGACGCAGACGTGAAAAACGTTATCTGAAGGCATTAACAAATCTTCTCATCAAAAAGAAAAACGCGATATCAAGTATATCTTGTGATTTCTCTTTAGCCGGGTCAGGTTTTACCAAACGGTTCCTGTCGACGTCGCTCAAATAAAACCTGATACCATTGTTCGATGCATTTCCTGGCAAGACCGACGCGCCCTTAGCAAATCAACGTAGCACCCTTGATCGATTATGAGTTCGCCCACAACACAGGATACCCGGCCAAAGCGTCGGAATGCCGCCGACCGCAAAGCCAAGGCGCAAGCGCGCCTTCGGGGCGGCAACAGTCCCGCGATCCGGCCCGGCATGCAGGGCGGACAGTACCGCCCGCTCAATGATGGCGACCTCACCCGGATTCACGGAGCGGCGCTGACGATTCTTGAAAACACCGGTATCGGCGACCCCCTTCCCGAACTGCTGGACATCGTCCTGCCGCTTGGCGCCCAACTGAATGACTACGGCCGGCTGTGCTTTCCGAAAAGCATGATTGAAGACATCATCGCCGGGGCTGCCCGGGAATACACGGTTTACGCGCGAGGCTTGCGGGCCGGGAAGGACGACATGCACTGCAACAGCAACCGGGTTTATTTCTCCAACTCGGGAAGTGCTGTCACGACTCTGGATAGCGACAGCCTGCATTACCGCTCTTCCACCATTCTGGATATCTACGACTTCACCCGGCTGGTTGACCGGCTCGACAACATCCATATGTCCGGTGATACCGTGATCGGGACCGACGTGCCCGATGATTATGAGCACGACATGACCATGGTCTATGCCCTGATGGCAGCGACGGAAAAGCCCCTGTGTCTATCGTTTCGAAAGCGCGAAAACATTCCCCCCGCGCTCGAGATTTTTGATCTTGCGAGCGGTGGTGAGGGAGCGTTTCTGAAAAAACCCTCGGTCATCTTCGGCGGATGTCCTATCGTTTCCCCGCTTCGATTCGGCAGGGAGAACCTGGAAGTCATGATGGATGCGACCCGGCTGGGTCTGGTCAGCGATATCGCCGTGGCTCCCCAGTCCGGAGCAACGGCGCCCGCAACCCTTGCCGGCATCCTCGCACAGGTCGTTGCGGAGACCCTCTCCTGTCTTGCGATCGTCAACCTGATCCGTCCCGGCTGTCCCGTCACTTTTGCCACCTGGCCCTTTGTTACCGACCTCAGAACCGGATCGTTTACCGGCGGCAGTGGCGAGCAGGCCTTGCTTGCGGCTGCGGCGATTCAGGTCGGCAACTATTACGACCTGCCCAACAGCGTCGGTGCCGGAATGACCGACTCGAAGATTCCGGATGCGCAATATGGCTATGAGAAAGGACTGACCATAGCGCTCGCTGCGCTCTCCGGGGCGAATCGCGTCTGTGAAGTCGGAGGCATGATGGGGAGCCTGATGGGCTGCAGTTTTGAGTCAATGGTGATCGACAATGAAGCCGTGGGCATGATTCAGCGCACGATCCGGGGAATTGAGATATCCGATGAGACGCTGTCGGTGGACACCATCCACCAGTGCGCTGTTGATCCGGGACATTTTCTCGGCAACGAACAGACCTTGAGCGTGATGGAAAGCGAGTACGTCTATCCCAAAATGATGGACCGTGCGCCTGCCGATCAATGGGAAGCCGAGGGTGCTCTGGATCTATTCGAGCGCAGCCGAAAAGCCAGCCGCGAAATACTCGCGACCCACTACCCCAATTATTTCAGCCCAGAGGCCGATGCCCAGATCCGCGAGAAGTTTCCGATCAGAATCTCAAGCGACGACATGCGCCCGGACAGCAAGCGCTGGAGTGCCTGAACTACTCAGGCAGTGTTTCTCCCGAACCTCCAAATTCCTCCGGGAAATCCTTGAACTTGGGCAGACCATCTTTCATGGGCATGATGGTGCTTTCGTAATTCAAATGAAGCGCTGGCTGAAATTCCAGGCCTTCGATGAGCCCCGCGTACACATCCACCACACCCAAAGGCCCGACGACATGATAGAGGTGGCCCCCGCAGGTTTTGCACCAGGCCCGCTGGTTATCCTCTGAACTGGTATAGCTTTCTATCTGCTCTTCGCCTGCACTGACGGTCATCTTGTCGATCGGCCAGACCGCAAAGCCGTTTACAGGACTCGCTGACCAGGCCCGGCAGTCTTTGCAGTGGCAGATTCCCATCGCAACCGGATCACCCTCAACCTCGACCGCAACCGCACCACACATACATTTCGCTGTATAACTCGACATCACTTCCCTCCGTAGATTGTTCTGGCTATGGTGGACAGTCGTGACCGCCGGTCCTCCGGTCTGACAACACGCCCCGCTGTCCAACTAATCATATCACCCTAGTGCCACTGCCCATATGACAATGAAGACCGTCAGGATACTGAGGCCGCGCATCGACCACCGCTCCGCGGGACGCCCACCCACAGCAGCCACCACCATCGCACCCCCGGCACACCAGAGACTGTGAAAAACCACCTGTACTGCGAGAAAAGTCAGGCTGATGATCACAGCCTGGGGAATCAGCGGCTGGGCGCTATCGGTAAACTGCGCGTAGGCGAAAACCAGCATGGCCCATGCCTTGGGATTCAACGGATGCACCGCCAGTCCTTTCCAGAATGACTCCGGCTGGGGGAGTTCCTGGCCCGACATCAGGAATCCCGACATCCGCAGGGCAAGCCAGGCAAGATAGGCCACACAGACTACCTTCAGGGCCAACAGAACCCGGGGATCGTGAGAAAGCACTTCCCACAGCCCAAGCGCCAGCAGAATATTCAGCAGCAGTTTCCCGAGCGTAACCCCGCCCACAAAGGGCAGACTGTGCCAGAAACCGAAGTTGGCACCCGAGGTCATCAGCAGCATGTTTGCCGGGCCCGGGGTACCGACCATAAAAATCACAAACAGCAGAAAAGGCACAAAATCGATCATGGCTTGCGGCCCCGCAGGTTATCGCCCATCGCCGGTCACGGCTGATGAATGCACGAGGATCGTGCATCAGATCGCTCGGCGCCGATACGGCAGGTTAATATCTTACTGTCTTTTCCTGTTTTTGCTGCGGATCTCAAACCTTGACTAGCAACACATCCTCTCGAATCCAGGTGATTGATCGTGCCATCGGCCTTCTGGATGCCATTGCCCGTTACCGCAAACCGGTCAGCCTGAAAATCCTGATCGCGGAAACGGGCCTGCACGCAAGCACCGCCCATCGGATTTTAGGGTCCCTGATTCAGAACGGACTCGTGGAAAAGACGAGTGACAACCACTACCGGCTCGGACTGCGGCTGGTTCGGTTGGGCACGCGCCTGCACAGCACGCTTGATCTGTGCGCGATCGCCCTGCCGATCATGGAACATTTGCGCGACGACTTTGACGAAAGCGTGAATCTCAGTATCCGCGAAGGTGATCAGGTGGTCTACATTGAACGCGCAACACCCAACCGCATGATGCACGTCCATCAGGTGGTTGGCAGCAGGGCGCCGCTGCACGTGACCGCGGTGGGCAAACTGATGCTCGGCGCTGCCGGTCGGGAAGCCTGCGCCGCTTATGCCGCACGCACTAACCTGCCTGCCTACACTGCCAATACCATTACTTCGATCGATCGCCTGGTGGACGAGGTTATCTATGCCCTCAAAAGGGGTTATGCGCTGGATAACGAAGAGGCGGAAAACGGCGTGGGCTGTATCGGCGTACTGCTCTACGATGGTGCCGGTCAGGTCGCTGCAGGACTTTCTGTTTCTGCGCCCATCGAAAGGCGTAGCATCAAATGGGCGCAAACCCTGATCCAGGCCGGCGAAAGAATCTCCCAGTCTCTGGGTGCATAGTGATCTGACCGGGTTCCAGCAGGAAATAATTTCCACATAGTGGGATATTCATCCGCGATATAGAAAGCGAGGGTATGATCTCTCCCCTCTGGAACATCCTCTTTATAAGGCCTTTTCGCCTCAAACCACCCTGTGAGCAACCGGACCCTCCTGCACGGGCTAAGCGTCGACAACGACTTGTTCGCGCTGATCAACGATGAGGCATTGCCAGAGACAGGTATCGATGCCGACTCCTTCTGGGCAGGTTTTGCCCGGCTCATCAAAGACCTGACACCGAAAAACCGCGCTCTTTTGGCCCGGCGCGAAGAACTCGAGGCTGCGATCGACCAGTGGCACAAGGCGCACCGGGGCAGTCCGCACGACGCCAAAGCCTATCGTGCATTTCTCAGCGACATTGGCTATCTCGCGCCTGAAGGGCCGGACTTCAGCGCCACCACACGCGATGTGGATGAGGAGATTACCGCCATTCCCGGACCGCAACTCGTGGTGCCGGTCAACAACGCCCGCTACGCCATCAATGCCACGAATGCCCGCTGGGGTTCACTCTACGATGCGCTGTACGGTACCGATGTGATCAGCGATGAAGCAGGCGCGCTGGCCAGCGGCAAGTACAGCCCGGAACGGGGCAGCCGCGTGGTGTCTTTCGCCAATGATTTTCTGGACCAGACGGTACCTCTTGCTGGCGCCTGCTACGGCGAGATTACCGGCTTCGTTGTCGAGAACGGTGATCTCAAAGCGAGGCTCGCAGACGGTGCCGTCACTTCCCTTCGCAACCCGGCCGAGTTTGCCGGCTACCGCGGGGATGCTCTTGATCCGGAGTCGGTTCTGCTGCGACATCATCGATTGCACATTGAACTGGTCATTGATCGCAATCAGCCGGTGGGCGCGAAGAGCGCCTGCGGCATCAATGATGTGCTTCTCGAGTCTGCGATCACCGTGATCCAGGATTGCGAGGATTCGGTGGCCGCGGTGGATGGCCCTGACAAGACACAGGTGTATGCAAACTGGCTCGGACTGATGCGCGGCACCCTGTCAACGATGGTCTCCAAGGGCGGGGAGACCTTCGAACGGCGCCTTAACCCGGACCGTGAATATTCAGGCCCCGATGGTTCTGATCTGGTGCTGCCGGGCCGCGCGCTCATGCTGGTCCGAAATGTCGGTCACTTGATGACCAATCCGGCGATTCTTGATGAAAACGGCGATGAGGTTTTCGAGGGAATCATGGATGCCGTCATCACGGCACTGATTGCCCTGCATGATCTCAATGACCCTGCCAGACGTAACTCCCCCGCCGGCGCCATGTATGTGGTCAAACCGAAGATGCACGGCCCGGAAGAGAGCACATTTTGCGTCGAACTCTTTGGGCGAACCGAGCAGCTGCTGAACATGGCGCCCGGAACGATGACGATCGGCATCATGGACGAGGAACGGCGCACGACGGTCAATCTCAAGGAGTGCATCAGAGCAGCCTCCGACCGCGTCATCTTTATCAATACCGGATTTCTTGACCGCACCGGTGACGAGATCCACACCTCCATGGAAGCCGGACCCATGATCCGCAAGGCAGAGATGAAAGCCCAGCCCTGGATCAAAGCCTATGAAGACTGGAATGTGGATGTCGGCCTGAAGTGCGGCCTTCCCGGCCACGCCCAGATCGGCAAAGGTATGTGGGCAATGCCGGACGAGATGGCCGCCATGATGAAGGCCAAGGGAGATCACCCCCGGGCCGGGGCAAATACTGCCTGGGTCCCATCACCCACCGCAGCAACCTTGCATGCCATGCACTATCACGAGACCGATGTACTGGCACGCCAGACTGAACTTAAGAGCCGGCCTCACGCCAGCCTTGACGATATCCTGAAGATTCCTGTCAGCGATGAGCCGAACTGGTCAGAGGAGGAGATTCGCGAGGAAATTGACAACAACTGCCAGGGAATCCTGGGCTATGTGGTCCGGTGGATAGACCAGGGGGTCGGCTGCTCAAAAGTACCGGACATCCGTGATATCGGCCTGATGGAAGACCGCGCCACCCTTCGCATCTCAAGCCAGCACATTGCCAACTGGCTTCACCACGGCATTGTTACTGAAGACGAGGTGATGGCATCACTCCAGCGGATGGCAGCGGTGGTGGATCGCCAGAATGCCGGCGATGCCCATTATCAGACGATGGCGCCCGAGTGTTCCGGCATCGCTTTTGAGGCCGCCCGCGATCTCATCTTCAAAGGTCGTGAGGTCTGTAACGGCTACACCGAGCCGCCGCTGCATCGACGTCGGCTCGAGAGAAAATCAGTCTAAGGCGAGCGCAGGATCCCGACCGGGTGCGCGGCTGTGGCCGACAGCGCCGTGTCGTTAACCAACCCGGTCGTAACGAATATCGGATACCGGCAGCCCTGCTCCCAGCAGCAAGACCGGGCCGAAACTTTGTCTGCCCGGGGTACTCGGACTCCTCAGGAAGTCAAGATCCAGATCTGAGAACAGTGGATCAGATCTAGACATCTTTATATCTTTCCGAGGACTCGCTCACTAAGGAGAAATTCATGCTCGGCGTTGGGATACTTGCAGTCGCTGGGGTGGCAGCCGTTGTCGTAGGCATCCTGATCGGAGCCATCGGCATCGGGGGCGTCCTGCTGGTTCCAATGCTGACCTATGTCCTTGGTCTGGGCATTCATGTCGCCATCGCGACCGCTATGTTCTCTTATCTTTTTACCGGCCTCGCAGGAGCATTTGAATATGCGCGCCGTGGCTCGGTAAATTGGAATCAGGGTCTGTGGCTGTGTCTCGGGGGCATGCCCGGCGCCTACCTAGGTGCAATGACTGCCTGGTCGACGCACGGCATCATTCTGGAAATCGTCATCGGGGTGCTCGTTTTTGGCTCGGGTCTTCAGGCCTTACGACCAGAAAGCCAGAAAAACACGCGGGGGGCTCATTTAAGCGCTTCTGCGCTGATCTTGATCGGCCTCTTTACGGGCTTCGCTTCAGCAATGACCGGAACCGGGGGCCCACTGGTACTGGTTCCCCTACTTCTCTGGCTCAAGGTGCCGGCACTGATAGCCGTTGGACTCAGTCAGATGATCCAGATTCCCATTGCGCTGTTGGCAACGGGGGGAAATCTGACCTTTGGCCATGTTGATTTTGCATTGGGATTGGGGCTATCCGTTATCCTGGCTGGCGGCGTGATCATTGGGGCCCGACTGGCGCACCGGCTGTCCCGCCATGCTCTTAAGAAGATGATTGCCTTTGCACTGCTGATCGCCGGAGGTGCAATACTGACGCGGGTCGCGAGGCTTATGGTCTGATCTTTCTAGCGCTTTGAGCTTGAGGAATTCGCGGAGGCGAATTTGCCGGGCGGGTCAGCAGCAGACCCGGTTTCCTCTCCGGTCATCGGCATGTCAGCCAACTGGCCCACTGTAATCGGCCGGATTGGAGGCCGGATGCGGTAATGACCCATCTCTTCTACGGAGACATCGTGGACTTGTGCCATCAACTGGCTTACCGTCAAAGCACACTTTCGCCCCATGCACGGGCCCATGCCGCAACGCGTGAATGCCTTGGCCTGGTTGGGGCCGACACAGCCAAGCGCTGCAACTTTCCTGATCTCGCCGGCCGTGATTTCTTCGCAACGACAGACGATGGTGCTGTCATCCGGCGGTAACTGAAAGTACGCGCTCGGCGGAAAGTACCGCTTGAGAAAACGCTGCAGCAGTCGCTGCTGTCGCAGTGCCGGCGGCTCAACTGGGGTCGGCAGCACAGGTCCTTTCGCCCCTCGCAACTGGCCAAGCACCTCGTGGGCAAGGCGCTCCCCCTGCAGGATTGCCACTTCGGCCCCCTGGATGGCGGCCCCGTCACCAACGATCGCAATTGATTCACGGCTGGTTCTGCCCACGCCCCTGACATCCGGCACCCAGCAGGCCTGGCGCTGGTCGAAGTGATGCTGGATGCCCGCCGCCATCGCCAGCCAGGTGTTGGGGATAACGCCGTCGTGCACCAGCAGCAGTTCAGCCTGTAACTCGTGCGATTGCCCCGCTGACTCATAACTGACCGACGCCACGCGCTCGTCACCCAGGGCTTTGAGAGCGGTGACTCTGCTCGACACCGGTATGCTGCCCCGGACCGCCCGCATCCAGCCAAGACCCCGCAACAGGGCGCCCGGCTGAACTGCCAGCGCCGGCAACAGCGACGCCAGCGCCCCCATTGAAGTGGCCGGGCGGGTGTCCAGTATCGCCTCTGGCCGCGTGCCTGCCGTCAGCAACTGGTTGGCATACAAGTACAGCAACGGACCGGTGCCGGCGAGCACGATACGCCCCGCCGGCATCAGACCTGAGGTCTTGAGCAGAGTCTGGGCCGCGCCGACCGTCATTACCCCCGGCAGCGTCCATCCCGGGAACGGCGTAGGGCGTTCCATGGCGCCGGTCGCCAGGATGATGTGGCGTGGGTAAAGCATCTGCGCGGCGCCATCGTGCAGGGTGCCGATGGCAAGTTCAGGCTCGCTGGCCGCGGTAATTTCCCAGACCGAGGTCCGCGGCAGGTATCCGGCCCCGCTGTGGCGGAAGCGGCGCACCAGTTCCAGCCCGGCCCGGTATTGCGTTCCCAACGCGGCAAGATCCTCCGGCCTTTGCTCGTGTACTTTCTCAACCTCACGGTAGACCTGGCCGCCGGGAGCGGGCTGCTCGTCAAGCACCAGCACCTCGACCCCGCTCTCGGCCAAGCTGCAGGCAGCCGCCATACCTGCAGGTCCTGCGCCCACCACCGCCACCTCCGGCCGCACCGGTACCGCGTTCAATCGCCTTCTCCAGGTGACTGGCCGCGCGGCATGTACACGCGCATCCCCTGGCGAACTTCGGTGCTGCAGGCCTGGACAACGCCCTGCCCGTCGATCTCGACCAGGCACTCGAAACAGTTACCGATCATGCAGAAAGGCCCCCGCTTTGCGCCGCTGACCGGAGCCCGCCGGAACACCGACACGCCCGCAGCCAGCAGTGCTGCTGCTAGCGAGTCCCCGGGCGCAGCCATTATTTTCCGGTCCTCGAACCAGAGGATGACGGGCTCCGCGATGGCTGCGCTACGCCGATACATCGAAACGCTCGAGGCCGAAACAGCGGTGCGCAGAGGGAATCTCGCCGGCCAGCACCCACTGGGGTACTTCCCGGGCATGCAGTGCCGCCAGCGTCACGCCGCTGTGACAGGAAAACGAAAAAGCGCCCGGAAAATCCCTAGACTGCGCGTAGACCGGAAAACCATCGGGGGTCATGATCCGCAGCGCGGCCCAGCTGCGCTGGATTCTTAACTCTCGCAGGTAGGGAAACGCTTTGCTGCACTGGCGCACAATGTCGCGCAAGGTTGTGGTTTCGGTTTCAAGGTCGAATCCCGTGTCGCGGGCCGAGGGCCCCAGCATGAAATAACCCTCATCGGTCTTGCGGACGTAATTGGTGGGATAAGCCAGGTGCGCAGGACTTCTCTCGGTCACTACTACCTGGCCCTGCACCGGGTGAATGGGAATATCCATGCCCAGTTGCCGGCCCAGGTCAGCGCCGCCATGCCCTGCCGCGATGACCAGTTTTTCGCAGCCAGTCACGAGCCGGTCACCACTGAAGATCTCGAAACCACCTACAGCAAGGGGGCGGATTTCACTGATATGTGAACGGGGAATATAGGATCCGCCGTTGCGTTCAAACCCTTCCTGCAGGGCACGCAGCAACTGCAGCGGATTGGCGTGGCCATCGTGCCGACAATACGTGGCGCCTGGCACTTCGGGCCCAATCCCGGGAAGATGCTCACGCAGGGCAGGATTCTCCACCACCTCATATTCGTAACCGTCAGCACCCGCTTCCTTGCGCAACTGCTCGAGCAATTTGAGGTTGTGATTGAATTCATCCTTGCTGATGGCGACGAAAAAGCCCCCTGGCTGGTGATAACCTGTCGCTGTGCCGGTTTCTTCACCCAGTTGTGCGCTGAAATCCGCCCAGGCCCGGGCTGATGCCAGCGTCCAGCGGGCATATTCCGGCATACCGCGGCCCTTGCCCTGGACCCAGACCAGCCCGAAATTTCCCCGCGCCGTGCGGATAGCGTTGTCACCCTCGTCGATCAGCCCGACCTGGACTCCGTGACTACTGAGGCCATACGCAAAAGCCGACCCCAGCAGACCACCACCGACAACCGCGATATCAAGATGCCTCAAGAGGAATCGCCTCCAGCCGGTGACAGGCCGCTTGATGGCCGGTAGAGGAAGATCCCTCCAGTTTTATGAAAGTTTCCCTGCACGATTCGTCTGAATAAGGACAACGTGCTGCAAAACGGCAACCCGGGGGCGGGTCCACAGGCCGGGAGATATCACCGGATACTTTCGGTGCCGCGCGTTTTGTTCTGGGGTCGGGAACTGGCACGGCGCTGATCAGGGCGCGGGTATAGGGGTGCCGAGGTTGCATGATTACGTCTTTGACAGCACCCACTTCCATGGCCTGTCCGAGATACATCACCAGCAGGCGATCAGCAATATTCCCGAGAATAGACAAATCGTGCGATACATAGATACACGCAAAATTGCGTTGCCTCGCGAGATTCCGCAGAAGGTCTAGTATTCCCGCCCGGATCGACACATCGAGCATGGACAGCGGCTCATCCGCGACTACAAGTTCAGGCTCCATCACCAGAGCACTGGCAATGCCAACCCGTTGGCGCTCGCCCCCGCTCAACTCATGAGGATAGCGATTCCAGTACTTGGAATACGGCAACCCTACGCTGTCCAGCATTGAAGCTATGCGCTCGGAAATTTCCCGCTCCGGCCACAAACGCAGTGCCCGTGGCCCCTCTGCAACGATATCCGACACGCGAAACCGGGGGTTGAGGGACTCGTAGGGGTCCTGAAAAATCATCTGAACGCGACGCCGGTGCTCATTCAGTTCGCCGCTGTCCAGTTGATTTACGTCACGGTCACGATAAAGCAACTGCCCTGACGACGGAGCCAGCAATCCCGCGACCATCATGCAAGTCGTTGACTTGCCGCAGCCAGATTCTCCAGCAATACCCAGTATCTCTTCGCTGCCGAGCGTCAGGTTCATCGATTCAACCGCCTTGATCACACGAGTTTTCCTTCCCCGCATAAGACGATCGATCAAGGCGGGGCGCAATTCGAAGTGCCGGGTGACTTGTTTCAGTTCTAGGAGTGCCATGTCGACTTCCTGGTTGATTTCTCCCTGAACGTCTCCACATCGGCATGCCGTAAACAACGCACCTGATGGAACTCCCCTACGTTTTCTGTCACGGGCGTATCGCGAGCGCAGGGAGCAAGTCGGAACGGGCAACGGGGCTCAAAGAGGCAGCCGGAAACCTCGCCGATAAGTGAGGGCGGCGTTCCGGGGATAGAGATCAATTGACTATCGATTGCCCGTATTGACGGAAATGCATTTTTTAGTCCGAGGGTGTAGGGATGGTATGGAGACTCGAAGAGGTCTAGCACGTTTGCTGACTCCATGATCCTGCCGCCGTACATCACCGCGATTCGATCGCTCATTTCTGCGATCACTGCAATATCATGAGTAATAAGAATGATCGAACTAGACAACTCGGCCCTGATCTCCCTGATACGCCGAAGAATCCGTTCCTGCACCAGCACATCCAGTCCCGTGGTCGGCTCATCCATGATGATGAGCCCTGGATCAAGGGCAAGAGACATCGCGATCATCGCTCGCTGGCGCATACCTCCAGAGAACTCGTGGGGATAACTGTTCATCAGTTCCGCCTGCAGACCGACAACATCGAATAACGCTGCAACCCTTTCCCGAGCTTCTGCCCGTGTTGCGGCTTCGTGCGCCCGGATCGCCTCAATAACCTGGTCACCCACCCGGTACACCGGATTGAGGGAATTCATCGCGCTTTGCGGAACCAGGGAAATCCGTTTCCACAGAACGCTTTCGCGAAACGCTTTTTCCGGCATAGAGCC
>DCXP01000024.1:0-62181 GCA_002327725.1 Proteobacteria bacterium UBA2133
CCTGGAAAAAAAGATGTTGCGGAAACAGCAGAGCGGTGACCGCAAGGCAAAAAAGGATGGAAAACAGCCAGGGTTTCCAGGCAGGCGAGGAGTCAATGGTATTCAACGAAAGCACTCAGGTGATGGGGTCCCGGGAAGATAGGTTGAGGTCGCATACGAGGATCTATCCACCAGCATTTTACCTGCATCAGGCAGTCACGACAGATATTGACCAGAAAGTTTCGCTAGAATTCGCGCTATGAGTTCGCCTTCGCATCAGTGTCCCTTGTGTGCAGCCGCCGATACCGAATACGAGTTCCAGATCAGAAATCGCTATCTCCGACGGTGTTTCAACTGCGAGTTTCTGTTCGCGGCACCGTTTCCCGACAGTGGTGATGCCAGTCCGGGAGTTGTGAGCGTCGAGGAGAACTCCAACGATTCTCCACCGATCAAAACCGTGCCGGCGGAGCGACTTCTTGAGTGCATCCAGAAATACACCACCGGGAAACTTCGGCGAATGGCGGTTGCCGGCTTAGGGGCGAGTGGATTGTCAGGGCTGGCTCGAGCTCACGGCATCGAAATTTTTGAGGGCGCAGCAGATGATTCCTCGCAGGCGGGTGTCGATGCCTGTGCTTTGCTTGAGGCGCTCGGAGCAACATCACATCCTGTGTCACAACTGGCGCAGATTCACGGTTCGCTGCAACCTGATGGTGTCCTGCTGCTGACGCTGCCCATGTTAGACAGTGTGCAGGCGCGCAGGCAGAAGGGACACTGGTCAGGCTTCAACGTTAACCGGGTAGCGTATTTCGATACCCATAGTCTCTCTTCACTACTGATCCGCTGTGGGTTTTGCGATATCCAAAGCTGGCCCCATGACAATGGCGCTGTATTGATCTGCCGCAAGGGGAAGCCCAGAAACCAAAACCTGACACCCCGACTTTCTGTCGTGTTGCCAGTCTATAATGAAGAGGCAACCTGTAAGGAACTGATCGATACCGTACTGGCAAAAAGAATCGAGGGTGTAGAGCGCGAGGTGGTGATCGTAGAAAGCAATTCCACGGACGGCTCCCGTGAGATTGTAAAGAGATATGAAGCGCACCCCGATGTCCGCATCGTCCTTGAGGACCAGCCCCGCGGCAAAGGTCATGCGGTGCGTAATGGCATATCGCATGCTGACGGCGACATATTGCTAATCCAGGATGCAGACCTGGAGTATGACATCGGAGACTACGACGCCTTGCTTGAGCCGCTTCTGGCGCGGCGTCGGCTTTTCGTTCTGGGATCACGGCACAAGGGTAACTGGAAGATGCGCCGGTTTGACGACCGCAGATGGCTCGGCACGGTGTTTAACCTCGGCCAGATTTTTTTCACCTGGCTGATTAATGCCGCCTGCGGGACTCAGTTGAAGGACCCTTTCACCATGTACAAAGTGTTTCATCGTGAGTGCCTTTATGGCCTGCGGCTCGAGGCGGATCGTTTTGATCTCGATTGGGAGATCGTCATCAAGTTCATCCGCAAGGGACTGGTTCCCCGGGAGATTCCGGTCAACTATGTCTCGCGCTCTTTTTCCGAGGGGAAAAAGGTCAGACCCCTGCTGGATCCGATACTCTGGCTTCGGGCGCTTGTCAGATTCCGTTACGGACCGTTGTTTGGGCAGGATGATCCGGACCGGAGGGCGCCATGAGAGCCCTGGTTACCGGAGCAGCCGGATTTATCGGCAGCCACCTAGTAGACCGGCTGCTGGCCGAAGGGCACCAGGTTGTCGGATATGACAATCTTTCGACGGGTCAGCGGATCTTTCTCGATAACGCACTCAATAACCCGCATTTTCAGCTGATTGAGGCTGATCTTCTCGAAGAGTCAAGTTTGACCGATGCGATGGAAGGCGTGGATTTTGTCTGGCATCTTGCAGCCAATGCCGATGTCCGGTTTGGCACTGATCATCCCCGCCGGGACCTGGAACAGAACACGGTCGTAACTTCCAACGTGCTTGAGGCCATGCGGTGTCACGAGGTGCGGAACATCGCTTTTTCCTCCACGGGGTCCATCTATGGTGAGGCAGAGGTTATCCCGACACCGGAGGATTGCCCGATGCCGGTGCAGACATCGTTTTACGGTGCGTCCAAGCTGGCATGCGAGGGTATGATCAGCGCTTATTGTGAGGGATTCGGCATGCGAGGCTGGATTTTCCGTTTTGTGTCGATTCTGGGTGAGCGCTATACACACGGTCATATTTTCGATTTTTACCGGAAACTCCTGATTGATCCGAGCACGCTCCATATTCTCGGCAATGGCCGGCAACGCAAGTCCTATCTTTATATCCACGACTGTCTCGACGCGATGTTTCGCGCAGTGGACAGATCCCCCGATGCGGTCACCGTGCTGAATCTCGGAACCGATGAGTATGTCGAAGTGAATGATTCGGTTGATGTCATCACCGAACATCTCCACATGACGCCCACACGAACGTACGCCGGCGGCGAGCGGGGCTGGATTGGAGATAATCCCTTTATTTTTCTTGACTGCCGGCGGATGCAGGATCTGGGTTGGCAGCCGAGACAAACCATTCGCGACGGCATTCTCAAAACCCTGACATGGCTTCAGCAGAACCAATGGGTGCTGGAGGGGCGAAGGTGAAAGTTTGTGTACAGGGATTATGGCACCTCGGTTCGGTCACTGCCGGATGCTTGGCATCGTTGGGTCATGATGTCATCGGTTTAGATTTTGATGATCAAACTATCGGCAACCTTCAGAAAGGCACATTGCCAGTAGATGAACCGGGACTCAATACACTAATTGACGATGGGGTCGCCAACGGTAATCTTAAATTTACTAGCGATGCAAAGGCAGCAGTGTCTGGTGCACGGGTTTTATGGGTTGCTTACGATACACCTGTTGATGATGATGACAAGGCTGATGTTGATTTTGTTTTCCGGCAGGTTGAAAGCACGCTGCCTTTGCTTGAGGAAAATACTGTTGTCGTTGTGTCGTCTCAAATGCCCGTAGGATCTATCGCGCAACTTGAGCAAGTCTCTTCAAGAGATTGCCCTCACAAGAATCTCAGTTTCTGTTCGTCACCAGAAAATCTCAGACTAGGTAGGGCGCTAGAAGCTTTTCTCCATCCTGACCGGGTGGTTTTAGGTATTCGAAATGATGAGGCGAAAGATGTCCTATGTGATCTATTTGATGGGATTACAGAGAATTTTGTCTGGATGGGCGTAGAGTCTGCGGAAATGACAAAGCACGCAATCAATGCCTTTCTTGGTATGTCGATAGCCTTTACAAACGAATTCGCGACCGTCTGTGAACAGGTCAACGCCGATGCAAGAGAAGTAGAGATCGGTCTAAAAACTGAACAACGCATCGGGCCCGGAGCCTACCTTGCTCCGGGCAGTGCATTTTCAGGCGGTACACTGGCCCGCGACCTGAAGTTTCTTGAAAAAATTAGTTCAGGATACAACTTAGCTAACCCAATATTCAGTTCGGTTTTAAAAAGTAACAATGAACATAAGAAGTGGGTTCAGCGACGTATCCGATCGGTATTGGGTGACCTGAAAGGGAAATCCATTGCGGTTTGGGGGCTCACGTATAAACCAGGTACTGATACCTTGCGCCGGTCTCTTTCGGTAGAGACGTGTGACTGGTTACATCAAGAGGGTGCACAGATTATTGTGCACGACCCATCTGAATGCATAATCCCGGACCGGTGGTCGAAACAAGCCAAGCGTGTGAAAACACCTCTGACTGCTTTACACGAAGCATCGGCTCTGATTATTGGAACGCCGTGGCCAGAGTATCGTGAATTGAGTCTGCGCGATATCAAGAACTCGGTAACCGAAGACTTCGTCGTATTCGACAGCGATCGGATCCTTGGTGATTTAAGCCCGTGTTCAGGAATTTCATATTTTTCGGTGGGAGTTGGAGATGAGTGACGGTCCATCAACGCTGACTTTGCAGGATCGGGTGGCGATTATCACAGGCGCGAGTGAAGGACTTGGCTTGGAGATAGTCAAGCAATATGTTTTGTCAGGGGCTTCGGTGGTAATGTGTTCACGAAACAAGGAAAAACTCGGGACGGCCTTAGAACGCCTCATCCTGGAAGTGCCCACGGCATCATCTGTCGTAACGTGCCAAGCCGACGTCTCTCGCCCTGACGATGTTGATTCGCTGGTTAAATTGGCCCTCAAAAAGTTCGGGCGCGTCGATATTCTGGTGAATAACGCGGGAGTCTATGGCCCAAAAGGTTTAATAGAGGCTATTGCTTGGGATGATTGGGTGGATGCCATCAACGTCAATTTAATGGGCTCAGTACTCATGTGTCGAGAAGTGGCACCGATTATGAAGAATCAAGGCTATGGGAAGATTGTTCAACTTTCAGGAGGTGGTGCGACAAATCCTATGCCGAATCTTAGTGCTTATGCTGTATCAAAAGCAGGGATAGTTCGTTTTGTTGAAACAATAGCCCTTGAGATGGCAAAGCATAATATTGACGTCAACGCGATCGCGCCAGGGTCTTTAAATACTAAGATGCTTGATGAGGTAATTGATGCAGGGCCAGAAAAAGTAGGGGAGGAATTTTTTGAGAAGGCGCTTCAGCAGAAGGCATCTGGTGGTGCGGGTCTGGAGCGTGGAGCCAAACTGGCCGTGTTTCTTGGCTCTGCGGATAGTGATGGGATTTCGGGAAAGTTGATAAGTGCATTATGGGATCCTTGGGCGGATTTTGGCCAGTATAAAGATCAGCTTGCCGACTCCGACATCTATACCCTGCGCCGGATTGTGCCAACCGATCGGGGCGAGTCCTGGTGAGTATCGGTGTCGGCATCATCGGCTGTGGCCTTATCGGCCGTAAACGGGCCGGTGTGCTCGGCAGCCAGCTTCTCGTCGCCTGTGCCGATACCGATCGCTCCTTGGCACAATCGCTTGCTGATACGGTAGACGGCTGTGTGGCCACCGATGACTGGCGTGAGGTGCTTGACCACGATCATGTATCCACCGTCATTATTGCAACACCCCATTACATGCTTGCCGAGATTTCGATGGCGGCGATTGAGGCTGGCCGCCATGTACTGGTTGAAAAACCGGCAGCCCGTAATGCTGCGGAGTTGCGCCCCCTGATCCAACAGGCCGAGGCGAAAGGGGTGCGGGCGCGGGTTGGCTTTAACCATCGCTATCACCGGGCATTCCGGAAAATGCGCAAGATCCTCGATTCCGGCGAGCTGGGGCCATTGATGTTCCTGAGAGCCCGCTACGGTCATGGCGGGCGTATCGGTTACGATCGTGAGTGGCGTGCAGATCCGGCGCTTTCAGGCGGCGGGGAACTCATCGATCAGGGTGTGCATCTTATTGATCTCGCCCGCTGGTGTCTGGGCGATTTTGTCACTGTCGACGGCCATGCCCAGACCTGTTATTGGGACATGCCGGTGGATGACAACGCATTTATGCTGCTGCGCACCGCCACTGATCAGACGGCGTTTCTTCATGCGAGTTGCAGCGAGTGGAAAAACACCTTTTCATGGGAGATTTATGGGAGAGACGGCAAGCTGCAGATCGACGGCCTCGGCGGCAGTTATGGGGTTGAGCGCCTGACCTGGTATCGGATGCTGCCTGAGATGGGGCCGCCGGAAACCACCGCGTGGGAGTTTCCCATGGCGGATAACTCCTGGGAGACCGAGATGAACGAGTTTTTTGAAGACATTGAAAAAGGCCGGCCGTCCACACCGGGCCTTGCGGATGCCCTGGCGGTGCTGGAGATTGTCGAACAGATTTACGAGCGTAGCGGCTATGATCATCGCCCGTAGTCCTTTGCGGATCAGTCTCGGTGGCGGCGGGACCGACTTGCCCTCCTACTATCGTGAGCATGGTGGTTTCCTGATCGCAGCCGCGATTGACAAATATGTCTATGTCACTGCCATGCGGCCGTTCACCCCGGGAATATTCCTCAAGTATTCCGAACTCGAGCGGGCAGATTCAGCCGAAGAGGTGCGCCACCCCATCATCCGCGAAGCGCTTCAGATGCTCGAGTTCACGGGGCCCCAGATCGAGATCACGACATTGGCTGATATTCCGGCGGGAACGGGACTGGGCTCGTCCGGCAGTTTTACCACGGCACTGTTGCGGGCCTTGTGTGCGTTTAAGCGCCAACTGATTCACCCTCAAGCGTTGGCTGAAATGGCCTGTCACCTTGAAATCGAGCGCCTTGGCGAACCTATCGGTAAACAGGATCAGTACATTGCGGCCTACGGCGGGATCACCTGCTTTGACTTTCATCCGGATGATAATGTCAGCGCGCGACCACTCAATCTCAGCCCGGAAACCATCTATGACCTTGAAGATAACCTGCTGTTGTTTTTCACCGGTTTTTCGCGCAGCGCCAGCAGCATCCTTGCTGATCAGAAGGTACGCACCCGGCGCAACGATGCCGAGATGCTGAACAATCTGCATTACGTCAAGGAACTGGGTTATCGGAGTCTCGAAGCCCTTGAGTCAGGTGAGCCGGTGCGTTTCGGGGAACTGATGCACGAGCACTGGGAGCATAAGAAGAAGCGATCCGGGGGAATGAGTAATCCGCGTATCGATGAGTGGTACGCACTGGCCCGGAAAAGCGGCGCGATCGGTGGCAAGCTGGTCGGTGCGGGCGGCGGAGGTTTTTTGATGTTCTACACCGAAGAACGAGAGCAACTCAAGGAAGCGATGGCGATGGTCGGGCTCGAAGAAGTACGTTTCCGCTTTGACTTTGAGGGCGCCCGTATCTCGGTTGACTGAAGCCGATGCTTCCGGTCCTCATTCTGGCGGGCGGTCTGGCGACCCGTCTCCGGCCCCTGACGGAGCGTATCCCGAAGGCGCTGGTGCCGGTCGCCGGCAAACCGTTTGTTGTTCATCAACTGGAGTACCTGGGCGCGCAGGATATCCGCCGGGTGGTTCTGTGTACCGGTTATCGTGCTACCCAGATCGAGGAAGTGGTCGGCAACGGGGCAGCCTATGGACTTGAGGTGAGGTACTCTGAAGATGGAGATACCCTGCTGGGCACGGGCGGCGCGATTGTCAAGGCCCTGCCCCTGACGGGGCCTGCATTCTTTGTGCTTTACGGAGACTCTTTTTTGCCCGTCTCTTTTGCCAAGGTGGAATCTCAATGGAGGCGGTCTCAGAAACCCGCGCTGATGACGGTGTTCCGTAATGAGGGGCAATGGGATTCCAGCAATGTCCTGTTTGAGGATCAGACGGTAATCGAGTACAACAAACATCGTCCCGGGCCTGGTATGGACTACATCGATTATGGGCTGGCGGTACTGTCCGCAGAGTTGTTTGCGGGTCGTGATCCGTCAATACCTTTTGATCTTGCTGATCTCTACCACGATCTTTCGCTGTCCCGCAGACTGGCGGGAATGCAGGTCTTTGAACGGTTTTATGAGATAGGGTCACCCCAGGGGCTGGCAGAGGCGGAAGCCTATTTCGATCGTGCTTAATGACAACAGGGAATACATGACGATGAGTTACTCGAAACAGCATCTGCGCGAAGCATCACAAATCATCTCACAGATCGACACCGACGCGGTTGAGAAAATCGCAACATTACTGGCAAAGGTTCGGGAACAGGGCGGCAGGCTGTTTTTCCTTGGCGTGGGTGGTAGCGCAGGTAACTGCTCTCACGCCGTTAACGACTTTCGCAAGATTGTCGGGATCGAATCGTATGCGCCAACCGACAATGTTTCGGAACTCACCGCTCGTACCAATGACGAAGGCTGGGATACCGTGTTTGTTGAATGGCTGAGGACCAGCCGGCTGGGAAACAAAGATGCAGTTTTTGTGTTCTCGGTTGGGGGCGGCAGCCTCGAAAAAAATGTCAGCCCCAATCTGGTGAAGGCTTTGCAGTTTGCCCGTGAGGTAGGGGCTGGGATAACCGGTGTGGTCGGGCGGGATGGAGGGTTCACCGCCACCGTTGCCGATGTCTGCGTCATCGTGCCGACAGTGAATCCGGAGACGATAACGCCGCACTCGGAAGCCTTTCAGGCAGTGATCTGGCACCTGCTGGTGTCCCACCCGGCATTGAAGACCTACGATACCAAATGGGAATCAACCCGTTGAATCGAGCCGTCTTCCTTGACCGGGACGGGGTCATCAATCAGGCACCGGTCCGTCATGGCCATCCTTTTTCACCGGCCAGTATCGAGGAATTCAAATGGGTAGAGGGGATACACGCGGTCAGCCGGAAAATCGTCTCTAGCGGGTTTGATATCTTCTGTATAACGAACCAGCCGGACGTGGGCCGAGGTCTTCAGCAACTGGATGTCGTAGAACAATTCCATCAGATGGTTCAAGATGAACTGCCAATCGAGAAGATCTACGCGTGCTATCACGATGGCACAAGCCCGTGTGATTGCCGTAAACCCGAGCCGGGGCTCCTGTTGCAGGCGGCCGAGGAGTTTGAGTTGGAACTCACGCAATCCTGGCTGGTGGGAGACCGCTGGAAAGATATCGACGCTGGCAATGCAGCGGGGTGTCACACCATATTTCTCGATTACGGCTATGATGAACATCTGCGATCGCCACCGAATCATGTTATCGGCAGTGTTCACGAAATTGCGGACCTGATATGCTCTCCTTAAACTATTTCGGAATTTCCAAATGAGTGCCATCGATAAACTTAAAGTGAAACTGTTTGCTGACGGGGCGGACCGGGTAGGTATGCTGGAGATGTATCAGAAACCTTATATCCAGGGTTTCACCACCAACCCGACGCTCATGAAAAAGGCGGGTATCTCGGATTACGAGGGTTTTGCCCACGAAATTCTGCAGGAGATTCCTGATCGGCCGATTTCTTTTGAAGTCTTCGCCGATGAGTTTGACGAGATGGAGCGTCAGGCGCTGAAAATCCGCACCTGGGGAGAGAACGTCTATGTGAAAATCCCCGTCAGCAATACCCGTCAGGAAATGTCTTACGGGTTAATTGAAAGATTGTCAGGCGCCGGTGTGCACCTCAATATCACGGCTATACTCACCCTCGATCAGGTTGGTGCGGTAGCACAAGCTGTCAGGAATGGCCCCGCGTCGGTTGTGTCAGTCTTTGCCGGACGTATTGCGGACACGGGCCTCGATCCGGTTCCGATCATGAGCGAAGCGCTCGACATTCTGGCGACCGCGCCGCTGGCGGAGTTACTCTGGGCGAGCCCCCGCGAGGTACTCAATATCTACCAGGCGGATGCGATCGGCTGTCACATTATCACGGCAACCAATGACATCATTCGAAAGCTGTCCTTGTCCGGCAAAGACCTGGCCGATTATTCACTGGAAACGGTGCAGATGTTTTACGATGACGCCGATCGGGCGGGCTACAAACTTTAGTCTGACCAGGGCGAAGTTTTACCTGCCGAATGCCCTCGCACCAGCGGACTGCTGTCAGGCCGGTACTGTGACCGGTTAGCGCCCTGGTTTACGTGCAGCCCAGTCCGGGCAGCGTGCCGACGCATGATTTGCCTCGCCGAATCTTGCGGTGGTATCTGCGTCAGTTTGCTTCCTGACTTCGCAGTATCACGATGGACCGGCCCGCCACGGCGGCGAGCACCAGGGCGCCTCCAGCCAGGGCCATGGCCGATGGCCTTTCTCCAAAACCGATCCAGACCCACATTGGACCGAGCGTAAACTCGATCAGGGTGATCAGCATGATCTCAGCGCTCCGGACGTGGCGCGAGCTCTGGATAAACAGAAAATGCACTACCGTGACGATACCGCCACCCCAGATCAGGCACAGCAGACCGTCATGCAGGGTCAGGTGGTAGTCGAAGCCGGCACCCGCGAGGCCGACCAGCGCGCCAATAACCCCGCCGGTCACGCTGCTGGGGAGCATATTGCGGTCTTTTCCCACGCGCAGAAAAATAACAAACATCGAAAAAAAGAGGGCGCACAGCAGAGCGAGGCCATTGCCCAGTGATGAACCCGCACCAAGTCCGTCGGCAAGCATGATGCCGACGCCGGCCATGGCCACCACGATCGCAACGAGCGTTGCCGGGGCAAGCCGTTCACGCAGAAAAATCCGGGCGAGGACTGCGGTAATCAGCGGACAGGCGCTCAGGGTGAACATTGCATTGGCCACGGTGGTGTGCGTCATCGCCAGAATGACCGTGGGGTTGGCCAGCCCAAGACAGACACCGGCCGCGATACCGACCCATCCCGCATCCAGAAAAAGCCTCAGCAACTGACCCCGAAACCGTATGAGCAGTAGGAGCAGGATGGCTGGCGTAAAGAATGCCTGTCGGCCGAAGATCACCTGCCATTCATTGGCGGATTCGATACTGCGGAGCATGAAGCCGTTGACGGAGATAAAAAGGCTGCTTGCGGCGATCAGCCACACGGCATAGCGCTCGGAAACACTCCGTGATGCAACCTCCATTGGGCTCATGTCTGGTTGCCTCTGTTTGTGTAAATGGCATACGCAGATAAGCAGACAAGCGTCGCAAGAATGATGCTGCCCCCGACAAGGGTTTGGCGGGTCGGAATCTCGCCCAGTACCAGCCAGACCCACAGCGGCGCAAGCAATGCCTCCAGGCGCAGGATCAGGCTCACTTCCGGTGCGGGAAGATATCTAGGGCTCAGCCCGATCATCGCCAAGCTGACGGGCAAGATCAGAAGCCCCAGTAGCAGCATCAAGATAAGGGGGGTACCGCTTAGCGCAGCCGGTGTTGCCAGCGGAAGCGTGATAAGGCAAACCAGGGCACCACTCCAGGTGAGAGCAGGGAGCATACTGATTTCCCGGTGCTTGCGGATCAGCACAAAACTGACGGCAACGCAGATACTCGTCACCAGGGCGGCCATGTCGCCGACCGCACCCCCACTGTGCAGGCTCCCGTGGAAGACCACTGTGAGACCCGCGAATATGGTGATCGCCGCCACCCAGGTTCCTGCAGAGATCGGCTCGCGAAACAGGAAATGACTCAGTATCGCGGCGATCAGCGGAGACATGCTCATGATGACCAGGGCGTTGGCGACCGCAGTATTCATGATGGCAAAAATAAAGGCCAGGTTAGCCAGTGCGAAATTGACTGCCACGATCACTGCGTACCGGTTGAGACGCAGCATCTGCCGTTGGCACTCCTGACGACCCTCGAGCAGAAAAATAACGAGGGTCAGGCCGATGGCTGAAAGGCCGCCACGCCAGAAGGCAAGGGTCCAGAGGTCGGCACCGATCACCCGCAACAGAAGACTGTCCGGGCTCAGCAGGATGATGCCGCCCAGACACAGCATCACCCCCTTCAGCCGGTTCGATGGTTTTGCCATGGCAGTAATATCTATTGAGTACCTTGTGGCCCAACTGGTTCTTACACCTGCGCGACCCCGAAGGTATCACCCCCTTCGGCCAGAAACTGCTTCTCATCCTCTGTGGAGATCCTGTTCAGGATGGCATTTCGGTGGGGAAAGCGGCCAAAGCGCTCAATGATCGCATAGTGTCGCCGGGCATAGTCCAGGGTGCTCTCGATAAACGGCTGATACAGCGGTGGGCATTGCGAGGCCAGGGTTGTGTGCAGTCTCAGAGAGTGAGACTGATCCGACAGGTCTTCGGAGTGTTCCAGCGGAAGGAAGACAAATGCCTGCTCGACGGGATGCAAGGCCTGAAAAAGTGCCTTGTCGATCATCGGTTTGGAGATTGCCCGTGCGGCTCCATCATAAGCAAAAGCCCGAGCGGTATTGCGGTACAACTGGCGGGGAAACTGGTCCAGTATCAGCACCAGCGCCAACAGATCGTACGGATCTTCTGGGTTGTGGGGTAAGGCATCCGACAGGACCTGGTCCGGCAATGTGCCGAAGCGGTTCCCGACAGCGCTGTCAATGGCGGCATCGGGAGTGAACCAGCGCGCCTGGTGGTCCGGTAGCGAGGCGGGCGAAACGCAGGCATCCGCAAACCAGAATTGTCTCACCTCATCGAGGCGTCTCATGAATCGTTCACGTCAGCACAATCAGCGGCAGCACCTCGCAGTGTATTGATACACCAGGTTTTTGCCGCGGAATCCCAGAAGTCGTCAACATCGGCAATCGGCCCGGTCAGCGGACGCTGCCTCAGAAACCCCCAGGCCGCATGCAGAGCCGGTAGCGGCCGGGCGGGATCAACCGGGTAAGCGCCATCGCGCTTGCTGATTTTTTCTCCTTTGTGATCGCGTACCAGCGGGATGTGCGCGTAGTGGGGCGTCGGGTAGCCAAGCCGGCGCTGGAGGTAGACCTGTCTTGGGGTGGAGAGTTCCAGATCAGCACCTCGGACGACGTGGGTGATGTTGTCCAGAAAGTCATCAACAACGACTGCGAGCTGGTAAGCCGTGATGCCATCAGCACGGAAGATGACAAAATCACCGACTTGTTCCTCGAGGTTCTGCGAGATTCGGCCGACAATCCGATCGGGTACGCTGGTTTCTACTGAGGTTGTGCGCATACGGATCGACGCCTGTTGCGCTCCTGCCCCGTCCCATCGACGGCAGGTGCCGGGATAGATCATCCCTTCGGTGCCTGCTTGTGCTGTCTTTTCTATCTGCCGACGTGAGCAGCGGCAGGGGTAGGCGAGGCCGCGGCCACGCAGTAAAGAGGTCGCCTCTAGGTACTTCAGTTCCCGCTGAGACTGCCATCGAGTGGGGCCGTCCCACTCAAAACCAAAGGCTTTAAGGGTTGCAATGATTGATTCCGATGAACCATCGGCTTTTCGGGGCTGATCGATATCGTCGATCCGCAGCAGCCAGTTTCCGTTATGGTGTTTGGCATCGGCAAAACTTGCCACTGCGGCGACGAGGGAACCGAAGTGGAGCTCGCCGGTGGGAGAGGGCGCGAAACGGCCGGTGTACTCCGTTCTCATCCCGTCGAGCAGTGCATTGCCAGTATTCTGAGATTATCGGTCCGGATCATGGTGCCACCAAGATGAATCCACGAGGACCTGGCGCAATGGAGTAGCGATCCGGGCTGGAGCATTTTGGATGTATCGTCTGGCCTCTTCCAGAGACGCCCCCTGTAAAGACCAGAGATGATCCTGCGCCGCCTGCAGGTTAAAGGAGTTGCCCGTGAGGGCCTCAAAGTTCCGTTCGCCATCGGTCCACACGGCCCCGTCGTAATCGCTGTTTTCGACCCAGCCCCAGAGCGTGCTTCGGGTTTCCTCTGTACATGCATGCGATTCACCTGTAACACAATCAACAAATCCGATGTTGGTGGTTTCTGTCAGTTCACGATTGGCAAGGTCGACTACAGTTGCACTGATATCGGTACGCGTGCTGTCAATGACGCAGGTCGGACATGGCGTGCCGTCCAGATAATCAATCACCAGTGCCAGAGCATAGTGACGTTTGCGTGATACCAGCGAGAATTCCAGGGGTAGTACCGGACCCTCGTACATCCTCCATGCTCCCGAGACTTTGGGCGCCAGATCATCGAGATCCCAGATAAGCGATCCAAATCCGATAACGGCAATTCTCGACATGATCTATCTTTATCTATCTTTCTGGAGACATCCGGGGGAAAATAGTTTCACATACGATAGACAGCACTTTCCGGATACGCTCTTTAGTTTCTGTTGTTAAAAAGTTTTCTATAAATCCATGCGAAACCGATTTACCCATGCCTTCAGCGAATTTCCCGACGTCATGCCTGTGTTCCCACTGGCGGGCGCCGTCATTTTGCCTAATGGCCAGTTACCCCTCAACATATTTGAAGACCGCTACCTCAACATGGTCCTTGACGCGATCGCGGGATCACGGCTCATCGGCATGGTTCAGCCTAAAGGTGATGCCCAAGCGCAGGTGCCTGAGTTGCATGATACCGGCTGTGCGGGACGAATCGTCAGTTTCAGCGAAACCCGGGACAACCGCTTATTGATCATTCTCGCGGGCGTTTGCCGCTTTGACATCGTGAAAGAAATGGATATGAAAAACGGCTACCGGCGGGTCCAGGTCGCGTGGGGGCGTTTCGGTCATGATCTCGATACCCAGGAGTCCGGGATCAATTCCGCAGACATTATTGCCTCGGCAAAACGCTTTGCGGAGCGGCGCAGTTTATCGGTTGACTGGAGCGCGCTCGATCAGCTGCAGCCCCCCGAACTGGTTGACACGCTGGCGGGCAGCCTGCCTTTTTCTCCGGAGGAAAAACAGGGTCTCGTGGAGGCGGCCGTGATTCGAGACCGGGCTGAACTGCTGACAGCCCTATGCGAATTTGGCGCAACGGCCCCTGAAGACGGGACACCGGTCTCGCACTGATTCATCGATAAGCGCGAACCGACGCACATTTGGACTCTAAGAGTCGTTGCGGTTTATGGCGACTTCCAGTCGGCCGTTACTGAGTCGCACACTGTAGCTCTCAAGATCGACCTGGGCCGGCTCATCCAGGGCCCGTCCGCTCCTTAGGCAGAATCGACTGCCATGAAGCGGGCATTTCACTTTGTCACCCTTGAGCGCCCCCATCGAGAGTGAAGCATCCTCGTGGGTGCAGGTATCTGCAACCGCGAGCGGGGTGCCCTCGACATTGGCCACCAGGATACGATGGCGCCCAAGGTCCACGCGCTTCATCGTTCCGAGCGGAAGATCTTCAATAACACCGATGTCCACCCACGTGCTGCCGGCGGGGTTCCGCATATCAGAGACCATCGTTTGACCCTCTGCCGGGTTCGTTGAGTGCCAGACCTTGAGGTGGCGCACCTTCTGGGCTGAACCAGGCCAACTCATCATGAAGGGTAACGACACTGCCCACGATCAGCAGTGTAGGCGCCTTAACCTGAGCGGCGGCAACGGCATCAGGGAGACTGTCGAGTGTCGCAGCGATGACCCTCTGATTGAGCGTGGTGCCCTGCTGGATCAGGGCTGCCGGCGTGGCGCCCGGCAGGCCGTGACGGATCATTTCGCGGCAGATCGCCTCGAGGCCCGTTAAGCCCATATAGACCACGACGGTTTGGCCCGGCTGGCACAGGGCTTCCCAGTTGAGATCGACACTGCCGTCCTTGAGGTGACCCGTGACAAAGAGACACGATTGCGCGTGGTCCCGGTGGGTGAGCGGGATGCCGGCATAACAGGCACAGCCAACCGCCGCAGTAATTCCGGGGATGACCTGAAACGGGATGTTGTGACGCACAAGATCCTCAATCTCTTCACCTCCCCGTCCGAAGATAAACGGATCGCCACCCTTCAACCGCAGTACCCGTTTTCCCTGCTGCGCCAGGGTCAGCAGCAGTTCGTTAATCTCGGGCTGCGGAACCACATGATGGGATTTTTCTTTGCCGACGAAGATGCGTTCGGCGTCACGGCGTACCAGATCAACGATCGCCGGGGCGACGAGCCGGTCATAGAGGACTACGTCAGCCCGCTGCATCAGGCGCAGGGCTCGGAAAGTCAGGAGATCGGGATCGCCAGGCCCTGCGCCAACCAGATAGACCTCGCCGCGTTCAAACTGGGCGTCCCCGGTTGCCTGGATCATCCGGCCAAGTTCCTCGCGGGCCTGATGTTCCTTTCCGGCGAAGACGAGTTCTGCAACCCGTCCCTGGAAAACGGCCTCCCAGAAGCCGCGCCGGGAAGCAACGCTGCCTAGCGCCGCTTTTACCTGATCCCGAAACTCGCGGGCAATGCTGGCAAGGCGGCCATAGGCTGCCGGGATTAACGTTTCCAGCCGGGCCTTCAGCATACGGGCAAGGACGGGAGAAGCGCCGCCGGTCCCAATCGCGACGATCACGGGTGAGCGATCCACGATAGACGGCACGGTGAAGGTACACAGATCCGGCTGATCCACCACATTTACCGGAATGTTCCTCTCACGGGCCTCCTGTGATACGGCCTTGTTAACGTAGGCGTCATTAGTGGCTGCGATGACGATCAGGACTTCAGTCACATGGTCGGGCGCAAAGGAGTCTTCAATCCAGTCGAGCTTGTGCTGGTCGAACAGGGCCTGAACCTTGGCGCCAATCCTGGGTGCTACGACCGTGATCCTGGCGCCAGCGCGTAACAGCAGATCGATCTTGCGCTCGGCCACTGAGCCGCCTCCGACCACGAGGGCGGGGGTGTTACGCAATTTCAGAAAAATCGGCAGGGCATCCATGGGGCAAGTTTATTACGCAAGCCGGCCCTGTGGTCTTCGCTATCTATCCCAAGAGCCATATCCAGGTGGCGATAGGGCAGGTCCGTCCTGTGCCCGCGGGTCAACAGGCCTTGAAACCGACTGATATACACTTGGCGGATAAATATGTGCAGTTATTCAGGCAGGTCTCATGCGCCCCTTTCATCTTGAAAAACTTCTTTGCTGTGAAATCGCGAGTCTCGGCGAGCGATCCCACACCCCAGTCATGTTCTGGGGTCCACCCGGCGTAGGGAAATCCCAAATCGTTGCGAAGGTGGCAGCTGATAACGGATTACCGCTGATTGATATCCGGCTTTCCCAACTGGAGCCCAGCGATCTGCGCGGTATTCCTTTTCGGGTCGAGGACCGCGTGGAATGGGCGATACCGTCTATGCTGCCCGATCAAGGCCGCCATGGCCCACAGGGGATACTGTTCCTGGACGAGATCACGTCGGCACCGCCGAGTGTCTCCGCCGCGGCGTACCAGTTGATCCTGGACCGGCGACTGGGCGATTACGAAGTCCCAGCGCGATGGGCAATTGTCGCTGCAGGAAACCGGCAAGGAGACCGTGGGGTGACGTACGCAATGCCCGCGCCTCTTGCAAACCGGTTCAGTCATTACGACGTCGATATCAATCTGGATGACTGGGTACGCTGGGCATATCAGGCCGGAATCGATGAGCGTGTGATCGGATTCCTGCGCTTTCGGCCGGACCTGCTTTTTGATTTTGACCCGGTGCAGAATCCGGTGGCCTTCCCGTCACCGCGCTCGTGGGAGTTTGCACACCGGGCACTCCAGAAATTTGCGCAGGATCAGGATTTGCTCAGCGGGGCGTTGCAGGCCTGTGTTGGACCTGCTGCGGGAATCGAGTTGCATGCCTTTATCCGTAATCTCGATCAACTGCCGGATATCGAGGCTATTCTGGCTGGTGAACTGTCGACGGTGCCGGAAGATCTTGATCTTCAATATGCAGTTGCCGCGGCGTTGGTGGGTCGGGCGGTACAGGTTGGCGAAGAAGCGGGCGCGGCAGATCTTTACTCCCGGGTGCTCGATTATGCAGGACGCTTTCCCCAGAAAGAAATGGGGGTCATGCTGGTTTCTGATCTTCACCGCGCCGTGGGTGCGCCGTTATTTGCGGCCCCCGGATTTCCTGATTGGGCAAGGCAGGTCGCTGACATCATGCTGGCCCAGGATTAGCCAAGTACCCATGCCAGGCGCCGGTGATGATGACCGGGTCCGCATCAGCGCGGCGCGGGCCCGGCTGATTCTGGATCGACCCTTTCTCGGCGCACTGGTGCTGCGGCTTCCAATGCAGGCGACGGACGCGCCCTGGTGTCCAACGACGGCCACCGATGCACGCAAAATCTATTTCAATCCCGCGTATTTGGACAGTCTTTCCCTGTCACAGATCGAATTTGCGCTGGCGCACGAAGCGCTGCACTGCGCGCTGGCCCATTTTGCAAGGCGCCAGCATCGGGACAAGCGCCGCTGGGATGTCGCCTGCGATCTTGCGGTGAATCCGCTGCTGATCGACGACGGCCTGACCCCGCCTCCCGATGTTCTCTATCTGCCGGACTACTCAGGGTTGAGTGCCGAAGAAATCTACCCGCTGCTGGAAGATCATCCTGAAGACGAGCCGCATGACCATCATCTGTATGACTCCGAACCGCAGGACCGGGATCAACCCCAGCGCAGGCCTGAAGACCATTCAGGCCAACCTGCAGACGTCTCAGCCCAACCGCAGGCGCTCGATCCAACGGAGCGTGCTCAACTTGAGCAGCAGTGGCGGGAGCGGCTCGCGGGAGCAGCACAACAGGCGGCGCAGGCCGGTCGCCTGAGCGGTACGCTTGCGCGACTGGTGGATCACCTGATCGCGCCGGCCTTGCCCTGGCGCAACCTGCTGGCGCGATATATGAGTATGCGCTCAAGGGACGATTTTGATTATACGCGCCCGGGCCGGCGTGAGGGTGACGCCATATTGCCGGCGCTGCGAAGCGGCACCATTAACGTTGCGGTGGCGGTTGATACCAGTGGCTCCATCTCCACGCCGGAGATGTCAGAGTTTGTCAATGAAGTGGATGCGCTTAAAGGGCAGGTCAAAGCACGAATCAGTCTCGTTTGCTGTGATTCGGAACTTTCCCCTGATTCACCGCGGGTGTTTGAACCCTGGGAGCCGCTTCAGGCGCCTGCATCGCTTGCCGGAGGTGGCGGAACTGATTTTTCCCCGGTGTTTAAATGGGCAGATGAAATGGATATGGCGCCGGATCTGCTGATCTATTTCACGGATGCCAAGGGCCGGTTTCCGGATACACCGCCGGCTTTTCCTGTAATCTGGCTGGTGAAGGGGCCTGAGCCGGTTCCCTTCGGAGAGCGTATTCAGCTCAACTGACGAAGGTCAAAACCCGGCCTGCTTGTATAAGGCTTTGGCTCTTTCGGGGTCCGGCGCCCCGCCGCGTCCCTGCTCGAGCATCTGCGCGAGTGCGACCATCGCACCGGCGAGACCCTGTTCCGCCGCCGCTTCGAACCACTGTAATGCACGGGCATCGTCCTGTGCTGCACAGTCTCCATCCATATACATAAAGCCCAGTCCATGCAGCGCGGGTCCGTATTCCTGCCGGGCGGCGCTTTTCATCCACTTGCAGGCCAGCGGTTCATTGCGTATGACGCCAAGCCCATTCTGGTACATGATGGCAAGCCGGTACTGAGCTTGCGCCGAACCGGTTTCGGCCAGCGGGCTTAACAGTTTCATGGCCTGGGTGAAATGCCGGGTCTCAAATGCCGCGATCCCGCTCGACAGCTTTATTTCCGCTTCTTCTTCCAAATTGTGCATCGTTGTGGTTTACCGCAAGTTAAAGTCGGACGATCCTGCCGCCGGGAAGCCTTCGTCTTTCAATGCCACTACCCAATTGGATATGGAGGCGCTCTTGATCCCGGCATACACTACGGCCGGATCAGGAATTATCTTCTAACACAACACCAGACAGCCATCATCCCATGACGATACGCCAGTATATCCAGAAGATCGCGACCGGGCCCGAGTTGAGCAAGGATCTGTCCCGGGAAGAGGCGCGTGACGGCATGCGTCTTATTCTCTCCGGCGATGCGGATCCGGTGCAGGCCGCCATCTTCCTGATCGCCCTGCGCATGAAGCGCGAGACGATGTCAGAATATCTCGGCGTGCTGGATGCACTGGCGGATCATACTCATCAGGCCAGGACAACGGTCGATGAGGTGCTGGATTTATCCGACCCCTTTGACGGCTTTACCCGGGGGATGCCCGCGGCACCCTTTCTGCCGGCAGTGCTTGCTGCCTGCGGTGTGGCGACGGTTTGCAACGGCGCAGAATCCATCGGCCCGAAATATGGCGCTACCCACCGTAAGGTACTGCGCTCGGCCGGGGTCGGCGTCGACCTGAGCCCTGAGGAGGCGTCGGAACAGCTTGCTGATCCGGATATCGGGTGGGGCTATGTGGATCAGCAAACAGCCTGCCCGGCACTGCATGACCTGGTTTCTTTGCGGACGAAGA
The DNA here is from genome assembly GCA_002327725.1 of Proteobacteria bacterium UBA2133. Classification (GTDB taxonomy): domain Bacteria; phylum Pseudomonadota; class Gammaproteobacteria; order Arenicellales; family UBA868; genus UBA868. The sequence continues at coordinate 19,563 of DCXP01000024.1, forward strand.
TCGTGAAACGGCCGTGTCTCACCACGCTTGAGGTATTGCTGGGTCCGGTCCGCGGCGCTGAGCAGACCCATCTGATGACGGGCTACGTACACAAGCCGTATCCGCCGATCTATACGGCGCTTGCGCGCGCATCGGATTATGCCTCGGCCATCATTGTGCGCGGCGTGGAGGGCGGGGTCATTCCCTCCCTCAATCAGCCCTCAAAACTATTCTCTTACCGGGACGGGGGGCCCGATATCGAAGCCCGGCTGGACCCGGCCGATTATGCAATCCAGTCTTCGGATCGCGCCGTCCCGCTACCGCAAGACCTGCCTCAGCAGGACGCCGATGACGCAATCAAGGGGCTAATTGACGCCGATGCTCTGGCACAGGCGGCGGCAAAGGCAGGACTTGCGGCCCTGGATGGTGAAGCCGGGCCCCTGCGGGACAGTCTGGTGTATGGAGCGGCGCTCTGTCTGTGCCAGTTGCGGCGCTGCCAAGACCCGGTCTCAGCCTCGGAACAGGTCCGCCGTGTGCTCGATAATGGTCAGGCAGGTCGCCGCTTCCACGCAGCAGCCGTTTAGTAGTCTTTCTGGCGCGCACTGCGCTCGAGTTCTCTTTTCTTCCTGGCCATCGTGTCAATGATCGGCGACAGGATCAGTTCCATTGCGAGCCCCATTTTCCCGCCGGGAACGACGATGGTGTTGCGCCGCGAGATAAATGAATCGTGCAGCATCGCCAGAAGATAAGGAAAGTCAACGTCAAACTTGGTGGGATCCCGAAAGCGGATAACCACGAAACTTTCGTCCGGTGTCGGGATGTCCCGGGCGATAAAGGGGTTCGAGGTGTCTACGGTCGGCACCCGCTGGAAATTGATGTCAGTCCTGGAAAATTGCGGCGCGATATAGTGGACGTAATCGTACATTCGCCGAAGAATGGTTTCGGTCACCGCTTCCGGCTCGTAACCCCGACTCTCTGTGTCACGGTGAATTTTCTGAATCCACTCCAGATTGACGATCGGGACCACCCCGACGAGCAGATCGACATGCTGAGCGATATTGACTTTCCCGTTGACGACGCCGCCATGCAATCCCTCGTAGAAGAGCAGATCCGTTTCGTCTGACAAGTTTTCCCAGGATGTAAAAGTCCCGGGCTTTTGTTTGTATGGGGCGGCTTCTGCCTCGTTATGCAGGTAGTAACGGATCTTTCCGGTACCGGCCTCGCTGTAGTTCCTGAACAGTGTCTCGAGTTTATTGAAGTGATTTCCCTCGGGGCCAAAGTGGCTGAGATCGCGGCCTGCTTTATGCGCTTTGGCGACTTCCTCGCGCATCTGATAGCGGTCGAATTTGTGAAAACTGTCCCCTTCCACGATGGCCGCTTTGAGGTGTTCGCGCAGGAGAATATGCTCGACGGCCGTTTTTACAGTGCTGGTACCCGCACCTGACGAACCGGTAACTGCAATGACGGGGTGGCGCGTGGACATCGATCTTTCTCCCGGTACAAAAGCAAAAACGGCCAAAGAAAGCCGCTGGCGTGGCAACCTCAAGAAATATAAGAGATTCGGTCCATCAGATTAAGCAAATTTATTTTATCTAGTGAATAAGTTTATACTTATCGAACAATACCGATAGAGGCGGGTGGTTTCGATTCGGAAATCAAAGGGGGGGATCATGCATATCACGATCCGGCAGTTACAGGTCTTCGAGGCTGTGTCTCGCCGTCTGAGTTTTACCCGCGCAGCGGAGGAACTGCATCTCACGCAGCCCGCTGTATCGATGCAGGTAAAGCAGATGGAAAGTTCGGTCGGTTTGCCCATGTTTGAGCAGATTGGCAAGAAAATCTATCTGACCCAGGCGGGGGACGCCATGTTGCTGCACGCGCGGACCATCATGCAGCATCTCGAGGCTGCAGCGGAAGAGATGAATGATCTTCGCGGCGAGGATTCGGGACGTCTTCGTGTCGCGATCGCATCCACCGTCAATTATTTCGCCACGCAGCTCCTCGCGGATTTTGCGCGGGAAAATCCAGCTGTCGAAATCTCGCTTGATGTGACAAACCGGGAGTTGCTGCTGAGCCGGCTTGAGGCCAACGTGCCGGATCTGGCATTGATGGGCAAACCCCCGGCAGATATGGATCTGGTTTCCGAGTCCTTTATGGATAACCCATTGATCATGATCGCAGCACCGGATCATCCCCTGGCCAACAACAAACAGATTCCATTGTCGGATCTCCCAGAGGCGCATTTTGTTGTTCGTGAGCCCGGTTCCGGAACGCGTGTCGCGATGGAGCGATTTTTTGCCGACCAGGACTTCAGTTATCAGAAAAGTATGGAACTCATGGGCAACGAGGCCGTCAAGCAGGGGGTTGAGGCCGGCCTTGGACTGGCGGTGGTTTCCGCCCATACGGTCGCGCAGGAACTTACCCTGAAGCGCCTGGTTAAACTGGATGTCGTAGGGATGCCGATTATGCGCCGCTGGTATGTGGCGCATCGCAAGGGCAAGCGCCTTTCACCCACAGCCCAGTCCTTTCGCCGTTTTGTGCTTGAGGCGGGGGCCCGGGGAACGAGCTGAAGAGCGGTCTTTTCGGCGACGGACCGTGATAACCGGTCGAGCCGTCATGAACACTATCAATATCTACTTATAACCCATAAAATCAGTTTATCGCTTGCTGTGTCGGAGTGAAACTGATCGGGGTAGCCTGGCCCGCTGAGCAGAAACGATCAACGGCAGGTAGGGAGGCAAGCTATGGCGGATAGAAGACTTCAGGTCTTTGCAACGGTAGCCCGACTGCTCAGCTTTACCAAGGCGGCTGAGGCATTGCATATGACCCAGCCCGCCGTCACTTTTCAGATTCGGCAGTTGGAGGACTACTTCAACACCCGCCTGTTCGACCGTACCCACAACCGGATCAGCCTCACCTCGGCAGGGCACCTGGTCAAGGGTTATGCGGATCAGATCATCTTGTTATACAGCGAGATGGATAATGAGGTCCGCAAATTAACGGGGGATGTACTGGGACCGCTGGTGCTGGGCGCGAGTACCACAATTGGTGAATACGTTATTCCGAGCATTCTCGGTGAATACCAGGCCAAGTTTCCTGATGTTGCGGTGCGGCTTCACGTGGCCAACACCGAGGGTGTCCTCCACATGGTGGAGGGCAATGAGATCGATATCGGTATCGTCGAAGGGCCGGTCGGCAATAAGAACCTCGTGTCGAAGGTCTGCTGGGACGACGAACTGGTCATTGTCACCCCTCCAGGGCATCCGCTGACGCAAAATCCGATCAACGGCATCGATGAGATTTTTGAATACCCGTTCATCAGCCGTGAGGAGGGTTCAGGGACCCGCAATGTCATTGTCGATTATCTTCAGTCCGCCGGTCGTGACATTTCGGATCTCAACCTGACCATGGAATTCGGCAGTCCGGAATCCATCAAGAGTGCGGTGGCCGCTGACCTGGGCATCTCGATTCTGTCGATCGCTACGCTCGACAAGGAACTGGCACTGGGGATGCTGTCCAAGCTAAGTTTGGATCCCCCGCTGACGCGGCCTTTTTCCATCGTTTATCAGCGGCAGAAATTCCGGTTGCGGGCGATGGATGAGTTCCTTGAATTCACCGAGGCGCAGTGGTTGAGAAGCAGGCGGTCAAGTAGTGACGTGAGCCGATGTCAGTGAGCCCGCACTGACCCGGAATCGATGGGCAAGTCGAAGGATCGGCAATTGCGGACAGTGCTGGACGCGTTGACCGATGAAGAGGTCGCGAGCGTACTGGATTTCGCACAATTCCTCAGGGACCGTCGGCCGGCTCTGCCCGAAACCCCTCCTGAGATCGTCGACATCCCGCGTCCACAGGATGAGAGCGTTATAGCCGCGATCCGCCGCCTGACGCAGACCTATCCCATGCTGGACCGTGACACGGTGTTCAACGAAGCCTCAGGCCTGATGGCGCGTCATGTGATGCACGGCGAGACCCGCGAGGATACGATTGATCAGCTTGAAGCTCTCTTTCAGTCCCGTTATGCATCCCTACACGAGACGACGGCACCTGACATGACCGAAAGCTAAAACAACTGCTCAGCCGGCCGGACTTGCGTGCTTGATTTCTGTTACTGCTCCTATATGGTATAAATCATGGAGAATTAACAGGTGATGTCAGGAAGTGATGCATTCAGGGTTACCTGATGGTTGATGACCTACACTCGGTCTGCGATGCTGACGGTTATCGTCCAAACGTCGGCATTGTGCTTTTCAATAACGCGGGCCAGGTGCTCTGGGCGCGCCGGAGCCGCCATGACGGCTGGCAGTTTCCTCAGGGAGGTATCGAGCATGGGGAAACGCTCGAGCAGGCCGCCTATCGTGAGTTGTATGAAGAGGTAGGGCTGCGACCGCAGAACGTGGAGCTGGTGGGTCGGACCCGCAACTGGCTGCGCTACGATGTGCCGGGCAGTCTACGCTCGCGTAGCGCCACCTTCAAAGGGCAGAAACAGGTGTGGTTTCTGATGAAGATGCTGGTGTCGGACCACGCAATCTGCCTTGATCACAGTGACACGCCCGAATTCGATCATTGGCAGTGGGTGGATTACTGGCTGCCACCGCGCAAGGTGGTCGCTTTCAAGCGCAGTGTCTACGAGTTGGCCCTTTCGGAACTCGAGCCCCTGCTGCGGTTTGTCTGAAAGCGCGGTTTCACGCTGATCCAGACGCGTTAGGCGCCGCGAATGCGGGCAATCAGATCTGATGTTGACCGTTGGTAGCGAAATGGCAGGCTATGGACCACCCCCCCGTTGGCGCGTACCTCATCGGCGCCGACAATGTCATCAGCCGGCCAGTCCCCGCCCTTGACCAGATGATCCGGCCGTACCTGCAGGATCAGGTTGAGCGGTGTGTCGTCATCAAAAGCGGTGACGAGATCCACACAGCCCAGCGAGGCGAGAACGGCAAGGCGGTCCTCCAGGGGGTTCGCCGGCCGTTCGGGGGCCTTGCCGAGCCGCTGAACAGATGGGTCCGAGTTCAGCGCAATCAGGAGCGTCGCCCCGAGTGCTGCGGTTTCCTCCAGGTAAGCGACATGACCGCGATGGAGGATATCGAATACGCCATTGGTAAACACCAGAGGGCGCGCGCTATCGTTGATCCGCTGCTCGAGCGTATCCCAGTCGAGAACGATTTTTTCGGCGCTGTTCACCGCGATCAGCGGCCAGGATCTAGATGTACTCGAACACCTTGATCACACGAACGACACCCGTTACGGAGCGGGTGGCTTCAACCGCAATTTCGGCTTCCTCGGGCCGCACCAGGCCCATGAGGTAGACGTTGGCCCGCTCAGTGACCACTTTGATGCGGGTTGAATCGACCGGTGCAGATGTTGCAATCGCTGTCTTGACCTTGGTGGTGATCCAGCCGTCGTTGGCACGACTGTTCATATTGGTCTTTCCAGCGAGCTCCAGCCGGTTGATGACCTGACGGGATCCCTGGTGTGATTTGGCGAGGTCGATAATGGTATCGATATCCCGCTGATCCGGCACCTCACCGGTCAGCAGTACGACGCCGTTATATACCGTCACGTTCACATGCTCATGCTCAATCTGCTTTTGCTTGTCGATAGAGCGGGCGATATCAAACTCCATTTTGTTGTCATCCCAGTAAACGCTCGCGCCTCTGCGGTCCCGGGCGATGTCGATGGCCATAACGGTAGCGGTGGAAACCAGCACGACGCCACAGCCACTGACAAGGCAGGCGATCGTGAGTGCCAGAAGAGAGTGCCTGAACGGCTTTAAGGATTTGGCAGAGCGAACTCGGTTCATCAATGTTCCCCACAGTAGTGCTGATCGATCAGATCACAGAAACAGTGAATGATTATAGCGTGAGCCTCCTGGATACGCGCGGTGCTGTCCGAGGGAATCCGAAGTTCGCAGTCTCCCTGATCAAGCATCGATGCCAGGGTGCCGCCGTCGCGGCCGGTCAAGGCGGTGATTCCGATACCCTCTTTTTTTCTTGCCGCCTGAACCGCGTTGAGAATGTTAGGTGAATTTCCTGACGTCGTTATGACCACGAGATGATCGCCTGGCGTGGCCAGGGCATCGATCTGCCGGGAGAAAATCTGGTCGAAATCGTAGTCGTTACCGGTTGCCGTTAAAGTCGCGGTATCACTGACCAGTGCGACGGCCGGCAATGCCTTACGTTCTTTCTGGAAACGGACCAGAAGTTCCGCACTGAAATGCATGGCATCGGCTGCAGATCCCCCGTTGCCGCAGAGCAGCAGTTTGCCGCCGTTGTCGAGTGTTTCGAGGATGGCCCGGGATGCCCGCAGAATGTCATCTGCCAGTAATTCCGCGCTGGCCAAAGCAGTCTCGGCACTGGTTTTGAAGTGATCGACAATGCGCTGGTTCATTCGGTGCTGTGTCCGCTAATGTTGGACTGCTGCCCGGATTCTAAAGCTTTCGACGGGCGCAGGGGCTCGTATCAGGATGCGAGCCCTCGGTTCAGAATGCATCGGCTATCCACCGCCAGGTATGGTCGGGCGGTTTACCGCTTACCGCGAATACGTCAAATCGGCAGTGGGCGCTCAGCCAGTCAGGATGTTGCTGCAGGAAAACCTCGGCTGCGAGTCGTAGCCGGGACTGTTTTCGCGTATCAACCGTCTCTTCAGGCCGGCCATAAGCAATGTTCGCGCGGTACCGGACTTCGACAAAAACTACTGTGGATTTCTCACGCAGCACAAGATCGATCTCACCCCGACGCGTTCGATAATTCCGGCACAGCAGATGCAGCCCGGCCAGCTGCAGTTGATCCAGGGCAAAATCCTCCGACCAGTGGGTATTTGCAGCGGCTTTGTCCATACGTGCCGATTGGGATGATCTACCGGGAGATTACCGGTTCGAACATTTGCGGCGAGCCCTTATTGAAGGTTGCCCAATCCGGAAGCCGCTTTATCTGGCCATCGCCGCTGATGGAAAGCAGGCCGCTCGCGCCGGCATATTGCCAGTCCGGCTGATCCTGTCTTTTGCTGATATGGCAGGTCAGGCGGTATGCATCCATGCCCAGTGCGAAAAGCCGGCCGATAGCAGAGTGCTGGTAATCGGTAGCGGCTATTGAATCTGCCGGCGCTCTTTCAAAACGACCCGTCTGACGAACGAGCCAGGGCATGTCGGAAAACAGCACACCCTCAAGATCGAGGTCATTGACGACATCAGCCTTGCCGCTGAAGATGGTGTTCTGTGAGTAGACCGGTAATCTGCCCGCATGGTGAAAATCAATCTGGGGCTTGAGCAGCCGGGCTGTGGCCTGATCGGTAAAGAGAAAAATGACATCCAGGTCCTGACGGATTCTGGGCGGGGCAGTCACAGGCACCTGATCTGCCAGGATGCTCTGCAGGGCCTCTGCCCGCTGCTGGCTTTGCGTCAGTCCAAGCAGGCGTGAAAGTATTGCGGAATAGTCGCTTACCTGTGGATTCAACCCGGCCCTGCCGGCAATGATGCCGCCTCGTTCCTGCCATGCCGTCGCTGCAGTATCGGCCGCCGCTTTGTGTACCTTGGAGAGGCTGTAGAGGATCAGGGCATGTTGCAGGCCGCGCGATCGCGCATGGGTAACGAGTGACTGCGCTTCGACACGGCGCGAAAGATCCAGAATGAGCGCGTTTGGCCTCGATCTGGAGTCATCCGATCCCAGCAGTAGCGTCGGCACCAGCAGTTTTGACTCGGCTACCAGCTTGAACACCGCATCGCGTCCGAGAGGTCCAATCACAAGATCCGATCCCGCAGCAACTGCCTGACGGTAGATATTCCCAACCGCTTCGAGGTCTTCACCGAAATCGTAAAGTTCGATAATTGGCCTTGCGGACGGATTATCGGTTTCGTAAAGACTCAGGTATCCGTCATGAAATGCAGAGGCGGCCTTGCTGAAAGAGGACGTCATCGGCAGCAGCAGAGCAACCGTGGATGGCTCTGCCAAGGAGCAGGTCTCGGGTCGCAGGCGTCTCGCAATCGTGGTTGCGCGATGCGCGGGATATTCGGCGAGCCAGCCATCCAGTTCCTGTCGCAGCCCTTCGAGGTTCCAGCCTGTGCGGCCATAAAGCCGCGCAAGATCAATCCAGCCCGCATCCTCATAGACAATGTCAGGGTTTAGTCTAAGAAGATCGAGTTGGTCAGTTGAAAGCCGTGAAAGCCTGTCAAAAGCACTCTGTAATAAAGCATCAATGTGCTCCGGCGTGCTGTCTTCGAGGGAGAGATTCCTGATCAGCGCCAGCGCCTCGTGGTGTTTTTCCTGAGCGAATAGTGTTCGGAATTGAAGATCGTAGCGCAGCAGCCGCTGACCATTATCAAGTTCCGCATCTTCGGTATCGGCCAATAAACGCCATGCCGCTGATGGGTTTTCTCCAGCCAGGGTGAGCGCTGCGCTCAGCAATTTGTGCTGATCATTGACCCAGGATTCGGCGTTACGGGCTTGCGTTCTGGCGAGGATGATTTCGGCCTGCTCGTAGTGTCCGACCTGTAGAAAACGTTTGGCGGCAGCGAGAAAGAGCATTTCCGCCTGCGCATCTTTTGCATCCAGGGCGCGCTCTAGAAAAGTCCATGCGGAAGACTCTGGATGCGCCTCGGCGAGGTCCCTGTTTACGGGTGTTGCCGTCCCCTTGTTGGCGTCTTTGACAGTTTCTTTCGCCTGTGCTGCCGGAGCGGGTTTAAGGCTGTCTTGCCGGTCGACAGTATCCTTTGTCGCTGGCCCCAGGCAACCGGACACCAGACCCAAGACGAGCGCCACAGTCAGGGCGCGTAACAATCCCGCGGCGCAGTGCGAAGGCATGGTTTCAGTATACCGGATAGACTTGATCTCCCCGCCTCCGTCACCCGGACCTCATCACCGGAGCAAAGGTCTGATCCACTATTGTGAGCAGAGAATCAACCCACGCCCTGCAGCCGGGCACCCTTTATGTGGTTGCAACGCCGATCGGTCATCTCGGGGATATTTCGGTCCGCGCCACCCAGGTACTCCATGATGTTGATGTCATCGCAGCGGAAGATACGCGTCACACCCGGGGCTTGCTCAATCATCTGGGTGTGGGCGCGCCGAGACTGTTGTCCCTGCACGAGCATAACGAGACACGCCAGTTACCGGGACTGGTCCGTCTGCTGCAATCCGGTGGCAGCGTGGCGCTTGTCAGCGATGCCGGGACGCCATTGATCAGTGACCCTGGCTACCGGCTGGTCAGCAAGGCAGGAGAACTGGACATTCCGGTGATCGCGGTTCCGGGTCCGAGCGCAGTCACGGCCGCGCTTTCCATATCAGGCCTGCCGACAGACCGCTTTGTCTTTGAAGGGTTTCTTCCGGCTCGTGCCGAGGCCCGCCGCACAAGACTACAGTCTCTTTCGTCGGAGTCACGTACGCTGGTATTTTTTGAATCTCCCAAACGGGTGCCCGATGCGCTCAGCGATATCGCCGACATTTTCGGTGAAGACCGCCTGGTCGCGCTTTGCCGGGAATTGACGAAACGATTTGAGTCGGTCCAGCGCGCACCGGCTGGAGAACTGTCCGCGCAGTTTCGCAATCTGTCGGAGAAAATCAAAGGAGAAATCGTACTGGTCGTGAAAGGTACGGCGGCATTGCCGAGCGCAAGCGCAATTGATGAGGAACTCTTGATCGAACTCCTTGCCGATGCATTGCCGCCGCGCAGGGCCAGCGAGATCGCGGCACGACTCACCGGCGGGCGCAAGAATGATTTCTATAAAAGAATTCTTAAAACGACAGATGCTGGCAGCACGGGAAAATGATGCGAACTTGCACAATGGTCAGCGTCGGTTTAAGTTGCTATCTGGAGTCGGCCGGGCAACCGCGGTCCTGAAGTCTGCTGCAGACCGCTCAAGGTTTGCGGCGGGGCAGGGCGGAGGAAAGTCCGGGCTCCACAGGGCAGGGTGCCAGATAACCTCTGGGCGGCGTGAGCCGACGGAAAGTGCCACAGAAAATATACCGCCCTCGATCTGCCTCACGGCAATCCAGGGTAAGGGTGAAAAGGTGCGGTAAGAGCGCACCGCGTTCCCGGTAACGGGGACGGCAGGGTAAACCCCACCTGGAGCAAGACCAAATAGGGGCCCTAAGGCGCGGCCCGCGTCGGGTCCGGGTAGGTCGCTTGAGGCGTGCGGTGACGTACGTCCCAGATGAATGGTTGTCCTAGACAGAACCCGGCTTACAGGCCGACTCCTTTTTTTTCGATAAATTAGTTCCTTAGGATATTTATCCAGAGATCACTTTAAGTTAGGCCTTGCTCAGGGTCGCTCTGGCCCCTGCCTGGATGTACCAATCTGCCTGTCTTTCTGTCCTGAGTGTGGTCAGGCCATTTCACAAAAACACTGTTTTTTCAGTCAATTGAGGGTTGACAGGCTGATGTCTTGATACCTATAGTGTCGTTTAGTGGGTATTTGTGGGAAAAATAATATAAGAGGGCTGGAAAATGTGGGTAAAAAAATCTCGTGAACAGGTTTTTCCCCAGCAGCCGAAAGAAGAAGACCCGGACATTTTTTTGATGCCGTGGATGGCGGCTAATCCATCCCAATCCTCATCCTCCTTTGGTGATTACCCGGCCCTTCACGGGGCCGGGGTTTCTTTGGAGACGTAACCGGGGATTGTCTGAAGGTGCCCCAAGTCGCCAACAGCGGTGCGGCACCGAACAGTGAGTTAAAGACGGAGGAAGTCAGAGTCAGCGATGTTTAGGGGTGCCAGCACCTTGAATCTCGACAGCAAAGGACGTTTTGCTGTGCCCACGATTCATCGCGAACCGCTCGCCGAGCGCTGCGGGGGACGGCTCGTCCTGACGGTCAACAATACTCGAGAGCGCTGTCTCTGGCTTTACCCACAGGACGAATGGGAGCGTGTCGAACAGAAGGTTGTGGAGCTGCCGAGCTTTGATCCCGCCGCGCAGGCGCTGAAACGTTTCCTGATTGGTTATGCGGCAGACTGTGAACTCGACAGTGCAAGCCGGGTTCGGATTCCCGCACCCCTTCGCGAGTTTGCGGCATTGGAAAAGCATATCGTACTCATCGGCCAGGGCAACAAGTTTGAACTCTGGGATGAGCCCCGCTGGAAAGCGAGATGTGACGAATGGCTTGCTGTGCAGACCGGCGAAGAACGTCTGCCTGTAGAGCTTGAATCCCTCTCACTATAGGAAAACCACATCGTGCTGGCCGCAGCCCACACCCCCGTAATGACGGCAGAGGTGGTTAAGGCACTGGGCCCCAGTGCAGACAGCATTCTCGTCGATGCGACGTTCGGCCGCGGCGGCCACAGCCGCGCCCTTGTTGAATGTCTTGGGCCTAAAGGGCGGATATATGCGATGGATCGCGACCCGGAAGCCTGCGCGATTGCCCGCGACTGGGCAAAAGGGGAATCCCGGCTGACGGTGATCCAGGCGCCGTTCTCAAAACTCTCTGATGAACTTCTACGGGCGGGGGTCGCGGGCCGTGTTTCCGGCATTGTGCTTGATCTTGGTGTGTCTTCCCCGCAACTTGATGACCCCGAGCGGGGATTCAGTTTCATGCGCGATGGACCACTCGATATGAGAATGGATCCTGGCAGGGGCATCCCGGTGCACGATTGGCTGGCGGATGTTTCGGAAGACGATCTCATCGGTGTATTACGGGGTTTGGGTGAAGAGCGTTATGCCCGACGTATCGCGCGCGCGGTCATCACCGCCCGCAGCGAGGCACCTCTGACCACCACCGCTAAGTTATCGTCGCTTGTCGATGACTGTGTACCCACTCGAGAGTCCGGCAAACATCCTGCCACCCGAACATTTCAGGCTCTGCGGATGTTCATTAATCAGGAACTTGCGGAACTCGATGCTGTGCTGCCACAGGCGCTTGAGATGCTGGAGCCGGGCGGCAGGCTGGTCATCATCAGTTTTCATTCTCTTGAAGACCGGCGCGTCAAGAAGTTCTTTCACGACGCGGCAAAAGGGGATCCGTTTCCGCCCGACCTTCCCGTTCGGGCGAACGAGATATCGCCCGCCATCCTGCGGCCCTCTAGACCGCAACGTCCGTCTCAAAGAGAAGTTGCTGACAACCCGCGTGCCCGAAGCGCAATCCTGCGTTGGGCAGAAAAATCCCGAAGTGGCGAAGCATGAAGTGGATCGGTTTCCTGAGTGTGCTGGTGCTGGTATCTGCACTGTCAGTGGTCGTGGTGCGTCATCAGAACCGCCTCGAGTTTCTTGAGGTGCGCTCGGCCGAGAAACTGCGTGATCAGTTGAATGATGAATGGGGGCGGCTGCAGCTTGAGAAGGCGACCTGGGCCCGACATAACCTGGTGGAGCGCTCGGCCCGGGAGGAGCTCGGGATGGTGACGCCCGGACCCGCTGACATTGTGGTTGTACAACTCGGAGCACCACAGTGAAAACGACAGCGAAGCGCCGAACAGTGAAGAGTTACTCACGCTTAAGGCAGGGGATTGTGCTTGGTGTGGTCGGCCTTGGCATGGCGGTGCTGGCGGGCCGTGCGTTCCAGGTTCAGATACTCGACAGTTCCCGGCTGCAGGCGGAAGGCGCTGCCCGCCAGCTGCGCAACATCGCCGTTAAGCCGGAAAGAGGCCGGATCGTTGACCGTAACGGGGATGTGCTCGCCGTCAGCACACCACTGGATGCCCTGTGGGCGCATCCGCGGACGCTCATGCAGGCGCCTGACGACTGGCCGCACCTCGCACAAGCGCTGGGCATGAACATCTCACAGATCGCAGGACTGCTGGATCGGTACCAGGACCGGGAATTTGTTTACCTGCGTCGGCATCTGCCACCGGCAGAAGCCGCACGGGTAGAGGCTCTGGGCATTCCCGGTGTCGGGTCCTTGCGCGAGTACGGCCGCTATTACCCGGCCGGGCCGATTACCAGTCACGTACTCGGGTTCACCGACGTCGATGATCGGGGCCAGGAAGGTATCGAGCGCGCCTTCGACAGTCATCTCGCCGGTGTCGAGGGCCGCAAGCGTGTCTTGCGCGATCGCAAGGGCAGGATCGTAGAAGATATCGAGAGCATCCGGCCGGTCTATCATGGCCGTGACCTGCAATTGAGTCTGGACCTTCGAATCCAGGTATCCGCCCAGCATCATCTGGCGCAGACCGTGCGCGAAACCCGGGCCCTGGGCGCATCGGCAGTCATGCTCGATGTCAACACGGGAGAAGTACTGGCAATGACCAATGTGCCGGATTTCAACCCGAATAACCGCTCGGGTATGTCGCCTGAGCATTTTCGCAACCGGTCTGTAACGGATGTGTTCGAGCCCGGTTCAACCATTAAGCCGTTCACGATCTCGATGGCCCTTGCAAGCGGGCGTTTCTCACTGGAAACGCCGATCTCAACGAGCCCCGGAATTCATTATGTCGGGCGTGATCCCGTCAGGGATATCCATGATTACGGGGAATTGACCCTGGGCGGCGTACTGGTCAAATCCAGTAATGTCGGCACGGCCAAGATTGCCATGGAACTTGCGCCCGAAGAACTTTACGGAATCCTGGACAAAGTGGGTTTCGGCCAGACGACCGGTATTGAACTTCCCGGTGAAGCCGACGGCAGTCTGCTCAAGCGGGAACGTTGGCGCCCTATTGAGCACGCCACGCTGTCGTTCGGTTATGGACTTTCTTCAACCCAAGTCCAACTGGCTCGCGCATACGCGGTCCTGGCTTCAGGCGGTATGCTTCGATCCGTCACGTTGAAGCGGCAGTCGGCGGCGGTGCCCGGAAAGCGGGTCCTGTCTGATCAGACCACCCGGCAGATCAACACCCTTCTTGAACAGGTCGTCAGTGCACAAGGTACGGCGAAGCGGGCGGCAGTTCCGGCATATCGTGTGGCCGGCAAGACGGGTACGGTGCACAAGGTCAGTCCCACCGGCGGCTATGAAGCGGACCGCTATCAGGCACTATTTGTCGGTTTTGCCCCCGTGTCGGCACCCCGGTTTGTCCTGGCCGTGATGGTGGATGAACCCCGGGGCAAGTATTTCGGCGGCGAAGTGGCAGCGCCGGTCTTTGCAAGGATCATGGCCGATGCACTTCGAATGCACGGCATCCGGCCCGATGCCGATATTAATTCCGGCGTTACGGTCGTGGCCAGCATAACGCCGGGGGAAACCGGGGCATGATCCTCGTTTCGGCACAGCCTGCACGCGAGCTTGGCGAGCTTCTTCAGGGAGTCGTCGCCCCGGATGCGTCTTCGGCCTCGGCGATGATCACCAACCTGACGCTCGATAGCCGCACGGTGTCGTCCGGAAGCCTGTTCTTCGGTCTTCCCGGAGAAAAAACGGATGGCCGCCGCTATGTCGACCAGGCATTGTGCTCGGGCGCAGCGGCGGTTCTGGTCGAGGGTCGAGGGTGGGATGCGAAGCGCCCGATCGAACACTGTTATCCCATCGACGGCCTGCGTGAGCAGATCGGCCGGATTGCCAGCCGGTTTTTCGGATCCCCCTCACATGCCCTGTGTGTCGTTGGGGTGACCGGAACCAATGGCAAAACGACCTGCGCATCACTGCTGGCCCAGGCTTTGACTCTGCTTGGGCGCAGAAGCGGTTTGATTGGCACCACGGGTTGGGGGTTGGACGGCGACATGCATCCAAGCGAGCTCACCACTCCGGATGCGCTGACGCTGCAGTCGCGGCTTGCAGAGCTGGTTGCGCAGGGTGCGGAGAGCGTCTGCCTTGAAGTGTCCTCGCACGCGATTGACCAGGGCCGGATTGAAGGCATTCATTTCAATTCTGCATTGTTCACCAACCTCAGCCGCGATCATCTTGACTATCACCACACGATGGAAGGTTATGCAGAGACGAAATTGCTGCTGTTTCGCCGGCAGGAACTGGAAAGTGCCATCATCAATGTGACTGATCCTGTCGGACGCGCTTTCGCCAGGGAGGACCTGTCCGCAAGACTCTGGACTTATGGCGAGGATGACAGCGCTGATATTTTTCCAACGAAAATAGATATCGATACTGCCGGCACCGCACTGTGTCTTGCGAGCCCCATCGGTGAGATATCATTCACGTCTGCATTGCGCGGACATTTCAATGTCAGCAACCTGAGCGCTGTGGCGGCGATGCTGGTGGCGTACGGATATTCCGCGGCAAAGATCAGCGAGGTAATGAGCCGGCTGGAACCCGTCCCCGGACGCATGCTGTTCTGCCGCGGCTCGGGTGGCGGCCGTCCCACGGTGGTCATCGACTATGCCCATTCCCCCGAAGCACTCTCGAAGTTACTGACGTCACTGCGCGCCTATACCGAAGGCGAGTTGTGGTGTGTGTTCGGGTGCGGCGGAGAGCGTGACCGCGGGAAGCGGGCGGCGATGGGGCGAGAGGCATCCCAACTCGCCGACCGGATCGTAATCACCAACGACAATCCCAGGAGTGAAGACCCCGACGGGATTCTTTCCGATATCGCCGAAGGGATGAGTGTGCCGGCCGAGGCGCGCATCCCACAACGCGGTCTCGCGATCGCCTACGCGATAGCGCACGCGTTGCCCCGGGATCTTGTGGTCGTGGCCGGAAAGGGTCATGAGACCCGTCAGATTGTTGGTGATCAGACCATACCGTTTAGTGATCAGGCTATTGCAGAGGAAATACTGAGGAAGATGCCATGTTCAACCTGAAAGACGTTGCTGAGCTGCTTGGGGGGAAGTTGATCGGAGCCGATGTCCAAATCACGTCGGTGTCGACCGATACCCGGACACTGCAGCCGGGCGCGCTTTTTGTGGCGCTGGACGGTGAACGCTTCCAGGGCTCTGATTTCATCGAAGACGCACACCGCGCGGGAGCGGCGGCGGTGCTCGGCAGCCAAGCCGACTGCGGCCCACTGCCGGGACTCGTCGTCGAGAACACGACTGCTACGCTCGGCCAGCTGGCAGCACAGTGGCGCAAGCGTTTTGATATCCCGGTGATCGGGGTTACCGGCAGCAATGGGAAGACGATGGTCAAGGAAATGATCGCCGCAATCCTGGCGGAATCCGGCGAGGTGCATGCGAGCCCCGGCAATTTCAACAACCACATTGGTGTGCCTCTGACATTGCTTGGCCTGCGGGACAGCCATCGCTTTGCAGTGATCGAGATGGGAATGAATCA
Source organism: Proteobacteria bacterium UBA2133 (assembly GCA_002327725.1). Lineage (GTDB taxonomy): Bacteria > Pseudomonadota > Gammaproteobacteria > Arenicellales > UBA868 > UBA868. Next base: position 35,605 of record DCXP01000024.1, read on the forward strand.
CCCCGGTGAGATCGATTACCTGTCGCGTCTGGCCAGGCCGACCACTGCGCTGATCACCAATGCGGCACTGGCACACCTTGAGGGTCTGGGGAGCCTCGCGGGCGTGGTGAGAGCCAAAGCGGAGATTTTTCATGGCTTGCAGACGGGCGGTACTGCGGTCATCAACGCTGACGATCGTTTCATGGCCTACTGGGCAGCCCGGGTAAAGGCTTTTCAGACCATCACATTTGGCCTTAAGAACCGTGCCCGGGTCGGTGGTGAAGTGACCGCCGACGGCGAAGGCCAGACGGTTGAGATCCGTCTGCCCGACGAAGAATTCGAGGTTCGCTTGAACCTGCTGGGTCGGCACAATGCCTCCAACGCACTGGCCGCCGCCAGTGTCGGCTGGGCCTGCGGCTGCAGTGCTGACGAGATCCGGACCGGGCTTGAACGGGTGGAGGCGCAACCGGGCAGGCTGCAGGTCCGCGCCGGTGCCCGTGGTTCGACCCTGATTGACGACACCTACAACGCGAACCCGACATCGCTTAAAGCGGCAATACGGGCGCTGGCGGCACGCCCAGGGCGCAAGGCGCTCATTCTGGGGGACATGGCTGAACTTGGGCCTCGCGCTGAGGAGTTCCATGCAGAGGCAGGCCGGGAAGCCCGTCAGTCAGGCATTGAATTGCTCCTCACCTGCGGGGACCTCGCCGGTCTTGCTGCCGACGCCTTCGGCGATGATGCCCGCCGCTTCGATTCTGCCGAAGACCTGATCAAGGCAGCCCGCACACTGCTCAGCCCGGGCCTGACCGTGCTGATCAAAGGGTCACGCAGTGCCCGGATGGAACAGGTTGCGGACGCGCTGGTATGCGTTGCGCAGGATGGAGCCATCGCGTGCTGAAGAGCCTCTTTGAACAACTGGCTCTTGAGTACAGCGTGTTCAACGTATTCCGCTATCTGTCTTTCCGCGCTATCTGCGGCGTGCTGACGGCATTGCTGTTCAGCTTCATCGTAGGCCCTACCTTGATCCGGAGACTGGAGCGGATCGGTGCACGACAACCGATTCGCGATGACGGGCCAAGCACCCACCGGACTAAAAATACGCCCACCATGGGCGGCGTGCTGATTCTTGCGGCCGTGCTTCTGTCGACACTTCTCTGGGCAGATTTGAGCAATCGTTTTATCTGGATCATCCTGTTCGTCTGCGCGGCCTTCGGTGCAATCGGCTTGGTAGATGATTACATCAAAGTTGTGCGTGCTGATTCTCGAGGTATCAGTTTCAAACAAAAGTTTTTCTGGCAAAGCCTGGCAGCACTCTGCGCCGCGCTCGCGCTTTATTGGACTGCCGAGTCCGCAGCCGAAACGGCATTGATTGTGCCGCTATTCAAAGACGTTGCGATTGAATTGGGTTTTGGATTTGTCCTGCTAACCTGGTTTGTGATTACCGGCAGCAGCAATGCTGTCAATCTGACTGATGGCCTGGACGGTTTGGCGATTCTGCCAAGCGTCTTAGTGGCCGGTGGGTTAGGTGTGTTTGCCTATCTCACCGGCCACGCTCTTTTTTCCGGCTATCTTGGGATTCCTTTTATCTCCGGCGCGGGAGAGGTATTGATTATCTGCGCTGCTCTGGTCGGAGCGGGTCTCGGGTTTCTGTGGTTCAACACCTTTCCGGCCCAGGTGTTCATGGGTGACATCGGAGCGTTGGCCATCGGCGCAACGCTGGGCACAGTTGCGGTGATTGTCCGCCAGGAAATTGTACTCGCGATTATGGGAGGTTTATTTGTTGTCGAGACAATCTCGGTGGTCCTGCAGGTCGCATCTTTCCGGTTGATCGGTCGGCGAATATTCCGCATGGCACCTTTGCACCACCATTTCGAGCAGAAGGGATGGAAGGAGCCACAGGTGACGGTGCGTTTTTGGATTATCAGCCTGATCCTTGTGCTGATTGGTTTGGCAACGCTCAAGGTCAGGTAAGCGGGCAATGGGGAACGCTTTGGCAACGACTCTGAACCCAACTCCCTGGCAACGGGCCGCCGTGTTTGGGCTGGGTGCCTCCGGATTCTCGGCGGTGAAATACCTCGCCCGGCTGGGCGTTGACGTTGAGGTGCAGGACAGCCGGGATGTGCCGCCATTTCGCGCAGAACTCGCCCGGCAATACCCGAATATCCCTCTGCAGGTGGGCAAGTTCACACCCCCAATGCTGGATCACGCTGATCTTGCTGTTGTCAGTCCCGGGATCTCTCTGTCAGAGCCGGTACTGCAGGAGATTCGGCAACGGCAGATCGAGATCGTAGGTGATGTTGAACTTTTTGCGCGGGCCTGTGCCGTGCCGATTCTCGCGATCACCGGTTCGAACGGGAAAACCACTGTGACGACACTGGTGGGCGAAATGCTCCGGGCGCAGGGTTTGAATGCACAAGTGGGGGGGAACATCGGCAGGCCTGCACTGGATCTTCTCGACGGACCCGTTCCGGAACTCGTGGTACTGGAGTTATCCAGTTTCCAGCTCGAAACCACAGATTCAATGCACGCGAGAGCCGCCGCCGTCCTGAATCTTTCTCCGGATCATATGGATCGTTACGCGAGCATCACGCAGTATCTCAAGGCCAAGCAGCGGGTTCTTGACGGCGCGAGGGCTGCGGTCCTGAACCGGGAAGACCCGGTTTTGAAAGATATGGATACTTCCGGCGCAGCCGAATCCGTATCGTTCGGCCTGGATGCCCCTTCACGGGAAAGCGACTACGGCATTGCGGCCGATTCCGAGGGTGAAGAATGGATGGTTCGCGGGCAAAAAAGGATTGCGCCCGTCGCATCGCTTTCCATGACCGGCCGGCACAACCTGATGAATGCACTGGCGGCTGTTGCACTCATTGAGTCGGCCGGGTACCCCGTTGAACAAGCGGGCCTGGATGCGCTTTTGGCATTTCGCGGTTTGGCACACCGGTGTGAGCCCCTCCTGGAGCGAAACGGTGTTGTCTGGATCAACGACTCCAAAAGTACCAATCCCGGCGCAGCAGAAGCAGCCCTTATCGGACTGGACCGTCCGGTGGTGCTGATTGCCGGTGGGCAGTCTAAAGGGGCCGACTTCAATCCCCTGGCCGAAGCCATACAGCGTTATGCCCGCCAGGTTCTGTTGATTGGCGAAGACCGTATGGCACTCGCCGCGGCGATCGGCGATCGGGTTCCGGTGACGCTGGCGGATGATCTTCCCCAGGCCGTGAGACTCGCAGCACGCTGGGCACAGACCGGTGATGCGGTGCTGTTCTCACCTGCCTGTGCGAGCTTTGACATGTTCAAGGATTTCGCCCATCGCGGCGAGGCCTTTTCCAGCCTGGTCCGGGAGATGATCGGATGAACGTTGTCGATATCAACGGGCAGATGCCGCGCCGACTGTCGAGTGCGGACCCGTTGTTAGTGGCGCCCGTCGCCGTACTGCTTGCCTTAAGCATCGTCATGGTGTTTTCCGCTGCCATCGGCACACATGGCGGCATTGGCGGCGGGATGGCAGTTCTGGCCAAGCATGTTTTCGGTATCACGCTGGGTCTTGTCGTAGGTGTTGCCGCTGCCTGCGTACCGCTCACCTTGTGGCAGCGCTCGACCCGGCTGCTGCTGGCCCTGGGTGCTGCGCTGCTTGCCTTGATACTGGTTCCCGGCATCGGACATGAGGTCAACGGGAGCACCCGATGGCTACCCCTGGGGCCGCTGCACTTTCAGCCGTCGGAACTCATTAAGGTCCTGACGGTACTCTTTCTCGCAGACCATTTCGTGCGCCATGCATCGGCGATGGAGTCCTTTCGGGCCAGCATCCTGGTGCCGACCGCGGTGGCCGGTACGCTCGGTGTATTGCTGCTGCTGGAACCCGATCTTGGATGTACTGCGGTGATCATGATGGTGACCCTGGGCATGATGTTCCTCGCGGGCACCCCGCTGCGCTACATATTGGGTGCGATCGCGGTAGCAGTCTGTGCGGTTGCGGTGCTGATCATGGCCGCCGATTACCGGATGGACCGGGTGGCGAGCTTCATTGATCCCTGGGCTGATCCCTATGGGTCAGGCTTTCAACTGGTCCAGGCCCTGATCGCGCTGGGCAGCGGTGAGTGGTTCGGCGCGGGTTTGGGTACAAGCGTGCAGAAACTTTTTTACCTGCCGCATGCCAGCAATGATTTTCTGATCGCGGTGGTAGGAGAAGAGCTGGGGCTGGTTGGCGTGGCGGGTCTGTTGTGCCTTTATGGCTTCGTCCTCTGGCGGATCTTTAACCTGGCTAGCCGTGCTGCCCAGGCGAAAGCGTTTTTCGGGGCCCGCCTTGCGCAGGGAATCGGCCTGCTGCTGATTGTTCAGGTGATGTTCCATTTCGCGGTCAACCTTGGCCTGGTACCGACCAAGGGCCTGAACCTGCCGCTCATGAGTTACGGGGGCAGCAGCATGCTGATCAACGGACTGGCCTTTGGTCTTCTGGTCTCTATTGAACACAGTCTTTCCAAAGGCCGCGTGGGGGCGCATTGACCACTGTGATGATCATGGCGGGCGGAACTGGTGGGCACGTTTATCCGGCGCTCAGCGTGGCTGAACACCTGCGTGATCAGGGCGTTGATGTCGTCTGGCTGGGTACCCGTAGAGGGCTTGAGGCCCGGATCGTGCCGGTAGCGGGATTCGATATTGAGTGGCTCGATGTGAAAGGATTGGTCGGCACCTCCTGGCTGAGAAAACTCAGCATGTCGTGGATGCTGCTGAAAGCGGTCAGCCAGGCCATGACGGTGATGCGCCGCCGTCTTCCCAATGCCGTACTGGGCATGGGTGGATTTGCGGCAGGCCCCGGCGGCATTGCCGCGTGGCTGCTGCGCCGGCCGCTCGTTATCCATGAAGCCAACGCCGTGTGCGGTGTGACGAACCGCCTGCTGGCTCCGCTGTCAAAAAGAATCCTGACAGGTTTCAAAGACGTCGATCACCTGGGCGCAAAGGCCCGATGGACGGGAAATCCGGTCCGGCAAGAGATCAGCCAGCCGCAATCGACAGCCTTTCCGACCAATGCATCGCGGCCGCTGCGGCTATTGGTGCTGGGCGGCAGTCAGGGTGCCCGGTCGATCAATGAACTGGTGCCGCAGGCACTGCGCCAGTCCCGGTGCGGATCACAATTGACCATTACCCATCAGTGCGGCCCCGGTCACGATGAGCGCGTTCGCCGGGCCTACGCGGATGCGCAAATATCGGCGCAGGTGGTCCCGTTTATCGAGGACATGGCTTCGGCCTACCGCGATGCCGATCTGGTCATTGCCCGGTCGGGCGCTATGACCGTTACTGAATTGTGCACAGCGGGCCTGCCGTCAATATTGCTGCCCTTTCCTTATGCCGCGTCGAATCATCAGGCTGCCAATGCCGATGTGCTGTCACGCACGGGAGGCGCCGTGGTGATCCATGCCTCGGAACTTGATCCAAGCCGCCTCGCCCAGGGGATCGACAGCCTGACCCAGGATCGAATCGCGCTGGCGAAAATGGGTCAGGCGGCCCGCTCGCTCGCCCGGCCGGATGCGACCGCTGAGGTGGTGAGCCATTGCCTGGAGCTTGCTCATGCGTGAGTTTGTCCGCCATGTTCATTTCGTCGGTATCGGCGGTGCCGGGATGAGCGGGATCGCCTCGGTCCTGATCGATCAGGGGTACAGCGTCAGCGGGTCTGACCAGGTCGAATCAATGGCGACCCGGACCTTATCCCAAAAGGGAGCGCAGGTCTGGCTTGGTCATGATGCCGATTACGTGAAAGGCGCTGATGTGGTGGTTGTCTCCAACGCGGTAGGAAGCAACAATCCGGAAGTCGTCACCGCAGCGGAACAGGGTACCCCGGTCGTACCCCGGGCGCAGATGCTCGGAGAGCTCATGCGCTTTCGCAACGGCATTGCAGTCGCCGGGACCCACGGCAAGACAACCGCAACAAGCCTGGTGGCGGCTGTGTTTGTCGAGGCGCAACTGGATCCGACGTTTCTGATAGGCGGCCTGGTGAAGAGCGAGGCAGGTAATGCGCGTCTTGGCAACGGTCGGTGGCTGATTGCGGAAGCCGATGAGAGTGATGCATCTTTTCTGCATCTGCAGCCCCATATCGCGGTCGTTACCAATATCGATACCGACCACATGGCGACCTACAGCGGTGACTTTGATCAGCTCACCGATACTTTCCGAAGTTTTCTGCATAACCTGCCGTTTTACGGGCTGGCCGTGCTGTGCTCGGATGATCCCGTTGTCCGTGATCTTCGATCTCATATTCGCAGACCCGTTGTCACCTACGGCGTGGAAGCGGGCGCTGACTATCAAGCGGCCAACATTCGGCACAAGGGTACCCGAATGCAGTTTGAAGTCGCGCTCATGGACGGAACGAGCATAGAAGTTGATCTTGCCCTTCCGGGTCTGCATAACGTCCGAAACGCACTTGGGGCCATTGCAGTGGCTGACAAGGTCGGCATTGCTGCCGATGCCATTGCCGAAGGCCTTCGGGGTTTTGCCGGCATTGATCGCCGGTTTGAGATTCTCGGGGATCTGGTTCTCGACTCAGGCCGGGCGTTGCTTGTTGACGACTACGCACACCATCCCCGGGAAATCGAGGCGACGCTGGCGGCAGCAAAAGGTTGCTGGCCCGATCGGCGAAAGGTGGTGGTTTTCCAGCCCCACCGTTTCACCCGGACGCAGGAACTTCTGGATGACTTCAGCGCCTTACTGGGCAGTGTTCCGTGTCTGGTCATTACCGAGGTCTACGCCGCTGGCGAAAAGCCGATACCGAGGGCAGATGGCCGGGCCCTGTGCCGTTCGATCCGGGCCCGTGGAGGCACTGATCCGGTGTTTGTTCCTGAACTCGACCAGCTGAAAGATGCTCTTATGCCGCTGCTGCGCGATGGTGATGTTGTCCTGACGCTGGGCGCGGGCGATATCGGCCGGGCCGCACGCGAGCTGGCTCCGCCGGTGCGGTTACAGGAGGGAACCTACGGGTGAGTATGGCAATGACTGCAGGTAAACAGACGGCATTCGAAGGGGTTCGAGGCGCTATCCGGCGCGGGGAGCCGATGGCGGAGCATACCAGCTGGAAGGTCGGCGGCCCGGCCCGTTACTTTTTCGAACCCGAAGATCGCGATGATCTGACGGCATTTCTGCAGGGCCTGGATGAAGAGGTACCGATCCTTTGGCTTGGCCTCGGCAGCAACCTGCTGGTACGTGACGGCGGTTTCGACGGTGCCGTGATCGCAGCACATCGGGGGCTTCGTGCATTGACGGACCTCGGGCACGGGCGTGTGCTGGCCGAGGCGGGTGTCTCCTGTGCACGCTTTTCACGGTTCGCCACAAAGCAGGGCTGGATCGGGGCTGAGTTTCTCGCCGGTGTCCCCGGGACTATGGGAGGTGCGCTCGCGATGAACGCCGGGGCTTTCGGTTCTGAGACCTGGGGTCTCGTCGACGAGGTAGAGCTGGTTGATCGTGAAGGTGCCTTCCACAGGTTCAAGGCTCAGTCGTTTACGGTTTCTTACCGAAAGGTAGAGATTCCAAAGGGGCACTGGTTCACCGCAGGCTGCTTCCAGCTTCGCGAAGGGTCAGAAGAAAGTAAGGACATCACCGTCCGCTCACTTCTGGAAAAACGTGCAGAAAGTCAGCCAGTTGGCCAATCCAGTGCGGGGTCGGTCTTCCGGAACCCACCGAATGACCATGCGGCGCGGCTGATCGAGGCTGCGGGTCTTAAAGGCATGCGATTCGGTGGCGCCACCGTCTCGACGCAGCACGCGAACTTTATTGTCAATGACCAGCAGGCCTCGGCGCGGGACATCGAGACACTCATCGACAAGGTGCGAGAGGTGGTCGCTGATCGCGCGGGTGTGGTTCTCGAGCCGGAGGTGCAGTTTGTGGGGGAGCATCAATGAGCATCGACAGCATCGGTCTCCCGGAGTTGCGTCCTGTGTCAAACGCGACGGCATCTTCGGATACACCGGATACCGGGTCTGCCCGTATGCGTCGTTGGCAGTGCATCGCCGTACTGGCTGTGCTGCTGGTCACTGCGCTTGCCGCAGACCAGATCATCCGATCCGGTTACTTCACCTTCGAAAAAGTCACCGTCGCTACCCCCCTCGCGCATGTTGACCGTGGCATCGTTGAACGGACAGCGTGGCGCAGCATACAGGGGAATTACCTTAACGTGGATCTCAATCGGATTGAGGCGGCTCTCGAAACACTGCCCGGTATCTACCAGGCAATGGTGCGCCGGGTCTGGCCTGATGCCCTGGAGCTTGGCATTGTCGAGACCCAGGCGATGGCACGCTTTCAGAATCTTGACGATCCTGACGAGATATCTGCCGACAGTTATATCAACCTGGCACCGACGCAGATTCTGCCGGTATCGCCAGTCCTTCGCGGCCCTAAAGTGCAGCGGGAGACCCTGGTTGCTGTCTTCTTCTCGATTTTCCCGCTGCTGCAGGAAGTCGGACTTGCGCCCCTGGAGTTGTCGGTCAACAAGGCCGGCCGCTGGGCGCTGGTACTGCAGCCCCAGGGCGCGTTGGCGGATGTGCACTTCTCAATTTTGTTCGGCCGCGATGGGGTCGTTGAAAAAGTAGACCGTTTTGCGCGCAGCTATTCCATCGCCCTACGCGGCAAGGTTGATCTCATCGCCAAAGTCGATATGCGGTATGCCAACGGCTTTGCCGTGCGGTGGCATCAGGACCCGGTTCAGGCGCCTGTGCAGTTGGCCGGGCTTTCAGGAAACTAGGGGTTGATCGTAACGCCATGACCAAGAAACCCGCTAACGAAATTATCGTCGGACTGGATATCGGGACCTCCAAAGTGCTGGCGGTTGTTGCAGAGGTGAGTGAGGGCGACGAGATCGAGATACTGGGTGTGGGACAGCAACCATCCCGTGGATTACGCAAAGGGGTGGTGGCCAATATTGATTCGACGGTGCAGTCGATCCAGCAGGCGGTAGAAGAGGCAGAGCTCACAGCCGAATGCAGAATCAGTTCAGTCTACGCCGGCATCGCCGGGGCCCACATCAACAGCATGAACTCACACGGGATTGCCGCGATCAAGAACCGTGATGAGGTGAGCGCGGAAGATGTCGAACGGGTATTAGATGCGGCGCAGGCCCAGGCGATTCCCAACGACCAGCGGGTACTGCACATCCTCCCGCAGGATTTCATCATCGACGGTCAGGAGGGTATCCGCGAGCCGATTGGGATGAGCGGGGTCCGCCTTGAGGCAAAGGTGCATATCATCACCGGGGCCGTCAGCGCAGCACAGAACATCGTCAAGTGTATTACCCGCTGCGGACTCGAGGTGGAGGACGTCGTGCTTGAACAAATTGCCTCGAGTTATGCCGTGCTCGACGAGGACGAAAGGGAACTCGGCGTCTGCATGGCCGACATCGGGGGCGGGACGACCGATATCGCGGTATTCACCGATGGCGCGATCCGGCATACGGCGGTGCTGCCGGTTGCGGGCGATCAGGTGACCAACGATATCGCGGTGGCTTTGCGCACCCCGACGCAGGCCGCAGAAGAGCTTAAAAAGAAATTCGGCACAGCGCTGGCGCAACTGGCTCCCGAAGGAGAAATGATCGATACCCCGAGTGTCGGTGAGCGGGCCCCAAGGAAACTCGCGCGCACGACGCTGGCCGACGTTATCGAACCGCGGGTAGAGGAACTCTTCCTGCTCATTCAGGCCGAATTAAGGCGTAGCGGATACGAGGAACTGCTTGGGACCGGCATCGTCCTCACAGGAGGCAGCGCCAAGCTGACCGGAATGGTCGAACTTGCCGAGGAAATTTTTCACATGCCGGTGCGCCTTGGCGTACCCCAGTATGTCGGCGCGCTGAGCGAGGTGGTTCGCAACCCCTCATATGCAACCGGGGTCGGTCTGGTGCTGTTTGGTCTTGAGCACCCGACCCAGCAGAAGATCAGCGGCCGAAGGCTCGCCACTGCGCCCGCCGCAGAACTGGTCAACAAGATGAAACGCTGGTTTTCCGCCCACTGGAAAGAGGACTGAGCATGTACCTCCCTGCAAAGAATCCACTTCCAGTGATCAGATTTTTTATGTTGTTACTAGTACAGCCATTTCTTTTCGTTCAACCCCACTCTGAGGAGAACTGTTATGTTTGAACTCATGGAAGTCTCTGGCCAGCAGGCCGTTATCAAGGTCATAGGAATCGGTGGCGGTGGCGGGAACGCCGTCGACCACATGTTATCGGCCAGCCTTGAGGGGGTTGAATTTATCAACGCCAATACTGACGCGCAGGCGCTTCACCGCTCTGGTGTTTCCAAGGTAATGCAGCTCGGGGAAGGGTTGACCCGGGGCCTTGGTGCCGGCTCAAATCCGGAGGTCGGCCGGCAGGCCGCATCGGAAGATCGTGACAAGATCGCGGCGGCGCTTGAGGGGGCCGACATGGTCTTCCTGACAGCCGGCATGGGGGGCGGTACCGGGACAGGCGCCGCGCCAGTCGTGGCGCAGCTTGCGCGGGAGAAAGGTATCCTCACCGTCGCCGTGGTCACCCGCCCGTTTGGATTCGAGGGCAAAAAGCGGATTGCCGCTGCGGATCACGGGATCAAGGAGCTTGGAGAACTGGTCGACTCACTGATCATCATACCCAATGAGCGCATCATGGAGGTCATGGGCGGTAACGTGACACTGCTCGAAGCTTTCGGCAAGGCGAACGAAGTGCTCTTCAATGCCGTGCAGGGTATCTCCGAACTGATTACGCGTCCCGGCCTCATTAACGTCGACTTTGCTGATGTCCGCACCGTCATGGCGGAGATGGGTATGGCGATGATGGGATCGGCAACAGCCGCCGGGCCGGACCGGGCGATGACGGCGGCCCGAGCCGCGGTTTCGAGTCCGTTGCTGGAAGAGGTCGATATTCATGGCGCGAAAGGGCTGTTGGTGAATGTTTCGGCCGGCCCGGACATGCAGCTCGATGAGTTTGCCCAGGTGGGTGAAATCGTTAATGAATATGCATCCGAAGACGGTACGGTTGTCATCGGCACCGTGCTCGATCCGGAAATGGAGGATGAACTGCGCGTCACGATGGTAGCCACCGGTATCCGTCAGGCACCGCAGATCAGTCTGGTAAAAGACGGTGGCATCGAGGAGGACGCGCCAGAGGCTATCGACTACGACCAGCCCACGGTGATTCGCCGGCGGCCGCGGGCGGCAGGTGATGTCGATGCCCAGGGTAATGCCGCTGTAGACATGGACTACCTGGACGTCCCGGCGTTCCTCCGAAGACAGGCAGACTGACCAGAATTCAGGTGGTACAGACCCGAAACAGCCTTATCAGGTAAATTCTGCAAAAAAAAGGGTAAAAATATTTCAAAAAAAGTCCTAATTTCTGATTTTTCCGTGTAAAATGATGTCAATTCACACAGCGAAAGTGTGTAAAAGCCCGAAATACCGGGAAATCAGGCAGGATGATTCGGCAAAGAACGTTAAAAAATGTCATCGGCGCGACCGGCGTCGGTCTGCACACCGGAAAGAAAGTCTACCTGACGCTTCGCCCGGCGCCTGTTAATACCGGGATTGTGTTCCGCCGGGTCGATCTCGATCCGGTTGTAGAAATTCCAGCCTCTCTTGACCGTGTGAGCGACACACGGCTGTCGACCACCCTCGAGCATAACGGTGTCCGCGTCTCCACGGTAGAGCATCTGATGTCGGCGTTTGCCGGTCTGCATATCGACAATGTCATTGTCGAGCTCGATGCTGATGAAGTTCCGATCATGGATGGCAGTGCCGGCATCTTTGTGTTTCTTATTCAGTCCGCCGGAATCGAGATGCAGTCGGCGGCCAAACAGTTCATCCGCATCAGCAAGCCTGTAGAGATAAAGGACGGAGACAAGTGGGCACGCTTTGAACCTTATGACGGGTTCAGGGTCAGTTTCAGTATCGACTTTAATCATCCTTCCATGCAGTCATCTGCACAACAGGCAACGGTCGATCTGTCCGAGATTTCTTTTGCCAAAGAAGTCAGCCGCGCTAGGACATTTGGATTTCTTCAGGACGTCGAAGCATTGCAGGAAGTCGGACTCGCCCGCGGCGGCAGTCTGGACAATGCGATCGTCATGGATGACTACCGGGTGATGAATGATGACGGGCTTCGCTACGGCGATGAATTCGTAAAGCACAAAATTCTCGATGCCATCGGTGATCTTTACCTGCTGGGTTGCCCACTGATCGGCAGTTTTTATGCCCACAAATCCGGGCATGGCCTCAACAACCGCCTCCTTCGTGAACTCGGGCAGCGCCAGGACTGCTGGGAAACGGTCTCGTTTGACGGCTCCGGGTCGGCAACGCCTCCCGGTTTCCTGCACCCCGCATTTGCCTGATTACCGCCGCCGCGCGGTAGCCAAAGCCTGAAGTGCGCTTTGGCCCTTTCGGAACTGACTAGGCGCAAAAGCCGCATTTTCTGCTAGCGGGTGTCGCAGTCAGAACGCCCACCCCAAGACGTATCAGGTGAAATTCCCCACCGGCATACATTGGGCCACGACTTTTTCTTTTTAAAGATTTTCCGTAACGGACTAACGGAAGGAGAAACGATGGAAATCGTCAGCACTTTTGGCATTGTCGGTACCGGAATTATCGGTGCGGGGTGGGCCGCACGTGCCTTGGCGAGCGGCCTTGATGTGCTTGCTTACGATCCTGGAGCGGGTGCGAAAACCCATCTTGAAAAGAAACTCGGTCAAATCTGGCCGGTTCTGGAACGAACCGGGCTGCATCCCAAGGCTTCAATGGAGCGTCTGGCATTCTGTGATTCTGTCGAGACCGTCGCTGAGCAAGCGCAGTTTATCCAGGAAAGCGCACCCGAGCGGATTGATCTTAAGACCCGCCTGCATGCGCAGATCGATGCAGCAGCCCCGCGAGAGACTCTGATCGCCTCAAGTACTTCCGGCCTTCTGCCCAGTGAATTCCAGTCGCAGTGTCTTCACCCGGAACGTGTCCTGGTGGGACACCCCTTCAACCCGGTGTATCTGCTGCCCCTGGTCGAGGTGCTTGGCGGCGAAAAAACCACTGCCGGCAGCGTCGACCGTGCTGTAGAGGTCTATCGCGCTCTCGGCATGTATCCGCTTAAGGTGCGCACTGAGGTCCCCGGATTTCTGTCCGATCGTCTGCAGGAGGCCTTGTGGCGGGAGATTCTGCACCTGGTTAACGACGACGCAGCAACGCCCGAAGAACTTGATGCCGCCATATGCTACGGACCCGGCCTGCGCTGGGCGCTGTGGGGCGCCTGCCAGATTTTTCATCTGGCCGCGCAGCCGGGAGGAATGGGGCAGTTCCTCAAACACTTTGATCCGTCGCTATTTCCCTGGACACGTCTCGAGCCACCTGAGATCACGGATGCGCTGGCGGACAAAATGCATTCCGGATGCGAGGAAATGTCAGGGACTCTGAGTCTTGACGAAATGGAGCAGGTGCGTGACGATGCATTGATCGGCATCATTGAGTCGCTGCAAAAGCGCAATCTCGGTGCGGGCGCCGTACTCAACGCGCATCAGCAGCGCATTCGCGGGGCGGCGCAGGAAGGCGCGGGCTGAACCGCTTGGCAACGACGGCAGGAGACACGGATGGATTTTTCGCTGAGTGAAGAACAGCAGATGCTGGTCGACAGCGCCCGCGCATTTACCGAAAAGGAACTTTATCCCTACGAGGATGAAGTGGAGTCGGCCGATGCCGTTCGCCCCGAACTTGCCCAGCAGATCCGCGAACGCGCGCTTGCCCAGGGCTTCTACGCAGCCAACATGCCAGAGGACCTCGGCGGCGGCGGCCTCGATTGTGTTTCGCTTTCCCTGGTAGAGCGCGAACTCGGCCGGGCCAACTTTGCCCTTCAGTATCTGGTCGGTCGGCCCAGCAATATCCTCCAGGCCTGTGTCGGTGAGCAGCGGGACCGCTATCTGTTGCCGTGTATCCGGGGCGAGAAGACCGACTGCCTGGCAATGACGGAGCCCGGTGCGGGTTCGGATCTTCGTTCGATGCAGTGCCGCGCCGAGCGCGATGGCGATGATTACGTGATCAACGGCACCAAGCATTTCATCAGCCACGCCGATATTGCCGATTTCGTGATTCTCTTTGCGGCAACCGGCGAAGAAGCCTCATCGCGTGGCCCGCGAAAACTGATCAGTTCATTTCTGGTGGATAAGGGAACACCCGGGTTCACCGTGCGCCGGGGATATCACAGTGTCTCTCACCGCGGTTATCACAACTGCATCCTTGAATTTGAAAACTGCCGGATTCGGGCATCGCAGATGCTGGGCGCTGAGCACCAGGGCTTCAATGTGGCCAACGAATGGCTGGGCGCCACCCGGCTGCAGGTGGCGGCGATGTGTCTCGGCCGGGCTTACCGCGCACTGGAGCACGCGACCGACTGGGCCGCCGAGCGTAAGCAGTTCGGACAGTTCATTGGCCGCTTTCAGGGTGTAGGTTTCAAACTGGCTGAGATGAAGATGCAGCTTGAAGCGGCCGAACTGCTGACGCTCAAGGCAGCCTGGAAGACCGATCAGGGCACTGCGACCGATACCGACTACGCAATGGCCAAGCTGCACGCTACCGAGATGCTCGCCTATGTCGCAGACGAGGCGATCCAGATACATGGGGGAATGGGTCTGATGTCAGATCTTCCACTGGAACGTATCTGGCGTGATGCCCGGGTTGAGCGGATCTGGGAGGGGACCAGCGAGATTCAGCGGCATATTATTTCCCGAGACATGCTGCGCCCCCGCTGGACCTGACCTTCTGCCCTTGTCCTTAAAGCGCCTTCTTCAACCGGCCAGTATCGCGGTATTTGGCGGCCGTGAGGCCCGTGAAGTCATACGGCAATGCAGGCGCATGGCATTTGCCGGAGATATCTGGCCGGTCCACCCGAGCGCGTCGGAAGTCGAGGGTTATCGCTGTTTCGAAAGTGTGGAGGAACTCCCCGGCAGTCCCGACGCGAGCTTTATCGGCGTTAACCGCCATATCACGATCGATATTGTACGCAGCCTCTCGCACAAGGGTGCCGGCGGAGCGGTCTGTTATGCCTCCGGCTTCAGCGAGGTATCCGATGGCGAGGCGCTGACTGAGGCACTGGTCCAATCGGTAGGCGAGATGCCGATTCTTGGTCCCAACTGCTACGGGGTTATCAATTATCTGGACGGTGCGCTGTTGTGGCCCGACCAGCATGGGGGCCAGCGGGTTGACCGGGGTGTTGCATTGCTCACCCAGAGCAGCAACATCGGTATCAATCTCACCATGCAGTGCCGGGCCCTGCCGATCGCGTACCTGGTGGCGCTCGGTAACCAGGCACAGACCGATCTTGCCGGCGTGCTTGAGACCGTCGTCGAAGACGATCGGGTGACCGCGGTAGGGCTTTATATCGAAGGCTTTCCTGATGTGCAGGCGCTGGCCAAGGTGATGCGCCGGGCGCACGAGCGGCGCCTGCCGGTAGTGGTGGTCAAATCGGGGGTCAGTGCGCAAGGCGCCAGGATTACCCGTTCGCATACGGCATCGATGGCGGGGTCGGATGAAGCCGCGGGCGCGCTGCTGGAAAGGCTCGGCATCGCAAGAGTGCAGGACCTCGATACCCTGATCGAGAGTCTTAAGCTGCTTCATGTGCACGGACCGCTCAAGGGCAACCGGCTCTGTTCCATGAGCTGCTCCGGGGGTGAGGCGTCACTGATGGCGGATACCGCTTCGGGACGCGGTGTCGTATTCCCGGAACTGACCCGGGATCAGCACGATTCTGTCGCGGCGACGGTTCACGAACTCGTGAGTGTCTCGAACCCGCTCGACTACCATACCTTCGCCTGGAACAAGGAAGAGGATCTTTTTGCAACCTACAGCGCCATGCTGGCCTGCGGGTTTGATCTGTCCATGCTGGTACTGGACTTTCCGCGTGAAGACCGATGCAACGTTGAGACCTGGGATCCCGCGGTTAACGCAATCACCAGGGCCGTGGATAAGACCGGCGCCGCAACCGCAGTGGTGGCGAGTCTCCCGGAGAGTCTGCCAGAGCCGGTTGCAACCGGCCTGATGGATAAGGGAATCGTGCCGTTGTGCGGTATTCGGCAGGCGCTGGATGCAGCGCAGGCGGCTGTGCAGATCGGCGCTGCCTGGCGCAGGTCTCCTGCCGGCATGACGCTGCCCGGGCCGGGCCCGCACCCACAAGGACGCCCTGAAAGTCTCGATGAATGGCAGGCTAAGCGTGAGTTCGCCTCTGCGCGAATCGACGTTCCCCGCGGCGAGCGGGTGGATTCCCTTGCAGCGCTTGAGGTGGCTGCAGAGTCGTTAACGTTTCCTCTGGTATTAAAAGCCTGCGACTCGGGGCTGGCGCACAAGAGCGATACCGGGACAGTCATCATTGATATTGGCGGGATGGATACCCTCATCGAAGCGGCGAAAACGCTGTTCGCCCGATATCCTCAGCTTCTCGTTGAGGAGATGGTGACCGATGCCGTCTGCGAGTTGATCGTGGGTGTGCGTCAGGATCCGGTCATCGGCCCGTGGATCATGGTCGGCAGCGGCGGTATCCATGCCGAGTTGCTGGCTGACCGCAAGGTGTTGCTGCTGCCGACTCAAAGAGAAGGATTTGAGCAGGCGATCAGGTCACTTAAGATCAGCCCCGTGCTCAAAGGCTACCGGGGAGGCAGGCCTGCAGACATGTCCGCGCTGCTTGAAGCCTTGCAGAACCTGTCGGATTTTTCCTTAAAGCATAGAGACACACTGATGGAACTTGAGATCAACCCCTTACTGGTCCGTCCTGAAGGGAAAGGCGTGTGCGCCGTTGACGCCGTACTGCAATATGCGCGAGCATCGTAGCCTATGTCTTTATTGAGTGCAGATCCTGCAAAAGCATCCGTCGCCAAACCGATCGATGCCTTGCTTGAGTTTTTGGGTGAGGCCACGGGAGCGCTTCTGGATATCGGTTGCGGTGAAGGGGAACTCAGTGACACGCTGGCGCAGCATGGTTATGCCGTAACCGGTATCGACCCTCTGGTGGGCCGCGGATCCCGGGCATGGCGGGTGCAGGCAAGCGCGGGCGCAATACCGCTCGCAAGCGGAGCCTTCGATATCGCGGTGTTCCACTGGTCCTTGCACCATGTGCCGGAACACCTGATGGCGTCTGCCCTGACAGAGGCACGGCGGGTGCTTAAAGAAAACGGCAGGCTCTTTGTCATTGAGCCGGAACCCGTGGGGAACTGGCAGCAGGTATCACACACGTTTCATGACGAAACCGAGGTTCAGGAAAAAGCGGCGCAAGTTGTGGAGGAGCTGGTCCAGTCCCGTTCGCCGCAGCGAAGACGACAGTACTATTTAAACGAAGACTGCTACGAGAGTTTCGACGGTTTTGTGGACGCGATGATGTCGTTTTCCTACCACCGGTACTGCGAGGGAGACATCCGCCAGGATACCGTGCGCGAATCTTTCGAGTCCTGCCGCGAAGACAATGCGTATTGCCTTCGCCATCGGGTCCGAATGGAAGAGATCTGCTGGAACTGAACTGATCACGCATGACGGAGGCGCCAATCAATGGGTAACAAAAGCGTGCTCACCGATCGACGGGGAGCTGTCCTTCAGGTGACGCTGGACCGACCGAAGGCAAATGCGATCGATGTCGCGACCAGCCGCCAACTGGGAGACGTTTTCGCAGGATTTCGCGATGACCCTGAACTGCGGGTCGCCATCATCACCGGCGGCGGTGAGAAGTTCTTCTGCCCGGGGTGGGATCTCAAGGCTGCCGCTGAGGGTGAGGCGGTCGATAGCGACTACGGTGTGGGCGGTTTCGGCGGGCTGCAGGAGCTGCCCGATCTCAACAAACCGGTCATCGCCGCAGTCAACGGAATCTGTTGCGGCGGTGGCCTGGAATGGGCGCTGTCGGCCGATATCATCCTGGCCGCAGAGCATGCAACATTTGCGCTGCCCGAGATTAATTCCGGGACGATTGCCGATGCGGCTACCCTGAAACTGCCCAAACGCATCCCCTGGCACATTGCGATGGAAATGCTCTTTACCGGAAGGTGGATGGACGCGCCCGAAGCGCACCGGTGGGGACTCGTCAACGAAGTCACACCGGCTGCCAGACTTCTTGAGCGCGCCCACGAACTGGCCGCGACGCTGGCTGACGGGCCGCCCCTGGTATTTGCCACAATCAAGGAAGTTTCAAGAGCCGCAGAGAACATGCGGTTTCAGGATGCGCTGGACGGGATTACCGGCAGACAGTTTCCAACGATCGACAAACTGTATTCCAGTGAGGACCAACTCGAGGGCGCTAAGGCTTTCGCTGAAAAAAGAAAGCCTCAGTGGAAAGGGCGCTAAACCTGCACCCTGTGGAGTGTTTTATACCCGTATAACCCTTTTCTTGTGATCCCTTTGTTAAGGGTTTGAGAATTTCGATATAGTCATACGCGCTATCGTGCACTTTTTCTTACCCTGGTAGATAACAAAGATGATTGAAGAATGGTCCGTTGTCCATAAGGTTTCCCTCCTGGGGTTTCTCGGCGCACTTGTTTTTGGGGTCGTTGCCAACAAGACACATTTTTGCGTCATGGGATCGATCAGCGACTGGATCAATATGGGGTCGCGGGTGCGCTTTAGGGCCTGGATGCTCTCTATCGGCATTGCGATTCTGGGTTCCCAGGCAATGGTTCAGCTGGGGTGGGTCGACTTCGATGGGACCATGTATCGTGGCACTAGTTTCGGCTGGACAGGTTTTCTGATCGGGGGATTTCTCTTTGGCGTAGGGATGACCCTCGGCGCCGGCTGTGGTCAGCGTACCCTGGTACGGGTCGGCGGAGGCAATCTCAAGTCGCTGGTCGTTTTGATTGTCATGGCGATTACCGCATACACAACGTTGCGCGGGCTGCTGGCGCCGGTGCGTATCGACGTCTTTGGACCACTTTCAATAGACCTTGAAGCACAGGGGATCAGTAATCAGGGCATCGAAACCATTCTGGCGCACCTCGCAGGGGCGTCAACGGAATGGATGGCAATAGCCGTTACGCTGGTATTGGGTCTGGGAACCATCGGGTATGCGTTCAAGGACAAGGAATTTCGTGCCAGCGGAGACAACATCCTCGCGGGTGCCACCATCGGGGCACTGGTGGTGGGCGCCTGGTATGTGACCGGCGTGATCGGCAACGATGACTTCGAGCCTGTTCCCGTTGAGGCAGTGACCTTCATTGCGCCGACGGGAAATACCGTTAACTACCTGATGACCTGGACAGGCGCCGAGATCAATTTCGGTATCGCTGTTGTGCTCGGCATAATCGTGGGTTCCTTTCTTTACGCTGTTTTTTCCGGGAATTTTCGTGTCGAGGCCTTTGCCAATCGGGCCGATATGCGCAATCATCTGGTTGCGGGCGTCCTGATGGGATTCGGGGGCGTGCTGTCTTTTGGCTGCACCATCGGACAGGGGGTCTCGGGCATGTCGACCCTGGCCCTGGGCTCGCTGGTTGCGCTGCTATCGATCATGCTGGGATCTGCGCTGACTATGAAAGTCCAGTACTACATGCTGGACGACGGTTTCTGGAGTTCTCTGCGCCAGTCGCTTGCAGACCTTCGACTCTTGCCTTCGGCAAAGTAATCCCCCAATACCATCGCTTTCACGCTCTGCTCACCGTAAAGGTGAGCGGGTATAATGCGCACCCTTCCGGGCCGTTAGCTCAGTCGGTAGAGCATCTGACTTTTAATCAGGTGGTCGCAGGTTCGATCCCTGCACGGCCCACCAAAAATCAATCGTTCAGGCGTATCCGAAGACGTCAGTGGTCTAGTCCCTCATTAAATACTATTGTGCGCTCATGTTGTTTATAGGCCGCCGATAACTGGTAACTTGAGTTTGATTCAGTTCTGAGCGTGACGAAGACAAAACGCAGGATCTGGGTGGACGCCGATGCGTCACCTACAGCGATTAAAGAGATCCTTTATCGGGCGGCTGAGAGAACCAAGACCACTATGACGTTAGTCGCGAACCAGTTACTTCAGGTACCTCGTTCTTCATTTATCAGCGCAGTAAAGGTGGCACCCGGTTTTGATGTTGCCGACAACTATATCGTCGAGCATGCCAATACAGGTGACATTGTGATAACGCAGGATATTCCTCTGGCGGCGGAGCTTGTCGATAAAGGGTGTGCCGTTCTTAATCCGCGTGGCGAAAAATATACAAAAGAAAACATTGGGCAACGCTTGAACATGAGGGATTTTATGGACTCACTGCGAAGTAGCGGCGTGCAAACGGGTGGGCCTGATGCATTTAGCAAGAGGGATCGAATGAGGTTTGCAAATGCCCTGGCCAGCGTGCTGGCCCAGCGCTAAGTGCTTAGTTGCGAAAACGCGGGCCCTTACTGGTGGCTGTATGCCCGCCCCTGTTAAGTCCTCGGACAATACAGTGTCTCGGGTGATTGCAACGGCGTGTCACCAATTCAATTGTCATCCAGGCGCTGGTATTTTTCACGTGAGCCCTGTATAGTCGCGCCTCCCCAAGACGGGGAAATGCGTTTGTGATCGTGTGTTTGTTCCCCATCACCTGTGTTACTGCCAGTAACGTCTCGTGGCCTTTGACGATTAATTCGCAACGATCTGGTTAAACCAGACCCAGCGGGGTTGCGAGACCTCTCTCCATTATTTTTTATTCAGAGCGGCGTACACGCCGTGAGGATTGTGTTTTGCAATTTGATCAACTTAATCTCGACCCGCGCATACTAGAGCCGGTCAAGAAATCTGGCTTTATCAAGCCGACGGATATTCAACAACGGGCGATTCCTGTTGTGTTATCAGGTGCAGACCTGATGGCTTCGGCACAGACCGGCACAGGCAAAACAGCAGCCTTTGTTCTTCCGGCGTTACAACGTATTTTGCGTCCGTCCAGGAAATCGGGTAACGGACCCCGTGTGCTCGTACTGACGCCTACCCGGGAACTTGCAATGCAGGTGAATCAGAATATTCGTCAGTTCAGCCGTTGCTCCAAAGTCTCTACTGGGTCAATCATTGGGGGTATGGCCTATGGACCGCAGCTGAGAATGCTTCGGGGACGTCTGGATCTGCTCGTTGCGACACCCGGACGGCTGCTCGACCATATGGAGCAGGGCAAGGTTGATTTTTCGCGGCTGGAAATACTGGTACTGGATGAAGCCGATCGAATGCTCGATATGGGCTTTATCGACGCTGTGAAAGACATTGCTGCAGCGACTCCCAAGGACCGTCAGACGCTGCTCTTCTCGGCGACTCTTGAAGGACGTGTATTACAGGTTGCAAAACAATTACTGAAAAATCCGGAAAGTATCGCCCTAGCGGCCAGCAATAAACGCCACAAGTCTATCGAGCAACATATGCATCATGCGGACAGCAAAGCGCACAAGCAGAAACTTCTCGAGCATCATCTGGAGAGCGGACGTCTGTTCAAGTCTCTGGTGTTTACAGCTACAAAGCGAGGAGCGGAACAGGTCGCGAAAGTGCTTAGAAGCAAGAACCTTAAGAGTGCCGCACTGCACGGAGATATGAGTCAGAACAAACGTCGACAAACGGTGGAAAACCTGCGAAAAGGCCGAATTGAAACGCTGGTGGCAACCGATGTTGCGGCACGTGGACTGGATATCAAGGATATCAGCCACGTCATAAATTATGATTTGCCAACAGTTGCTGAAGATTACATTCACCGAATTGGACGTACAGGACGGGCGAGTGCGACGGGTTTCGCAATCTCATTGGTTGGCCCTGCTGACTGGAAGAAGCTTTCACAAATCGAAAAGCTGATAGGCCAAAAGGTGAAGCGGGAGATCGTCGATGGCCTTGAACCAAGTAGTTCAGAGCCGCGTGCCTCCTCCAGGGCTGAGCAAAAACCCAGGCCACGGCGTAAATTCAGCAAGGGCGCAAAAAGCGCTAGCACCCGCAAGCCCGGTAGCTGGCGAAAAGGTCAGTCCGGCTCCAAGCAGTCGAAGTCCTTCCGAGTAAAGAAGGCGGCGTGAGTGACAAGTTCTAGCGCAGACACGCACCTGATCGCTCAGAAAAAGACAAAGCATCGGGTCTCAATGCTTTCCCGGCCCGGGTCCGTGCCGTTCAGGGTCGGATCGTCAAATGAGGTATGCAGGGTAAACCGCGCGCGGCCGTCACCGGCAGAATCATAGACCTTAAACAGCAGGGCTTCATCCATCTGCATCAGGGGAAAGTAATGCCAGCGATGGGACGCGTTAAAGGTTGCCATCTGGACGGTGCCGACCCGATCTTTGGAGATCCGCGGCACGCTCACAAGATCATCCGGCGAAACCGAAGACGCATCACACATGGCAAGCGGAAAGTTTCGCACTGGTGCCTTGATAGAGCGCCAGATATTGATAATGGCGAAGCGGTTCGCAATCAGTTCGTCAGCTTCCTGAGGGAAAAAGTCACGTAACCGCTGCGGGCCGGAATCGGCATCATAGTCATTGTGAATGGTGGCGGCAGGTTCTCGGATACCATGCTTGCGCTGTGTGTCGATCGATGAAGCGCGTCGCGTGTGATCGAAAATCTCCACTCTTTGTGCGCCAGTAACATCCATTAAGAGGTTTTTGACTTCATCTTCGTAGATTGATTTGATCTCGTCATCCGAGTAAAAATCCGCAACCTTTGTTGCGTGGGTGCTCAGCATGAATCCTTCCCGGTCGAGCGAGGTTGGCTTCCCCCGGGCGTTATCCATCCTTACGGATCTCATAACGTAGTTGCCTTCTTCAGAGGCGCTATCCCCGCCGCCGATAGAAGGTCGTATTACCGCGCTTTCCTCACCGTCAGCAAGGTATCGGAGGAGAATCTCGAAAGCGTCAGTAGCGGCAGATTGGCTCATGCGTGTCCGGGTTTATGAGTCGGCCAGGTATTATGGCGAACCGAGAATCACTTGAGTGAGTGCAAAAAGAAGTACCATACTCGGTCTTGATGAGGCGTGCTACGTTCGGGTTGGGGTGCAGCCTTTTGTACAACACTGAAAAGGAATGAAACCAGATGACTGATGTGGGGGTAGCAGCAACTCAGATGGCGTGCAGCTGGGACCGAGACGAAAATGTCAACCGGGCCGAAAATTTAGTCCGCAAGGCGGCCTCCGGTGGCGCTTCCATTGTCCTTATTCAGGAGTTGTTTGAAACACCGTACTTCCCAATTGAGCAGAGCCACAAGCACCGTTCTTTGGCTTGCCCGCTGGGTGAGAGCGAAGTGGTCAAGCGTTTTTCCGAACTGGCAAGAGAACTCGAGCTCGTATTGCCGATCAGTTTTTTTGAAAAAGCGGGTGAGGTCTACTTCAACTCCGTGGCAATGGCTGATGCTGACGGAACCATACTCGGGGTTTATCGGAAATCACACATCCCCAATGCGCAGGGCTACCAGGAAAAAGAGTACTTCAGCCCGGGCAATACCGGATTTCGTGTCTGGAATACGCGTTACGGCAAAGTCGGCGTGCTCATCTGCTGGGATCAATGGTTTCCCGAGGCAGCGCGGTGCCTGACCCTGATGGGAGCCGATATCATTTTGTATCCCACCGCGATCGGCTCGGGCCTCGGAGGGGGCGGTGACATGCTGGCCGGTAACGACTCAGTCGACGCCTGGCGCAATGCGATGTGCGGGCATGCGGCGTGCAATATTCTTCCGGTGGTGGCATCCAACCGGATCGGTCGAGAATTCATGACCGAAGCGCCAGAGGTTCATCTCGACTTCTACGGTAACTCCTTCATCGCCGATCACGAGGGCCAGGTCGTCGCACAGGCGGGAAGAGACCAGGAAGAAGTCCTGGTCCATCGATTTGACTTTGATCAAGTGAAAGAATACCGCGACTGGTGGGCGGTATTCCGTGATCGCCGGCCCGATCTTTATGGTGTCCTGGCTACGCTGGACGGAGCATGATGCTGTGCTTTGTCTTAATCCCCTTGGCGATTAATCCCGGGGAGGATACGCTCAGATGAGTTCCCCAAGTAGTGATCAGGTTCTTCGAAGGCTTGAGCGGGTCATCCCGGGGCAGTCCACCTCCGATGGTGCCGGTGTTCGCCTGACGCGCTACATCGGGTCGCAGTCCCTGCCTGAGCTTGACCCCTTTCTGTTGCTGGATTTTTTCGAGTCCGATGATCCGGATGACTATATCGCCGGGTTTCCATCTCACCCCCATCGAGGCTTTGAGACGGTGACCTATCTTCTGGCGGGAAAAATGCGTCACGAGGATAACGCCGGGCACGGCGGGGTGATCGAGGCTGGGGGTATCCAGTGGATGACGGCAGGGCGGGGCATTATCCATTCGGAAATGCCGGAGCAGGAGAATGGCCGGCTTGCGGGTTTTCAGTTGTGGGTGAATCTGCCTGCCAAAGACAAGCTTTGTGATCCGGCATATCACGAGTACCCAAAAGCCCGGATCCCGGCCGAGCACCGTGCGCAGGGTGTCGACATTAACGTCATTACCGGCATAACCAGCCAGGGAACCACTGGGCCTGTCAGTGGTGCGGTCACCCGGCCGCTGTATCTTGATATACAACTGTCTTGCGGAGCGAGCTTTGAAGAGTCGATCCCGAAGGGTCACGCCAGTTTCGTGTTTGTTATCGAGGGTGAGATAGCGGTGGGTTCTGATGTCGAGGGCCAGACGGTTTCAGCAAGACAGCTCGGAATTCTGAACGCAGGCGACACCGTGCACATCAAGGCCAAAGACGCTGAAGCAAGATGCTTGCTCGTGGCAGCACAGGCGTTGGGCGAGCCGATCGCCCGTTATGGCCCCTTTGTGATGAACACGACAGCCGAGATCGAGCAGGCCATCCGTGATTTCAATTCAGGCAGGTTTTAAGACTGCGTGACTCCATCTCTCTCCGGCCATCATCTGGTCTCATGATCTCGGATTCACGCGCAGTTACCCGGCTTGCCATGCGGGACGCGGTGGGCTTTCCCTCTATCACTCTGCTCGCGAGCATGACCGGTTTTGGTTCACTGGTTCATGAAAGCGGCCTTCCCCTTGGGATGGCAATTGCGGCAACCGCCGGGATCTGGGGGCTGCCAGGGCAGTTGACGCTGGTAGAAATGCACGCCGCAGGAGCGTCGGCTTTTTTTGTGATTCTGGGTGTGGCGCTGGCCAACGCACGATTTCTGCCCATGGTGGTGTCATTCATGCCACTCATGAATGCCGAGGGGCCCCGGACAAGGTGGAATTTTGCGCTGGTGCAGATGCTGTCGATCAACTCGTGGGCAGCGGGTTTAAAGCGCTTCCCGGAGATTGAACGCAAGTTTCGCCGACGTTATTACTTGGTCTTTGCCGTGATCTGTATGAGCGCCGGAATCCTCGGCACGGTGATCGGCTATCTCGGGGTGGGGCTGATGCCGCGGCCGATCGCCCTGGGGCTGATTTTTATGAATCCCTTATTTTTTGCCGTCCTGCTTGCCGGGGTTCAGAGCAGACCCTCGATGATCGCGCTGATTGTCGGTGCGCCGCTTGGTGTCATGTTTCATCTCGCGGCGCCTGATCTGGATCTTCTTTTGACCGGGGCCGTAGGCGGCAGCCTGGCTTTCTGGCTGAACAACAGGGTACCCGACCGAGGATCAAGGCAGTGACTGATGCATCGGGTCTTGCGTTGGTACTCCTGACCCTGGGCGCGATCGCCGGCACGTACCTATGGCGTGGTGTCGGCGTGATGTTCGCGGCCAGGATCAAAAGTGAGGGCCCGGTCTTTCAGTGGGTGACCTTTGTTTCCTACGCGATGCTGGGCGGGCTCATTGCAAGAATGGTTATCCTGCCGATCGGGCCTTTGATGGAAACGCCGCTTCTTTTCCGAACCCTGGCTTTTGTCATTGGAGTGGGGGTGTTCTTTGCGCTCGGACGAAGGGTTCTGCCGGCGGTCTTTATCGGTGTTGCATCCTTTATCGTCCTGGTGTCATATTTCTGACCGTTGGCGACCGAGTTCCTCGTCCATATGGACTTGGAGGTTCACTCTCCAGATCGAAGAAGTTCATGACAATTAAAGAAGGCCTCGCGTTAGCCCATCTCAAGGGTCGTGGCATTGAGTTTGGCGCTCTTAACAATCCCCTCCCAATCGATGGCACTCGGGCGAAAGTCATATTTGCAGACAGATTAACCAAGTCGCAAGCTCTCGAGATATTCCCTGAACTGCAGGACATAGCAGACTCCATCGTTGAGTCCGATCTTATCGTTGACTTTAATGACCTCGCCTCTCTCAATTCGTTAGCGCCTCAGAAGTTCGACTTCTTAATTGCTAATCACTTTATTGAGCATTTGGTGAATCCTATTCAATTTCTCGAAGGATGTAGCCAAATATTGCAGCCTGATGGAGTGTTGTTTTTGACTGTTCCAAACAAGGACGAGACATTCGATCGCAACAGGAAGTTGACCACCAATGCACATCTATGGCGTGACTACCGGCGTGGTGAATCAGGAATTAGCCGGTCACATCTAAGAGATTTTCTTCAGAATAAGGAGGTGGTTGATACGCCTCATCCCGAAGTGATCAAGTACTTCAAGAATAATGGTATCCCAATTAGTTATTACGACGGCAACCGCCTACCGTTAAACCCGCTTAAGCGGAAAAGGCTGTATAACTTCCATCGACAACGCAGTATCCATGTGCATGTGTGGAATCGTTTTTCATTTGATGATTTTTTAAGTTGGATAAACAAGAAACTGAACATGCG
>DCXP01000024.1:62501-62897 GCA_002327725.1 Proteobacteria bacterium UBA2133
ATGCGATTTAGTGTAGTTCCTAGTCATAATCCAGAAGCTGTGGTGGGAGAGATGATCTACGTGCTTCAGAAGCGCTAGCAGTCTATTTCTGTGGGTAACCTCCAGACTGGCGTAGTAGAGCCGATACGTACTTGAGAAATCTTAAGTTGTCATTGAACTGATTCGATCACATCAGAAAGGATCTCTTCGAGATGAAACTGAAGGTCTTAGCACTCGGTGGTGATGGGATCGGCCCTGAGGTTGTCGCCTCGGGTCTTCGGGTTCTGGAGGCGGTCGCCGGGACGCTCGGGCTGAAGGTGGAGGTCACCGAGGATCTGCTCCATGGTGCCGCCTGGGACGAGTACGGTACCTTCATACGCTCCGAGACGATCCGTACTGCGCGTGATTCCGACGCAC
>DCXP01000024.1:63273-68623 GCA_002327725.1 Proteobacteria bacterium UBA2133
AGGCAGGAACACGGTGCCAGTGACCCGGCACCAGGGCAACTGCACGAAACGCAGATGTCCGCATCTACCTGGGAGTATCTCTACGTGTCATAAGGATGACTGCCAGCCCGGCCATCTGCCACAGGTTGTGGGAGACGAGCCTTGCGTCATGGTCGAGTTTGACAGCCAGACCGCTGCTACTTATGCACAGGATTAAGCACGTATCCTGATAAAGCAAAAACGGCCCAAATAAACCCCGCTTCGGCGGGGTTTGTTTTTCAGATTCGCATTGCGAGTGGTGTCTCACGCCGATGGCTGCATGTCGCTCGCGGAATACCACTTTTTTGTTGCCTGCTCTGCAATGCGATTGTGCTTTCTGGATCAAAAACTGCTGAGTCGGGATGATGCCTGCTTCTACCGGACGTTTATCAGCCAATGCCCAATGTTTCGGTGCCATGCTGTTGTGGGCTGCCGGATTTGTCTCCCTTGAGTTTCTGCTGGATGATTGGGGTGCGCTCTCTCTGATTGCGGTTCGTCTCGCGGTTAGTGCAGGATTCCTGGTGATCTGGTGGTTGCTGATAGAGGGTGTGAAGCAAGCCACACAAGCGCCCTGGGTGAAAGGTCTTTTTATCGGGGCTTTGGGGTGGGGCCTTGGTTCCATATTGCTTTACCTTGGCCAGCGCCTGTCTGATCCCGTAGCGACCACCATCGTGGTCGCGATGATGCCCATCGCGGGGGCGGCTATCGAGATTGTTTTCGATGGCCGGCGCCTGCCCCCCCGGCTTGTTGCTGGCATTGTTATGGCTGTCGGCGGCGGTTACCTCGCCACTGGCGTGACCTTTGACCAAAGCGCAATGAGAATCGGCGTGGCGCTTTGTATCGTTGCGATCTTTCTTTTTGCCTGGGCGACCCGGGCAACGACGCGCCAGCTTGAGACCTTAAGCCGGACGGGTCAGGCAGCAGTAACGCTTGTCGGGGGAGCCCTGATTGTGGTGTTGCTCTATCTCGCAGCACTACCAGCCCTTCCCGGCGAAACCACGATTGGTACCATCAATTCAGCGCGTTTCTGGCCTTTCATGATTTATCTATTGCCGTCATGTGGAATCGCCCAACTGATGTGGATATATGGTGCTGGCAGACTGGGCGTTATGCTGGCCTCGTTTCATATGAACGCCGTTCCTTTTTATGTCATGGTGATTCTGTTGACGCTCTCCATGGGCGAGTGGCAATGGATACGCGCTGCAGGAGTGGCACTTGTGGTTCTCGGCGTGTTCGTCAGTCAGTTTCATCCTGGACCCGGGGGAGCCGAAAAGCGCAAAGTGACCATGACTGACTGAACACCCGTATCAGCCGATGCTGTTATCCTGAGTTAGACTGGCGCCGATGAACAAGATCTTTCCATTATTCATCCCCCGTTTCGGACGGGCCGTTGCCATCCTGATGCTGTTTGCGGTAATCACGCCTAATGCCCTGGCTGATGGACGCGGTGCGCAGATCTATCAGAACCAATGCGCCTCGTGCCATGGCAACGATGGGCTGGCCTTGACTACGCCGGTGCTGCACGGGCAGGAGCCGGTATACCTGGTGCGGTCCTTGACGGCGTTTAAACATGGGAGCCGGATTGATCAGATCATGACGAGCATGAACAGCATTGCAGCCGGCCTTTCGGATGAGGATATCTTGGCCGTTGCCCGCTACCTTGCCGGGCAGGATCCGTGCGAGATAGACCTTGAGATCGATTATGCCCGGGCGGGTTTTCGTGAAGCATTTTCGGCAGGCCGGCAGACGTATGCGGCCTCGAATTGCGGGCACTGCCACGAGAGCTTTCACCATTATGCGCCCAGGATCATGGGGCAGAAAGCGTCGTACCTGAAGCTCGCGTTGCGTCAATTCCAGTCGGGTGCCCGGATCGCTCCGATGATGGCGCGGCTGCTTGAATTCTGGACTGAGCAGGACTTTCGCAACGTGGTGACCTACATCAGCGGTATGCGCCTGATGCGCGCCTGCGGCTCGGATCACTAAGCCTTGCGTTGCCGAAACGCGATTTTGCCAGAGCCACAGCACGCCGATGACCTATCAACTGTTCTATGCGGACCGCAGCGCGGCTCAGGGTGTCCGGGTTATTCTGGAGGAGATCGATCAGGACTATCGCCTGATTGAAACCGACATCAAGTCGGACCGTGAGCGTTCCCCGGAACTGCTCGCGGTCAATCCTAACGGCCTGGTACCGGTACTGGTCTTTGAGGAGGGTGCGATTTATGAGTGCGGCGCCATCGTGACCTTTTTATGCGACCGCCATCCCGAATATCAACTTGCGCCCGCGGTCAGCGACCCGCAGCGGGGCCTTTTTCTGCAGTGGCTGTTCTTTTTCTCGAGCGCTCTACAGAATGCCTTTTCGATGACCTACCGTCCGAACCGGTTTGCCACGCTCGAGTCCGCATATCCGAGTGTGCAGCAACAGGGCTGTAAACGACTTCTGGCGCTGTGGCAGGTGGTGGACCACGCAATTGCTGACAGCCTATGGATGCTGGGTGAGTCCTTCTCCGCGGTCGATATCTATCTTTTTATGCTCAGCACCTGGTTGTCGGACGACTGCGGACATCCTGCCTTGGCGGAATTTGCCAATGTCATGAGAGTTACCGATAAAGTCGTGAAACGGCCATCGGTACGCAAGGTGTACCCCTCTTTATGCGGAGCAAACTGACCATGAGCGATCCGGCGAGCGAGATCCGTTGTGATAACGACCTGAAGCTGTACCAGGCGCTGTTGGCCCATCCGAAGGTCCGCCGGGTGCGTGACACTATCGAAAAACAGGAGGAAAAACGTAAAGGACCGGGTGTGCGCCGCCATCTGCTGAGCACCTCGGTACGCCTGAGCCGTTCAATGTCAGGCCCGCTGCATGTGATGGCAGACCGCTGCCAGGAACGCCTTGGCATTCAAAGCAGACTCGAGCTTTATGCATACCCGGCGCCGCAGTTCAACGCGGTCTGCTTCAAACCCGAGGATGGCCGGGTGTTTATCATGTTTTCTTCTTCTCTGCTGGAAGCCTTCTCTGAACAGGAACTGCTCTTCGTCATGGGCCACGAACTCGGCCATCACGTCTATCGTCATCACGAGATTCCCATCGGCTATATCCTCCGTGGCAAGACCCGGCCGTCCGCAGCTTTGGCGCTGGATCTTTTCGCCTGGTCACGCTATGCCGAGGTTTCCGCAGACCGGGCCGGAGCGTACTGTGCCGAAGACCTTCCCAGCGTGGCGCGGGCACTGTTTAAACTCGCATCGGGACTGCGCGACGATACAGTCGTCCAGTTTGATCTCGACGAATTCCTGCGCCAGGTCGACGATATGCTGGCCCTTGGCGAACAGCCTGGGCAGGGCGCGCCGATGCAGGACTGGTTTCTGACCCATCCTTTCAGTCCGCTTCGGGTGAAGGCGCTCACCATCTTCGATTGTTCCGTTCTCATGCGTTCCGGTGGTATCGACAAGCACAAGCTTGAGGATCAGGTGCAGACGGTGATGGGTCTGATGGAGCCTGATTATCTCAAGGGTAAAACCGAGGCAACACGCGCGATGCGCAACCTCTTTGTGGCGGGCGCTCTTGCAGTCGCAGATGCTGCTGGCGGTATTTCTGATAAAGAACGACAGACGCTGGAAGAATTCTTCGAGGAGGGCTATGCGCTCGAAAAACTTGATCCCGAGCGTCTGCGCGAGTTGCTGCCAAAACGGATCGAAGCCGCCCGGGAGAAGGCAAGCCTCTCCCAGCGGATGCAGGTCGTCAGAGATCTGTGTCTGGTAGCCGGCGTGGAACATCCGGTTGCGCAAGCCGAAAGCAAGCTCCTGGAGGAGATTGCACAGGCGCTCGACATCCCCACAGGCTTCGTCAGTCAGTGCCTCGAGGCATCACCCGAACTTGATTGATCCAAAAGTTGTCTCACAAGACGTCAGGAGAATTTTCGGCAGCCCGTCTCGGTGAATGGCTAACTTTCTCCAACAAGCATTTCCAAGGCATTGTCGATCACATATTTTGCACCGAGGGTAGGTTGGCTGTGGTACCCACCGCCCTTCATTGCGATCCTGCGTGCAGTGCGCTGTGTTGTTGGTTCTTGAATTTCCATTTCTTTCGTATTGTCTGCCAGTAGCGCTCAATCCAGAATGTTTTTCAGCTATCGGGAGTAACCCCAGGATGGGGTGACAGCTAAGGAATTTATGGCATTTTGTGAATCTCGCCATGGTGGTGATCTCATTGGCAAGAGCCAAGAGATACTTGCGCGATTAACGCTTTTGGATCGGTATTGTCATCGGATTGTATAGTTGCCATACTAGCGCGGTCGGCCTGCGAAGTTGCTCCGTAGGCTGTGCGACGAACTTAACTACCAGTTGAGGAGGAATCCATGGAAAGACGCGATTTTCTGAAAAAAGCCGGAACGGGAACGGCCGTCGCAGCAGGCACCCTTGCTGCACCTGCAATCGTCAAGGCACGGACTGAAATCGTCATGGTCAGCACTTGGCCGCGCGATTTCCCAGGCCTGGGTACGGCTGCTCAAAGGCTGGCCAAAAACTTGGCCGATGCGACCGATGGCCGCCTGCATGTTGAGTACTTTGCGGCCAATGAGCGGGTCAAGGCCTTCGACTCGTTTGACGAGGTAGCCTCGGGTAATGCGCAGTGTTACCACACTGCCGATTACTACTGGAAAGGCAAGCATCCGGGTTGGGCTTACTTTACGTCGGTACCCTTTGGTTTGACCTATACCGAGATCAACGCCTGGATACGGTTCGGTGGTGGTCAGGAATTATGGGATGAAGTGGGTAGTGAATTCGGGCTGAAATGTATGCCGGGCGGTAACACTGGCGTACAGATGGGTGGCTGGTTCCGCAAGGAGATCAATTCGGCCGATGACCTCAAGGGACTCAAGATGCGTATCCCGGGTCTTGGCGGTGATGTCATGGCCAAGTTGGGCGCCTCGCCTGTATCTCTGCCGGGTGGCCAGATCTATGAGAACCTGATGTCTGGCGCTATTGATGCTACTGAGTGGGTTGGCCCCTGGAACGATGGCTTCATGAAGTTCTACGAGGCGGCCAAGTACTATTACTACCCGGGTATGCACGAGCCAGGCTCGATGCTGTCGTTCGGCTGGAACAAGTCGTTCTGGGAGAGCCTGTCTGCGTCCGACCAGTTGCTCATCACGTCGGTCTCGGCATTAGAGAACGATCTGATGATGTCCGAGTACAACTACAACAACGGCGTGTCGTTAGACAAACTGATCAACGAGCAGGGCGTTCAGTTGCGCGCCTTCAATGACGATGTTTACGACAGTTTCGGTGAGGCAGCGGCGGAAGTGTTCGAAGAAGCCCGGGCTCACAGTGATCTCAC
>DCXP01000015.1 GCA_002327725.1 Proteobacteria bacterium UBA2133
AACCCAACCTCTGTGGTGATCACGCTGGCACACGCCTGGGCTGCGTTTGCCATCCTGCCGATCTACGTGTCACTCGAGAAGATCGACCGATCTTTGCTCGAGGCCGCTCGCGATCTCGGTGAAAACGCCTTTATGACTTTTGTGCGGGTCACGCTACCGCTCTCCATGCCGGGCGTCATTGCCGCGAGCCTGCTGGTCTTTATCCCAACCGTGGGCGACTACGTCACCCCGTCGCTGGTAGGCGGGCCCAGCGGCATCATGGTCGGAAATATTATCCAGTCCATGTTCGGACAATCACAGAACTGGCCGATGGGCGCCGCAATTTCCGTCATGTCCATGTTTACAGTCGCAGCAATGATTGGCCTGTTCCTCTGGGGCACCCATCGTTTCCGCAGGAGGATCGCATGAACACCGATCGGCCCTGGTGGCGTCTCGACGGATTCTATATCTATGCGGTTCTGTACTTGACCTTCATCTACCTGCCGGTGCTGTTTCTGCCGCTGTTCTCCTTCAACGACTCGAAGTACATCGCATTCCCGTTGAAAGGATTTACGTTGAAGTGGTATGAGGCGATGATCAATAACCCACCCATGCTGAGCGCGTTGATGAACAGTCTCAAGATCGGGTTGGCCGTTGCAATACTGAGCACCATCTTTGGGCTGTTGGCTGCCAAAGCAGTCACGCGCTACCGTATGCCGGGAAGAGGACCCGTTGTTGGATTTATCATGATTCCCTTAGTAATCCCGGAGATTATCCTTGGAATTTCTCTTTTGATCCTGTTGAACCTTGCAGACATTCCTTTGTCCCTATGGACCGTTGGTTTCGCCCACCTGCTGCTCTGTGTGCCGTTTTCAATGCTGGTCCTGGTTTCACGCATGGAAGGCTTTGACAAGAGCATGGAGGAAGCAGGCCTCGATCTTGGCGAAACCGCATGGATGACGTTCTGGCGGGTGACATTCCCGATCGTGCTGCCAGGCATTATCGCGAGCCTTCTGCTCACATTTACGATTTCTTTTGACGAGTTCGTATTGGCCTTTTTTCTCTCAAGCATTGATCAGACATTACCGGTGTATATCTGGAGTTCCTTGAGATTTCCTTCCAAACTTCCCTCAACATTGGCCCTGGGAGCTGCGATCTTCATGGTTTCATTTATTGTCGTCACGTTTGCGGAATGGATTCGCCGTCGGGGCGTACGACTCGATTCCACTTCAGGCATTTAAGATGAATCACGACGCAATTATTTCATTCCAGGGCGTCAGTAAACACTTCGGGTCTGTAAAGGCCATCGAGAACGCCAGTTTTGATATCCAACGCGGTGAGTTCTTCTCGCTGCTGGGACCCTCGGGCTGCGGCAAGACCACCTTGCTGCGGATGGTGGCAGGCTTTGAAATCCCAAACGCCGGCGAAATCGTGATCGACGGCCAGCCGATGTCGGCAATACCGCCCAATCACCGTCCAGTGAACATGGTCTTCCAGAATTACGCAATCTTTCCGCACCTGGATGTTCGCAACAACATTGCCTTCGGCATGCGAAAAGCCGGGTTAACCCGGGCCGAACTCGACAAACGCATCGACGAAGCGCTGGAGCTCATCAAACTGCCGGGCTACGGTAAGCGGGGAGCCGATGAACTCTCAGGCGGACAACGCCAGCGTGTGGCCCTCGCCCGGGCACTGATCAAGCAGCCCAAGGTGCTGCTGCTGGATGAACCGCTGGGTGCACTCGACAAAAAACTGCGCGAGCAGATGCAGATCGAACTGCGGCAACTGCAGCAGCAGATCGGTATCACGTTCCTCTTCGTTACTCACGATCAGGAAGAGGCCCTGACCCTGTCCGACCGGATCGCAGTGATGTCAGAAGGTGAGGTGATGGAAATTGCATCACCGGGGCAGCTCTATGAATCGCCGGGCTCACGATTCGTTGCAGATTTCATCGGCAGCATGAATTTCTTCGAGGGGGAAATAACGTCCTTGGCCGACAGCGCCGTAATCGTCCAGACTCCCGTTCTGGGGGATGTCGAGGTCACCGGATCTGATACCGCTATGGCACCAGGACAGAAGGTATGGGTCGCCATACGACCCGAAAAGATGCAGCCGGTGTTCTCGGATCCGGGTGCCGGAAACAATAGCGTGGCCGGCACCATGGGGCCATCGGCCTATCTTGGTGACCGGAGTCATTTCTACGTGCATCTGCCGCAGCGCGAGGAACCGGTGCTGGTTGCGCTGCAGAATCTGGAACGCTCGATGAGCCATCTCCATAAGCCCAATCAGCCCGTGTGGCTGCAGTGGACGGACGATGCCGTGGTGGCGCTGCCGCGGGATTGAGCAGCCGGCCTGAAGCCTTCATGGGCTTTCGTTTATTCATCGGTTCGGTCAGCCTGTGTGTTGCATTCTGGGCGACCGCGCTCTCTCATGCACAACCTCTCGTCACGGTTTACCCCGAGGGAGGTCTTATTGCTTTGGGCGAAGATGTCTACCGGCTTGACGGCAGTACCCTGCCCCACCCCGACGCGCTCTGCCGGAGCCATAACGGTGACTGGCAATGCGGAGAAGCCGCATGGCAAGCGCTTGCAGTCCGCGTCCGGAACGGTACGCTGGAGTGCGCCCCGTTGATCCCGTTCTCGGCCTCGGCAACTGAGGGCCTGCCTGCAAAATGCACGCTGGACGGCGAAAGTCTCAACGCCTGGCTGGTCCGCCAAGGCTGGGCGCTGACGGATGACACTCCGGCAGCTCCTTTCCAGGCCGAAGAAGCGCTGGCGCAACAGGAAGCACTCGGGATCTGGCGCGGCGGCTTCAGGCCACCCCAGAATTGGCGGGCGGCGGGCTCTGGTGACTGCAGCGTCTGCAGCGCCCGGCATGAAAGTATCGTCCGCTCCCGGGAGCAGCGCCAGCAGAGCGCTGGCGAGCAAAATACGGACTAAAGATCCGCTCGACACCCTTCGGTCAACATCAAGATGCAGTACCAACGCCTGAATGCCGGAAACTGGGAAAACTGGCGCTCACAGATTCTTCGTCTTGAAGCGCAGGTTTATGAGCCATCCCGGCAGGATACGCCTGAGACCCTTGAGAGGATCATCTGTGACGAAAAAGGTGTCAGCCTCGCAGCGATAGATGGCGAGCAACTGGCCGGCTTTTGCCTGGGGGCGCCGCTCGAGGCCTTCGCCCATGTTCGCGGCCCGGCCGAAGATCCGTTGTGCGGCAGTGGCACGGTACTCTACGCGGCAGATACCCTGGTTGATACTGCGTTTCGTGGCCAGGGCATTGGCCGGGAACTCAAAGCACGTCAGATTGACACGGCGCGTTCGGCGGGTTTCAAACAGATTTGCGGGCGTAACCGGGCGGGCCTCGCCGATGCCATGTGGCAACTCAATGTTTCGCTTGGCGCCCGGGCAGTTCATATAATTGAGAAAGACTATAAAGACGGGATCGAGCCTGACCTGTGCATTTACTACCGGATTCCGCTGTAAGCGCTTTTAAGAGAAACAGATGCCCATGAGACCTGAGCATATCCGCATCGTTGAAGTGGGGCCTCGCGATGGACTGCAAAACGAAGCTGAACCGCTGTCGCCGAAAGAACGCGTCCAACTGATTGAGCAACTGGCCAACGCCGGGCTCAAAGATATTGAAGCCGGCGCCTTTGTATCGCCACGCTGGGTGCCGCAGATGGCCGGCAGCGATGAGGTGCTGGCGTCACTTTCCGGTCGGGAGGATCTGCGTCTTCCGGTACTCGTTCCCAACAGTAAGGGTTACCAAGATGCACGAGCCGCCGGCGCCCGCGAGATCGCGGTATTTGGCTCCGCGTCGGAGACCTTTTCGCAGCGCAATATCAACTGCAGCATTGATGAAAGCCTTGCACGCTTTGCTGAGGTCTGCCGACTTGCAAAAGACGATGGCGTCCTGATCCGTGGCTACATCTCCTGCGTGCTCGGTTGCCCCTATGAGGGCGAGGTGGATATCGCACGGGTAGCGGCTCTTGCTGCGGCACTGACCGAAATGGGCTGTTCCGAGATCTCTCTCGGCGACACCATCGGCGTCGGAACCCCGGATAAAGCCCGCGCCCTGGTGAAAGCCTGCGCCAGCGAAAGCGGCATCGACAATCTGTCGGTCCACTTTCATGATACCTACGGTCAGGCACTCGCCAACATTCTTGCCTGTATCGAGATCGGGGTCACTTCGGTGGACGCTGCTGTCGGCGGCCTTGGCGGATGCCCTTATGCGTCGGGGTCTGCCGGCAATGTCGCAACCGAAGATGTGGTGTACCTTCTGCAGGGCCTCGGCATTGGCTGCGCGGCGAGCCTCGATAAACTCGTCACGATCACCGATTCACTGAGTCACCGGCTGGGACACCCTCCGGCCTCGCGGGTCGCACGGGCCCAACTCGCCAAACGTCACTGAAAAAGGCTATGCCACACAGGCCCGTGATTCCGTCGCGATCGGGTCAAGTCCACGGGCAAGATCGGCAATAATGTCCGAGGGATTCTCGAGCCCGACGCTGACGCGAATCAAACTCTCGTTTATCCCCATCGCGGCGCGTTCCTCGGCGCTGATGCGCGAATGCGTGGTCGACGCAGGATGAGTAATCGTTGTTTTGCTGTCACCGAGATTGGCGGTGATGGATACCATCCGGGTGGCGTCGATCACCTGCCAGGCATTCTCCCGCCCACCCCGCACCTCAAAGGCCAGTATCCCGCCGAAACCGGTCTGCTGCTGTGCAGCCCGTTCATGACCCGGATGGGTGGCCAGGCCCGGGTAATAAAGGCGCTCGACCGCCGGGTGTGCGGCCAGCCACTGCGCTACCGCCGCTGCATGATCGCAATGCGCCCGCATACGCAGCGGCAGGGTTTCCAGTCCTTTGAGAAATACCCAGGCGTTAAATGGACTCATCGCAGGACCTGCTGTACGCAAGGCATTAAACAGATTGTCAAACAGTTCTTTGTCGTTGACGACCAGGGCACCGCCCATACACCTGCCCTGGCCATCCAGATACTTGGTCGCAGAATGCACGACAACATCTGCACCCAGTGACAACGGTTTCTGCAGCACCGGCGTACAGTACACGTTGTCCACTGCGAGCAAAGCCTGCGTCCTGCGCGCGAGGACGGACAGCGCCTCTATATCGACGACATCGCAGGTGGGATTGGATGGTGTCTCGACAAAGATCAGGCGGGTCCTGGGCGTCATTGCGCGTTGCCATGCATCAGGATCGGCCAGGGGTACAAAATCAGGCGTGACCCCAAAGCGGGCCAGAATCTTGGAGAAAAACGAAACCGTAGACCCAAACACACTCGCCGATACGGCAACCCGGTCACCGGCTTTGAGCGTTGCCAGGGCGAGACAGAGAATCGCCGACATCCCTGATGCCGTCGCCACGCAGTACTGGCCCCCTTCCAGGACTGCCAGACGCTGCTCGAATGCGCGGACGGTCGGATTGGTGAATCGGGAGTAAACGTTTCCCGGCTGGTTTCCCGAGAATTTCGCGGCAGCATCGGCCGCGCTTTCAAACACGAAACTCGAGGTGGCGAAGATCGGATCGCTATGTTCGCACTCGTCTGTACGAAACTGTCCCGCACGAACCGCCTGGGTCTCAATCTCCCAACAAGGGGTTGCTCTGGTCATCTTTGTGCCTCCTTCGCCCGGCAGGCACAGCAGATATAAAAAAACCCGCTGCAGCCTGGGCCTGAGCGGGGTTTGCTTACACCTCGCTTTAGCCGTATTTTTAAAGCGCCCGCAAGCTGATGTTCAAATCGGCGCTGACGTAATAATAGCGGAGTGATGCTAAGGTGTCAAAAAAACTACCGGGGAGCACGGGATACTGAAGGGTCCTGTCGTCTTTCGGGGTCAAGAGGTCGACTGGCTAGACCGATTCCTCAGGATGCTGGCAGCAGGTCGGGCAGTCCTTTCAGGTCCTTGAGTTCTGCATCAGCCACGGTATCGAGACGCTCGGGGCGCTGACCGAAGCGGTTGATCCAGGCAACTTTGAATCCAAAGGCGCCGGCGCCCGCGGCATCCCAGGCATTTGAGGACTGAAATGCGATCGCGGCCGGATCGAGGCCAAACTGATCGACAGCCATCTGGTAGACCCTCGGGTCCGGCTTGTAGACACCGATGGCATTGATCGAGATCACCGCATCAAAGAAATTCTCAAGCTCGCTGTTACGAACCGCCGCACCGAGCATTTCGGGTGAACCGTTAGACAAGATGGCGCAACGGAAACCCCGGGCCTTGAGATCGCCAAGCACCTTTGGCACCTCGGGATAGCAGGAGAGTTCAAGATACGCCTGTGTCAGATCCTTCCGCAGCAAAGGATCATCGACAGCCTGCGTATCAAGGGCAAAATCCAGCGCATCTTTGGTGATCTGCCAGAAATCCACGTATCGGCCCATCAGCGTACGCAGCCAGGTGTATTCAAGCTGCTTGGTGCGCCAGAGCATGGAAACTGCACCCGCATCGGTCAGCCGTGCCGAATAACGGCCGACAGCAGAATGCACGTCAAACAAAGTTCCATAGGCATCAAACACACAGACTCGAACCCCTTCAAACCCGTTATCGTTCATGCCGTCTTTTAACCCAAGAGATTCAAACAGCCCCGGGTGGGATGGAATACGTCGCGGTCACATGTGCCGCCAGATCATCACAGCCTGCGCTGAAGATTTCCACCTCCCCGACCGCCAGGCGTTTCCCCAGCTTGATGATTCTGGCATCTGCAATGAGATCTGCCGCGCCAGGTCGAGACAGAAAATTGATGTTAAAACTGGTCGTCACCGCAAGTTCAACGATGCCGATCCGGCTCAAAAGGGCCGCGTACACGCCATAGTCTGCAAGGGCCATCATGACGGGGCCCGCAATGGTTCCCCCGGGACGGAGAAAGGCGCTTCGATACGGCGCCCGTACCACGGCCCTTCCATCGTCAAGCGTGTCGAGAATCAGTCCGTTTTCAATCGCGAACGGCAACTGTTCCCGGGCCAGGGAATCCATTTGGGCAATCGTAATCCGGGGCATTGCAGTTTACTTTTCTTATCTACCGGGTGTAAGTTACGGGGCGTCACGGTAACGGGATACCCCAATGACAGCATCTTTGACTTCTCAGGATTCCTCACCCATCGTTCTCAACGAGATGCGCTCGCCGGGCGTTGTGATGCTGACGCTGAACCGGCCGAATCAGTATAACCCCTTGTCTGAGCAGATGCTCTTCGCCCTGCAGGCCCAAATCGATGAGGTATCGGCACGTGACGAGGTCAAAGTCCTGATTATTGCCGGCACTGGCAAAGCGTTTTGTGCCGGTCACCATCTTAAGGAAATGCGGGCAAAGCCCGAACAGCTTTACTACGAAGACCTCTTCTCCCGTTGCAGTCACATGATGCTGACGCTGGCGCGCATGCCGCAGATTGTGATCGCCCGGGTTCAGGGCATGGCGACTGCCGCGGGCTGCCAGCTTGTCGCCAATGCCGATCTCGCAGTGACCGTGGATACGGCGCGCTTCGCGGTATCCGGTATCAACCTGGGACTTTTTTGCTCGACACCGAGCGTTCCCTTGAGCCGGGCCGTCTCACGCAAGCGGGCCTTTGAGATGCTGACCACCGGGGACTTCATCGATGCGCACACCGCCGAGGCGTACGGACTGGTTAACCGCGTCGTTCCGGCTGAAAAACTCGACGAGACGGTCGATACACTGGCGCAGAACATTGCGGGTAAACCGGCTGAAGCCCTGCGCGCCGGAAAAGCGCTCTTCTACAGACAGCTGAACATGCCGCTGGCGGAAGCCTATCAGGCAGCCGGCCAGGTCATGGCCGGCAATATGCTCTTCCCGGACACCCAGGAAGGGATTGACGCTTTCATCGAAAAACGCGATCCGAACTGGACCTAACGCCCGCTAGGCCGCGCCCGGTTCACCCTGGTCGGGCTTGCGGTACTGAAGCGCTTCGGCAAGATGGTCTGCCGTCACCGCGGCGACAGCTTCAAGATCGGCGATCGTCCGCGCCACTCTCAGCACCCGATGGTGTCCGCGGACTGAAAACCCCAACTGCCGGGCGGCTTCGCTGAAAAAGCGCTGCGCCTCTTCGCTCAATCGTGCAACCTGCTGCAGTTCACTTTGGGTGAGGTGTGCATTGATCTTCCTGCTGCGCGCCAGTTGACGCTCACGCGCGGTGCAGACGCGGTTTTTGACCTCGGCGGTGCTTTCAGAAGATGACGTCCTGACATGGAGTTCGGTGGGATCTACAGACTGCATCCTGACGTGAAGGTCCACCCGGTCAAGCAGCGGCCCGGAAAGACGGTTCTGGTATCGCCTGATCTGCTCGACGGTGCATCGACAGCGGCCGGACCGCTCTCCGCTGTAGCCACAGGCGCAGGGATTCATCGCGCTGACCCACTGGAAGCTGCTGGGATAGCGGGCCGTCCGCCCCGCACGGGCAATCGAGACGGATCCTGACTCCAGCGGTTCGCGCAACTGATCGAGTGCCTGCCGCGAGAACTCAGTCAGCTCATCCAGAAACAGTACGCCATTATGAGCCAGCGAGATCTCGCCGGGTCCCACCCGGGCGCCGCCGCCGACCAGGGCCACAGCCGAGGCGCTGTGGTGGGGTGCACGAAACGGCCGGATCTGCCAGTAACGGCTATCAAAGCCAAGATGCGATACCGAGTAGACGGCAGCAGTCTCAAGGGCCTCGCTCGCTTGCATATCCGGCAATACGCCAGCAAGCCGCTCCGCCAGCATGGTCTTGCCGCAGCCCGGCGGGCCCACCATCATCAGCGAATGCCCCCCGGCCGCTGCAATTTCAAGAGACCGCCGGCCAAAAGGCTGTCCGCAGACATCCTTGAGATCAGGCTGAGCATTATCCTGAAGGGGCTTTGCCGCAGGCATGTCACCGGTCAGCACCGGAGTCGGTGTGTCGCCGGACAGGTGCGCGGTTGCCTGTGTCAGGCTGGCGACCGGTAACAACCTCGCATCCTGTACGAGGCTGGCCTCGGGCCGGTTCGCCATGGGCAGCATCACGGTATGGTTCCGTTCACCGGCGGCCAGTACGGCAGGCAACACGCCCGGGACCGCTCGCAGTTCTCCGCCAAGGCCCAGCTCACCGAGATACTCTCCCGGCAGGTCGAGGCCCGCCGGCCCCAGTTGACCGGATGCCGCGAGTATGCCCAGTGCGATGGGAAGATCAAAACGGCCGCCCTGCTTGGGAAGATCGGCGGGGGCCAGGTTAACGGTAATCCTGCGCGGGGGAAAATCGAAGCCTGAATTGATCAGCGCG
Source organism: Proteobacteria bacterium UBA2133 (assembly GCA_002327725.1). Taxonomy (GTDB): domain Bacteria; phylum Pseudomonadota; class Gammaproteobacteria; order Arenicellales; family UBA868; genus UBA868. Next base: position 9,246 of record DCXP01000015.1, read on the forward strand.
CTGCGCACGCGTTCGCGACTCTCCCGAACAGCTGCTTCGGGAAGTCCGACGATTGTAAAAGATGGCAGGCCACCCGAAAGGTGAACCTCAACCGAAACCGGTGGTGCATCGAGGCCGCTAGGCGCCCGACTCTGAAGTCTCGCGAGGGACATGTTGACAGCTCCTTGTCATAGTTCCCAATCCCTGGGATGAAGGTTTGCTAGGAATCAGCGCTACGCTTTAGCGCATCCTCGAGTTCAGTTACCCGCTGCTGCAATTCCTCCAGCTGACTGCGGGTTCTTGCCAGAACTTTTTCCTGAACGGTAAGTTCCTCGCGGGTGACGAGATCCATCTTCTCGAGGGAGGACTGAACCACTGCCCGGACGTTCTTTTTGACGTCATTGGCGAGATCAACCGGCAACACATCACTCAGCGACTCTGCAATTTTTTTAAATGGCACCGTCATGTTGCTCCAACCGTCGTTCCGGTCAGTCCTGTCGCGGATATTTTACCAGTCCAGGGCCTGAATGCGTGTTGCTCCCATTCAGTGCAAATCCGCTGCCGCTCTGCCACCTGCCGGTGCATTGAGTCAAAAAAGTCCTGCCAGCACTCCACAAACCGCTTATTTTGCAGCGCTTTTTCGAGCTGGCACGCAAATTGCTTCTTAACAGATGCCAGACGGTGATCGGATCTGAGTATGGCCCGATCCCGAGACAGACACTTTGCACAGGAGAATGTTTATGAAGCTTGTCACTGCCGTAATCAAGCCATTTCGGCTGGATGATGTCAGGGATGCCCTGTCCCGAATCGGAATACAGGGCATGACGGTTACAGAAGTAAAGGGATTTGGCCGGCAGAAGGGCCATACGGAACTCTACCGGGGTGCCGAATATGTTGTGGATTTTCTGCCCAAGGTGAAGCTTGAAGTTGCCATTTCCGAAGAGCTCGTCGATCAGGCTCTGGAAGCCATCAGCGAGGCGGCCAAAACTGGAAAAATCGGCGACGGCAAGATCTTTGTTTACGCGATTGAGCAGGTGATCCGGATTCGC
>DCXP01000090.1 GCA_002327725.1 Proteobacteria bacterium UBA2133
CGGCGGCGGCAAGGTGATCATGGTCTCCATGAAGATCGAAACGCTGATTGACCTTTTCTTCAATTTCGGCACGGCAAGTGCGCTGGGGGTCGTGCTGCTCGTGCTGACGCTCGGGGTACTCTTCATCGCCCACAAACTGCTGAACCTCGATAAAGTTCTGGGGTCCGGGGGTGGCGTGTGAACTGGCTTCAGAGGCCCGCTTCCGATACCCAGATTACCCATGGAAGGCGCCTGTGGCTGTACCTGGTGGGTGTACTGATCCTCGCATTTCTGATCATCCCTACCCTGATCGTGATGCCGATGTCCTTTTCGCAATCTCAATATCTGGAGTTTCCTCCAAGGGTGTGGGGCCTGCGCTGGTATGAGAACTATTTCGGCTCTATAGAATGGATGACGGCGACGTGGGTCTCAATTAAGGCGGCATTCTGGACAGTACTGGTGACGACACCGATTGCCACGATGGCGGCATACGGCCTGTATGTGTCAAACATCCGCGCCGCCCGTTTTGTTTTTGTTTTACTGATTACGCCCATGATGGTGCCGGTGGTTCTGATCGCGATCGGCGTCTTTTTTGCCTATACCCGACTCAAACTCAACAACACGATGTTCGGTCTGGTGCTGGCGCATTCGGTGCTGGCGTTGCCCATGGCGCTGATTGTCATCAGTGCCGGGCTTCGAAGTTATGACATGAACCAGGAGCGGGTTGCCCGGAGTCTGGGAGCCTCGCGGCTCAAAGCGTTTTTGGTGGTGACACTGCCGCAGATCAGATTTTCGGTAATCACCGGGGCACTGCTGGCGTTTATCGTGTCGTTTGATGAGGTCATCGTGGCCTTGTTCATATCCGGTGGGGACATGTCGACCATCACCCGGAGCATGTTCCTTGCCTTGCGTGACCAGATCGACCCCACCATTGCATCCATTTCAACCGTCATGATCCTGATCACGACGGCGGTGTTTCTGCTGGCACAGGTTCTGGGCAAATCAAAAAACAGCGGCTCTTAGCGCACCCCGGTTCCGGGTTGGCGCCTGTTCTGCTGTGGAACAGGCGCCTTTGCAAGGCGCTTTCAGAACAAGGGCGGTGGCTAGGGGGTTAGCAGGATTTCCAGAACAAATCTTGTCCCAAAGTACCCGATTGCGAGAAGGAAGAACCCGGCCCCTGTCCAGAGCACTGCCGTTCTTCCCCGCCAGCCGAGAAACAGCCGACCCAGCACCAGGACCGCAAGGCTGATCCACGCGAGCAGGGCGAGCACCGTGTGATGGTTGAACAAAAAAGCCTGGCCGAACATCTGTCCCGAAGAAAACGCGCCGCTCAGCAGGGTCAGCGTGAGCAGGGCGAAGCCGAGATAGATCAGTTGAAACAGGATGTTTTCCATCGTCTGAATCGGTGGAAAGGACTTAAAAAACCCGCCGGAGCGTTTTTGTTTCAGGTCCCGGTCATGGAAATGCAGCAGCAACGCCTGTGCCAGTGCAAGGCTGAGCAGGGCGTAGGCAAGGCCCGCGCCCAACACATGAAAGAGCCCGACAGCACCGTGGAGTTTCGTGGCATATGTCGGTCCCGGTAACAACCAGCCCAAACCCGCCCCGGCAAACGCGGAGGGGAATATCAGCACCCCCAGGCCTTGAACCGGCTGAAACAGCCGTGCGAGGAGGAACAGAATGGCGACGATCAGCGCGATCAGCGACAGGGTAGTGCCAAGCGCCAGGTTCGGTGGCCCATGCCCAAACAGCGTCGGGATGAGAACCAGGCCGTGGGCCATGACAGCAAGGTAGGCGAGCAGCACGTCGAAGGCGCCGCCTCTGGGCCGCGCGCTATCGGCAGATAGTGTGCGTAACAGCGCCGCCCATGCACCGGCATAGAGGAGCATTGCGCTGAGGCTGAAAAGGCTTGTCATGGTCAGGTGGGGTGGTAGGCGGCCGACCGTCGTGTTCAGCCTGAGAGCCGGGCCACAGTGTAGAATTCGATGGCTACCTCAACTTGTGGGCGAACATTTTAGCCCAAACCGCAAAGGGGTTTATGAGGTAAGCGCCGATCCCGGCGCGCCCGCAATCTGAAGAGGTAAATCGGAAATGTTTTCCCAGCTCGGCGATCGCCTAAAAGCGACCTTCAAGGGGCTGACCGGCCGCGGTCGGCTCAGTGAGGACAATGTTCGTGACGCGTTGCGTGAAGTTCGCATCGCGCTGCTTGAGGCGGACGTGGCATTGCCGGTCGTACGCGGTTTCCTCGAACGGGTGCGGGAAAAAGCCGTGGGCGAGGCGGTGTTGGGCAGTCTCAGCCCCGGTCAGGCGGTGATCAAGGTGGTTCACGACGAACTCGTCGTTCTGATGGGAGCGCAGAACGAGGCACTTGACCTGGCTGCCCGTCCACCGGCCGTCATCCTGCTGGCCGGACTGCAGGGAGCCGGAAAGACCACGACAGCGGCAAAACTCGCCCGCTTTCTTCGCGAACGGGAGAAAAAGCAGGTCCTGCTCTGCAGCGTTGACGTCTATCGGCCCGCCGCGATCGAACAACTCGCACAACTGGCCGGACAGACCGGGGTGGGTTTTCTATCCGCGGGAAAGGACCCGGTTTCCATAGCCGAGAATGCACTGGCGCAGGCCCGGGTGCGTTCCGACGATGTGCTCATCATCGACACCGCGGGCCGGCTCCATGTTGATGACCAAATGATGACCGAACTCAAGGCGGTCCATGCGGCTGTCACTCCGGTGGAAACCCTGTTTGTGATCGATAGCATGGCCGGACAGGATGCCGTGACCAGTGCGGGGGCATTCAATGATGCACTGGAACTGACAGGCGTCATCCTGACGAAAACCGATGGCGATGCCCGGGGTGGCGCTGCACTTTCGGTGAGGGAGGTTACCGGTAAACCGATCAAGTTCCTTGGCGTTGGCGAAGACTCGGCTGCGCTCGAGGCCTTCTTTCCAGACCGGATTGCATCCCGGATCCTGGGTATGGGAGATGTGGTGGGCCTGGTGGAGGAGGTCCAGCGCAGCGTCGACCAGGAGAAAGCCCGGAAAATCTCGCAGAAGCTGAAAAAGGGAAAGGGTTTCGATCTTGAGGATTTTCGCGAGCAACTGCACGAGGTGGAAAAGATGGGCGGCCTTGGGGGCCTGATGGAAAAAATTCCGGGCATGTCTGGGCTGCCGCAAGCGGCCCGTGCCCAGGTGGGGGGAGCCGAAACCGCCCGACTGATCGCGATCATCAATTCCATGACCCCGGGCGAGCGGGTATTCCCCGGGGTTATCAAGGGGTCCCGTAAACGGCGTATTGCAGCCGGGTCAGGAACCCAGGTTCAGGAGGTCAACCGGCTCTTAAAGCAGTTTACCCAGATGCAGAAAATGATGAAAAAGATGAAAGGCAAAGGGGGGATGGCAAAACTCATGGGCCAGATCAAGGGAGGAGGCTTTCCCGGGGGCGGACCGCCGCTCACGCACTGAGCCTTTGCTTGCTACGGAAATATTCAATTTTCATGCTAAAATTGTAGGGTTTGACGGATTATCAGAGGATTGTACAGATGGTGACCATTCGGCTTGCCCGCGGCGGTTCAAAAAAGCGGCCCTTTTACTCGATCGTCGTCTCTGACCGGCGGCGACAGCCCCGCGGCAGGTTTATTGAACGCATCGGGTTCTTTAATCCCATGGCGGCCAAGGGAGAGGAATCGCTGCGACTGGATCGTGAACGGGCGCAATACTGGATCAGCCAGGGGGCTCAGCCCTCTGAGCGGGTGGCGTCGTTTCTGAAGCAGTAAATCAATCCAGAGCAGATTAGGAACAGACGTTACCTGAAGTCCGAACCCGGATTCGACGTGATGCAAGCCGTCATGTCTGATCAAAACACACAACCCGTGGTACTGGGCCGAATTAACGGCGTGTTTGGGGTAAGTGGTTGGGTAAAGGTCTTTGATTACTCCCGCGACCGGGGCGGTATCCTCGATTATCCACGGTGGCTTTTGGGCCAGGGAGACGGCTGGAAAGAAGTTAAGTTATTGGCGGGGCAGCGTCACGGTAAAGGGGTGATCGCCCATCTGCAGAATTGCGATGATCGTGATCAGGCGATGGCGCTGATTGGAGCCGACATCGGAGTGTGGCTAGCGTGGCTGACCCCTGCAGGTGAAGGCGAATATTACTGGTACCAGCTTGAGGGGCTCGCGGTAGTGAACCTTGAGGGTGATTCGCTGGGGCAGGTTGACCATCTTTTGGAGACGGGCGCCAACGATGTATTGGTGGCGAGGTCAGACAGGGAGCGGCTTATCCCCTATGTTCCTGAAACTGTGCTTAAGGTGGACCTTGAGAAGGGCCAGATTCTCGTCGACTGGAACAAGGATTTTTGAGAGCTTTGAGGGCCATGATGGCGGAATACCCCGGGTTTATGAGACATGCGCATAGACATCGTCAGTATTTTTCCGCAGTTGGTAAAGGCCGTAGGAGAGTTTGGGGTAACGAGAATTGCCCTCGAGCGGTCGATTCTTGAGCTCAACCTGTGGGATCCGCGTGATTATTGTGAGGACAACTATCGCCGCGTAGATGACCGGCCCTACGGGGGCGGTCCCGGGATGGTGATGCAGGCGCCGCCGCTTGCGGCGGCGATCCGCCAGGCCCGATCTTCCGGCCAGGGCCGGGTCATCGGATTGAGCCCCCAGGGGAGTCCTCTGGATCAGGCGACGGTCGAGAGGCTGGCGGGTGAGCAGGCACTGGTACTGCTTGCCGGCAGATACGAGGGGATCGACCAGAGACTCCTGGATGCCGAGGTCGATGAGGAGTTGTCCATAGGGGACTACGTGGTTGCGGGTGGAGAACTGCCCGCGATGGTGCTGATTGAAGCGCTGGTAAGATATCTGCCCGGGGTGCTGGGCAACGAGGAGTCGGCTCAGACGGATTCGTTCAGTACGGGATTATTGGATTGGCCGCATTACACACGACCGGAAATATTTGAGGGGAAGAAGGTTCCGTCAACGTTGCTGGGTGGAAATCACAACGAAATCCGCCGTTGGCGGCTGCGGCAGGCATTGGGCCAGACCTGGCTAAGGCGGCCTGACTTGCTGGCAAAAAGACTTTTGAGCGAAGAAGAGCGTCTTCTACTCGATGAATTTAAAGCGCAATTGAAAGGACAGGAGAGTTCGTGATGACAAACATTATCGAGCAGTTGGAAAGCGAGCAGATTAAAGGTGACATTCCCGATTTCGCACCGGGAGATACGGTTCGTGTTCAGGTCAAAGTCAAGGAAGGTACCCGGGAACGGCTTCAGGCGTTCGAGGGGGTTGTTATCGCCCGGAAAAACCGGGGATTGAACTCATCGTTCACCGTGCGAAAGATTTCCTACGGTGAAGGGGTTGAACGTGTGTTTCAGACGCACAGTCCGCTGGTTGCAGGTATTGAGGTGCGCCGGCGCGGCGCGGTACGGCGGGCGAAACTTTATTACCTTCGCGGGCGCACAGGAAAATCAGCCCGGATACGCGAGAAGATTTCCTGACGCTGCAGCTCCCGGCTTGGGCCAACGCTGAGGCCAACAGGGTATCGATACGGGAGTTGGTAGTGGGATAGCAAGGTGGCAGACTGCGTGCGGACTGACATGACCGCGTTGCATTTGGTCACGACAGATGGCCCGGCTAAGGAGCCTGGGCGCCGTCTTATCCCGGCCCTCGCCCTTTGCTGTGCGGCACTGGTCAGCGGGTTCGCAGTCATTGGCGGTGTCCCCGCAGACGAATCCCTCAAGGCGTCGTCGAATCTGGCCGACGCTCCCGCAGCCGAGGACCTTGAGGCGTTTTCGCCTGCACTGGACCTTAACTTCGAGACTCTTTCGATCACCGAAGGGTCGTTGCAGCCATTGGCGGCCGATAGCGCTGATCAAAACCGGATGGCCGCCCCGGTCTTTCGCCTTGAGCTTGGCGAAGAAACGGTAGCGCATCTTAACCGCCAGAACCTTGATCAACTGGGGCTTTATCTGCTTCAGGATATTCCCGCCGCTCCCGGGATCTCTCCGGCCGAGCGGCAAAGGCAGCGGTGGCATCTGCTTGAGCGGCAGGGCCGGTTTGAGGTGCTGAAGGCGGAACTTCAGGTATCACTGGAGAGCGAAAAGGGTGATCGGCGCCTGGGACTCGGCTTGCGGCTTGGTGATCTTTTGCTTCGAAACGGCGATCCGGCGCAAGCGCGAGCGGTCTTCCGCCGACTCCTCTCGGAAGGTCTTCCCAATGATGGCATAACCCAGCAGCTTCGACAGCGCATCGTATTAAGCTATTTCGACGAAGGCCGGTTTTCTGACGCGGCAATCTCTGCTGAGAATCTGACGCTTGAATTTGCCCCCGACCAGCCCTCCTGGCACCTGCTGCGCGCTCTTATCGCACTTTCCCGGGGCAGAGCCGACAAGGCGGTTTCCGTCCTGCGTGAGGTGGTGTCAATTGAAGCGAGCCTGTGGCGGGTCTTCGCGCGCTGGCAGGACCAGGCCCTATCCTCTTCGGCCGCGCTGCTTGCGCTCGGCCAGGTAAAGGTTCCGGCGGATAATGCCGAGATGGCCGGCGCACGCTCCGCCATGATTGCACAGATCGCAGATCTTGCGGAGCATGCCCGCGTACGTGCGCTCGCTCTGGAAGTGCTTGTTTTAAACGATGTTCAGCTAACGCCGCTGTTGCAGATCGACGCCAGGGCGGAACTGCTCGGCACCTATGGGGAGATCGCCAGGATCAAGATGGCGCACGAGGGGCTCACGACGGAACCCTCCGGCGCGGTCTGGGATTTCTTGCTCGCGGAGGGAAGCGCAGATCACCTTGGTCAGCGCGCCCTCGGCGTGACCCTGCTCCTGCAAGGTGAGGGCCCTGAAGCTCCGGCTTCCGGAGACAGCTGGCTGATACGGCATCTCATCGAGGTTGACGCACAAGGCCTGATCGGTGTCTTTATCGGTGATGATGGGGCTTTGGCGAAGTTCGAAGATGTCGGCGCAGAAGCCCTGATGCTGCTGGTTGATGAGGCGCTGCGCCGGGAAGATCTACCCCTCGGGGCGAGACTTCAGTCGCTTGTTCATGTGCCAGTGCCAGGGATTGATCCCGGCGCATGGACCCTCCGCACGGCCCGGATTCACGTCCTGGGCGGCAATGCGGATCTTGGCGCCCGCCAGCTTGGCGACTGGTTATCCGGACTCGATGAGGTAGCGCCGGCAAGCCTGGACCGGGTTATGCAGATTATGTTCGATCTTCAATTTATCGGAGAGCACCAGTTGGCTCTGGATCTTTTCCAGGCGTCAGCCCGTCTGGTTCGAACTCCCGGACACCGGCGTGAATTGTTTTACTGGGCGGCACAATCCTGGGTTGGGCTGGGTGAATACGCCATGGGGGCGGCATATTACCTGGAGTCGGCCCGGCTCTCCGGGGAAGAGGAGGTGTACTGGCAGAGAAGTGCCTTCTATCAGGCGGCAAAGGCGCTGGAATCGGCAGAATTGTATGAAGATGCCGGTAAGGTGTATCGGAGACTGCTGGGTGATTCACCCGAATCAAAAATGCAGGCGAAACTGCGCTATCGCCTCGCCCAGATAGAGCGCAGGCGCGCCCGGGAAAAGTCAGAATGACCGGCGAAAAGACGCTGGGCTCGGAGATCTTGGAGCAGTTTCTTGACGCACTCTGGCTCGAATCCGGATTGAGCCCGAACACCCTCAGTGCCTATCGAAGTGACCTGGCTGCCTTCGAAACCTGGCTCAAAAAGAAGGGGTTGGACCTTAAGAGCGCAGGACGGGCCGACCTGCTGGGTTACCTCGCGGCGACTGTGCGGCAGGGACTGAGCCCGCGATCATCGGCGCGCAGGCTTTCCACGCTGCGCCGGTTCTATCGCTATCTGCTGCGCGAAGGTGTGATACGGGACGATCCGAGCACTGACGTCCGCTCGCCCAGTCTCGGTCGACCGCTGCCAAAGGCCATCACAGAAGCCAGTGTGGAGAAGTTGTTGGCCACGCCGGCAGATACCACGCTTGGGCGGCGGGACCGGGCGATGCTGGAGACCATGTACGCCAGCGGCCTTCGCGTCTCGGAACTGGTCACACTTTCACTCAATGAGCTTGATCTCACCACGGGACTGGTCAGGGTGACCGGGAAGGGAGGTCGTGAGCGGATCGTACCCCTGGGTGACGAAGCAGCAGGCCGTATCCGCGACTACCTCGATCGTGCCCGGCCTGAACTTCTCGGAGAGCAGATGAGCAGCGCAGTGTTCCTCACCCGACGGGGTAAACCGATGACACGCCAGGCGTTCTGGCAGTTGATCAAGCGATACGCCGCGCTGGCCGGTGTCGATGCAGAACTATCTCCGCACTCACTGCGGCATGCATTTGCGACCCACCTTCTGAATCATGGCGCTGATCTTCGAAGCGTGCAGATGCTCCTCGGACATGCCGATCTTTCGACCACACAGATCTATACCCACGTTGCACGCGCAAGGCTGCAATCACTTCACAGCAGCCACCATCCGCGGGGCTAACCCCCGCAGCAAAGTCTAGTTCAGCGCCTGGGCAAGCTGCCGGCGGTAGCGGCTGACGCGTTCATCGCGGGCACCGAGACTTTCAAAAATCTGGACCAGCGTAGATCGTGCCTGTTCGGCAAGCTCATTGCCGCGCCCCCGACGGATAACCTCCAGGAATTCGGTCATTGCTGTTTCCACCTGTTCGGGGTCCCGCATCACACATTGCGCAAGCTGGGTTCGTGCCTCAAGATCATCAGGTGTCTGTTCGATTTTCTTCCTGAGACTCTCAACATCAAGCGTCGCATCAGCGCTGAGGGCAAGTTCGATCCGCACCCGGAGCCGTTTGACCTGTGGGTCCTGGGCCGAGGTCATGGGAACCTCCCGCAGAACCTCCGCCGCCGCTGCGGATTCTCCAGCCTCGATCTGGTGTTCAGCCAGCGCCAGCCGGACTTTGAGATATCCCGGATCGCTTGCGAGCGCAGCGGCCAGCAGGGAGATTGCGCCTTGACGGTTGTCGTCGGCCGCGAGTGCCGTCGCTTTCTCAATTTCAGCGTCGCCAGGGCGGGCGATGTGGCGCTCGATGACTTCCCGCACACCGCGTTCGGGCAACGCGCCCATAAACTCATCAACCTCGACACCATCACAGAAGACCTTGACCGTAGGCAGACTGCGAATACCGTGCGCGGCCGCGAGTTCACGTTCACTCTCCGTATCAACTTTAGCGACCCGGAACCTGCCGTCATATTCGAGGGCGAGCTTATCCAGGATGGGCATCAGCATTTTGCAGGGTCCGCACCAGTCGGCCCAGAAATCGACGAGCACAGGCGCATTTTTTGATGCTCCAATAACTTCCGCGGAGAAGGTGTCCGCAGTAACAGCAGCGACAAAAGGGTTGTCACTCATTTCGATTTCCGTAAAGTTTCCGAGATAGGCAGATAGGGGTGAACCCGCGAAATGTCAAGTCGCAGCGGCCCTGTCTTTGATCAAATGTTGCAATAGACTACGCAGGTTCACGATTTTATCGAGTCCGTATTTTTGTCTGCCAAAAGTCCCTCCGCCACTGCTCCGACCGGCCTGCTTTTTTCCGGTGCACCGGCGCTCTTCGTTGTGCTGTGGAGTACGGGGTTTATCGGCGCCAAGATGGGTCTTCCCTATGCGGAGCCGGCAACATTTCTGGCAATCCGGTTTTTTCCGGTTGCGGCGATTCTCGGCTTCGCTGCATGGGTGAGCGGCGCAGCCTGGCCCGGGAACTGGCGCCTTGCGGGCCATATCACGTTGGTCGGTCTGCTGGTCCACGGGGTGTATCTAGGCGGCATTTATGGAGGTATCAGCCTGGGAGTAACCGCGGGGGACAGCGCCCTGATCGTTGGCATGCAGCCAATTCTGACAGCGGTCCTGGCTGGGCCGATGCTCGGCGAGAGGGTTCAACTTCGACAGTGGCTCGGATTTCTCATCGGGACCGTGGGAGTATCACTCGTATCCTGGCGCTATGTCGGAGGTCTCGATAGCACACTGACAGGTATTGTCCTGTGTGTCATTGCGGTTATGGGAATGAGTCTGGGTACGATCTATCAGAAACGGTTCTGCGCCACCATGAATCTTCTGAGTGGGTCGTGTATACAGTTCCTGGCAGCGGCCGTCATGATGCTTGTGATCGCGTTAACCATGGAAACCCGCCAGGTTGAGTGGACGGGTGAATTCATTTTTGCCCTGGGCTGGCTGGTGCTGGTACTGTCGCTCGGCGCAATGACCGTGCTGTGGCTGCTTGTGCGCGCCAAAGCCGCAACGCAGGTTGCGAGCCTTTTCTTTCTGGTGCCCCCGGTCACGGCATTGATTGCCTGGCCGCTGTTCGGCGAGACCCTGACGCTGAAATCGGTATCCGGGATGGCTTTGGTGGTTCTGGGAATTCTGTTGGCAAAACAAAAGCAGGATGACGGGGAGGGTGAGCAGACAAAATGAACTTGGACCTTTGGCGACGGTTAGGCGTTGCGATCGCTTTCGTTTTCCTCATTAACCAGAGTCAGAGCGCTTATTCGGCAAACGGGTTTACCGATCTTGAAGGCAATCCGGCCGATTTTTCGGACTATGTTGCCGCGGACCGCTGGCTGGTGGTGATGATCTGGTCATGGACCTGTCCGATATGTGCGCAGGAGATGTCCGGGCAGGCGCAACTGCATGAGCGGCACCGGGGTGGGCGCTTGACGCTCCTTGGGATATCGCTGGATGGCGCCGCCGGCATTATGGAAGCCTGGGCTTTTGCCGAAGAGCACGGCACGAGCTTTCCGAACCTGATCGGCGAGGGACAGGATGTGGCCGGGTTTTTTCATAAGCAAACCGGACAGGGATTTCAGGGAACCCCCACCTTTCTCATATACGCGCCGGGTGGTCAGTTGAAAGCGGTTCAGGCGGGTGCGGTGCCGCCTGAAGCGATCGAAGCCTTTATCGGTCAGCAGGAGCGTTCCGGTGGGTAAATACGGCTGCGTCGGCCCTCTAACAGTAGGAGGCCTGAAGGCCGGCCGTGCCTGGTGATTACCGAAAAGGGTTCTGGCTCACCCTTGGGGGTGTGCTGGCATTCACACCGGATGCGCTGCTGATCCGTCTGACAGCGGTTGATGCATTCACCCTGGCCTTTGGCCGTGGACTGCTTGCAGGAACGGTGATCCTGACAGCGTACATTTTTTTTGTTCCGGGTGGTTTTCTAAATGCGCTCAGGAAACTCGGATGGTGGGGTTTTGGATTTGCCGGCCTTCAGGCCGGCGCGTCCCTGAGTTTCTACGCGTCGTTTTCCTTCACGAGTGTGGCGAACGTGCTGGTGATCTTTGCCTGCACGCCGTTGATCGCAGCGGTGTTTTCCAGATTCCTTTTCGGGGAAACCGTTTCCCGGGCAACACAAATTGCCATTGTCTGCGTTGCCGCAGGCTTGATCATTGTGGCGAGTGGCAGCTTTGAAGGGGCGCAGTGGGTCGGCGACGCGCTGGCGATGGTGAATGCGGTCATTCTCGGCCTGAGCTTCGCCATCATCCGCGGCCGCCGCCAGCACAACATGATCCCGGCGACGGCGCTGGGCCTCTTTACCGCTGCGCTGGTGGCGGTGTTTTTCGCAGAGTTTCCGCCGATGCAGGCGCTTCAGTGGGGCTGGCTCGTTCTCGGGGGCGCGGTGCTGCTGCCGGTTGCTCTCGCTTTAATCACGGTCGGACCAAGATATCTTCCAGCACCCGAGGCGGCGATGCTCGGCTTGCTGGAATCTGTTCTGGGACCATTCTGGGTCTGGCTGGTGATTGGAGAAAATCCCGGTATCCGCTCGATCGTCGGCGGTGCCATTGTGATCACGGTTCTGTTTGTCCACGCGATGGGCCGCTTCCGAGAGGAACACCAAGAGATGAAAGCCGGAAACTGCTGAGCGGGGGTTACTCGGGCAGGCCGGAAAACCAAAGTTGACCATTCGGTCAATTCCGGTTCAAAATGCCTTCATCATGGAGGCTTTTCAATCTACGGGATCCTCGACTCGGGAGCCGCGTGAATCAGCGGAGCACCCAGGCGGCGTTGGTGGGCGCCAGCGCGAGAGAATCATCCGCGCCGCGACGCTGGTGTTCTCACGCAAGGGCTACGATGGCGCCCGGGTAGAGGAGATCGCCCGCAAGGCAGATCTCCCCAAAGGGAATGTCCTGTATTACTTCAAGACCAAAAAAGATCTCTACCGCATCGTGATCGAGCAGGTGCTCACCCTGTGGCTGGATGCACTGGGCGATATCGCGGTGGACGACAGTCCCGAGGAGGCTATCCGCCAGTACGTCAACCGGAAGTTGGCTCTCTCAAGGCATTACCCCGAGGCGTCGCGGCTGTTCGCGATGGAAGTGATCAGCGGAGCGCCCGTGATCGGTGCACACCTTCGCAATCAGCTTCGGGTTTGGGTTGAAGAGAAGGGCCGGGTGTTCAGGAGGTGGCAGGATCAAGGGCAGATGGCGAGGATTGATCCGGCGCACGCTTTTTTCATGATCTGGGCGGTTACGCAAACCTATGCCGACTTCGAAGCACAGATTCAAGCGGTTACCGGCGTTCAGGACTACGATACTGAAATCTACGAAGGAGCAACCTCTGAGGTCGTGGATGCACTGGTGCGGGGCCTGGGGCTGACGAACGAAATGAGCGAGCGCCGAGCCCAGGCGTAACTTGTGACCCCCGGATGATCAAACGAAGTCGAGTATTGACCAGGCACACCCATCGGCGTGATGAATTTCCGATGTGTCAAAGATAAAGGCATTTTCCGAAGGAGCTAACGATGAGTAAATTGAAATCGGGACTGATTCAAATGAGCCTCAAAGGATCCACCGACGATTCCCCTGACGAGATCCGCGAGGCGATGCTCGAAGCGCATCTGCCGCTGATCGATGAGGCCGGGTCGGCCGGCGTTCAGGTTCTGTGTTTTCAGGAGGTTTTTACACAGCCCTATTTCTGCCCCAGCCAGGATGCCAGATGGTATGCGGCGGCAGAAGCGATTCCGGATGGCCATACGGTTTCTTTGATGCGTGAATATGCCAAAAAACACAATATGGTCATTATTGTCCCGATTTACGAGGAAGCGATGACCGGGGTCTACTACAACACGGCTGCCGTCATCGATGCGGACGGAAGTTATCTTGGCAAGTACCGCAAGACACACCTGCCGCATGTTGCAGGCTTTTGGGAAAAATTCTTCTTCAAACCCGGCGCCTCCGGCTGGCCGGTATTTGATACGGCCTATGGCAGGATCGGCGTGTATATCTGCTACGACCGGCATTTTCCCGAAGGTTGGCGGGCGCTGGCGCTAAGGGGTGCTGAGATCATCTACAACCCGTCGGCCACAGTAGCGGGCCTGTCACAGTACCTTTGGGAACTGGAGCAGCCAGCCTCGGCAGCGGCCAATGGCGTGTTTATTGCCGCTGTCAATCGGGTCGGCACCGAAGCGCCCTGGAATATCGGTGAATTTTACGGTTCCAGCTATTTCGTGAACCCGAGGGGGCAGATCGAAGCACAGGCCAGTCCTGACAAAGACGAACTGCTGATTCATGAGATGGATATGGACATGGTGCGACAGGTCAGAGACACCTGGCAGTTTTTCCGCGACCGGCGCCCCGAAACCTACGGCCTGTTGACTGACCTGAATTAATTCGCATTTCATGATCTTCAGTCGAACGTGACGAGATAGAGGAGAGGGTAACAATGGGTGATGAGGCACTGACCATTAACGGGGGACGCCTTTGGGACTCGCTGATGGAAATGGCGAAGATCGGGCCAACGAAAAAGGGCGGATCGTGCCGGCTGGCGCTGACTGACCTTGACCGTGAAGCCCGCGATCTTTTTGTCCAATGGTGCGAGGACGCGGGATGTTCAATCTCGGTCGATCAAATGGGAAATATCTTCGCGCAACGCCCGGGAACCGACCCTGAACTGCTGCCGGTGGTGGCGGGCAGTCATCTCGACACCCAGCCGACAGGGGGGCGTTTCGATGGTGTCTATGGCGTGTTGACCGGTCTCGAGGTGATTCGAAGCCTTAACGATCACGGCATTCAGACCCGTCATCCGGTGGAAGCGGTGTGCTGGACCAACGAAGAGGGCAGCCGTTTTGCTCCCGCGATGGTGGCATCCGGCGTCTTTGCCGGCATTTATGACCTGGAATATGGCCTTTCACGCGGCGACGCGGATGGCCGGACCATGGGCGAGGAACTCGAACGGATCGGCTATGCCGGGGACCAGCCGATGGGCCGTCCACTGCACGCCTATTTCGAGGCCCACATTGAGCAGGGGCCGGTTCTGGTCGAGGAGGGGATCGAGATCGGCGTGGTCACCGATGCCCAGGGACAGCGGTGGTATGAACTGGAACTGACCGGCACGGACTCCCATGCCGGACCGACGCCAATGGACCGCCGCCAGGATGCCCTGCTGGGCGCCGCGCGGGTCATCAGCCTGGTCAATGAAACAGGGCTTGCGAATGCCCCGTTGGCATGCGCCACCGTGGGCATGTTGAATGTGCACCCGAATTCCCGGAATGTCATCCCGGGCCGTGTTTTCCTGACTATTGATATCCGCCACCCCGACGACGAGGTTCTGTCGCAGGTGGATAAGACGATCCGGGAGGGTGTCCAGCGCATTGCCGATCAGGGTGGACTATCCTTCAATCTGGAGCAGATTTTCTACTATGCACCCGTGCCCTTCGATCGAAGCTGTGTCGATGCCGTTGCTGGCGCTGCGCAGTCCTGCGGCTACAGCGCACGCAAGATCGTGGCGGGGGCTGGTCATGATGCCTGTTTCATTGCTCATGCTGCCCCAACCTCGATGATATTCATTCCCTGTGTCGACGGAATCAGTCACAACGAAGCTGAAGATATCGAGCCCGAATGGTCAACGGCAGGTGCCAATGTGATGTTTCACGCCGTCCTGTCCAAGGCCGAGCGCAGCGACGGGTAATCCAGGGCCGGTAGAGTAGAGTGAATCAGCCAGCGCAATCAGCTTCCGCGGTTGTCCACATAAGCGATCTGTCGCTTGAGTTCAGTACCGATGACGGCCCGGTGCAGGCGCTGTCGGGAATTGATCTTGATATTGCTCCCGGGGAATTTATATCGCTCATCGGCCCGTCAGGATGCGGCAAGACCACCTTGCTTAGGGTGATTGCTGATCTTGAGACCCATACGAGTGGCGAGATTCTCGTGAATGGCGTAAGCCCGGGCGAGGCCCGGCAGAACCGGGCCTACGGCTACATATTCCAGGCGCCGGCGCTGTACCCGTGGCGGACCGTTCGGCGGAATGTGATGCTGCCGCTCGAGATCATGGGAACCGCCCGCGAGGAGCGTGAAGCACGGGCGGTCCGTTATCTGGAACTCGTCAATCTGACAGGCTTTGAAAACAAGTATCCCTGGCAGTTGTCCGGGGGGATGCAGCAACGTGTGTCAATTGCCCGGGCACTGAGTGTCGAGCCGCAACTGCTCCTGATGGATGAGCCGTTTGGGGCGCTGGATGAGATTACCCGGGATCACCTCAACCAGCAATTGCTGGAGTTATGGCGCAAGACCGGAAAAACGGTCGTTTTCGTCACGCACTCGATCCCCGAGGCCGTTTTCCTTTCAACCCGGGTGATCGTGATGTCCCCAAGACCCGGGCGGGTGATGGATGTGATCCCGTGCAACTTTCCAAAGGACCGAACGCTGGATGTTCGGGAGACAGCCGACTTCCTGGAGATTGCCCACCGGGTGCGCGAAGGCCTGAAGGCGGGTCATAGTTATGACGATGATTGACCGTCTGGTCCATCAGGGTAGGTTCCTTCCGGTGCTGGCGGTTGTCACCAGTCTGATCGTGATCTGGTATGCCGGCGCGGTTTACCTCAACAGCACGCAGCTGATTGACCGGTACCAGAAGCAGGAGATTGACTGGACTATCGGTCGACTGGCGGCAGATGCCTGGCGGATGGAACGGCCGGTGCTGCCGTCTCCTCACCAGGTCGGCCTTGAACTTAAGAAAACGGTGATCGACAAGCGGGTGACCTCCAAGCGCAGCCTGGTCTATCACGCTGGAATTACCTTGTCCTCGTCACTGCTGGGTTTTGCGCTTGGGACACTGCTTGGCGTGGCGCTTGCGATCGGGATTGTTTATGTCACGACACTTGACCGCAGCCTGATGCCGTGGATTATCGCGTCACAGACAGTGCCGATCCTCGCGATTGCGCCGATGATCATCGTGGTGCTCGGGTCCATCGGCATTACCGGCTTGTTTCCAAAGTCGGTGATTTCCATGTACCTGTGCTTTTTTCCGGTGGTCGTCGGTATGGTGAAAGGGCTGCGCTCGCCAGAGCCGATACTGGTCGACCAGATGCATACCTACTCGGCAAGCCCGGCTCAGGTGTTCTTCAAGCTGCGCCTGCCGTCTTCCATCCCATTCCTGTTTGCCTCGCTGAAAGTCGCCATCGCACTGAGTGTCGTTGGTGCGATCGTCGCGGAGTTGCCGACGGGCGGTCAGGGAGGGCTCGGTGCACGCCTTTTGACCGGATCGTATTACGGGCAGATCACGATGATCTGGGCTGCGCTCATTGTGGCGTCAATCGTCTCAGCACTTCTGGTCACGGCGATTGGCTATATTGAGCGGATTGCGCTTCGGCGGCTGAGCGGCGGACAGGCGGTGTCGACGTGAATGCCAGCTTCCGAAACATCCCGGGAGCCGTGCTGGTCGGCACGGTTTTTCTGGTGCTGGCGCTCTTGGTCGCGCCAGCGGCGGACCTGGGCTGGGGAGAACTGGCGGGCGCGTGGCCTGGGATTGGCGCCCTCGCGGGCGTGTTGATTCTTTCACTCGTGCCAGCATCAACGCACGCGGTGTCACGCCTGCTGCAACTGGCGCTATTGTTGGCAGCACTGTACGGCGTTGTCGGTCTGGTGGATTCGTCCGCCATCAGCGGTTCGGCAGGTGCCGGGTTCTGGCTGCTGGTGGTGGCGCTTGGTTTTGCCGTATGGCACGTCATGCAGCGGTTTACAACGGGTGAGCCCAAAGGACCGCTGTCGCTGGCACTCTATCGGGTATTGGTGCCCGGAATTTTCGGTATCTGGTTTCTCACGCTGTGGGAACTGGTGACCGTCGGTTTCGGCATTCCACGGGTATTGCTACCGCCGCCCAGTCTGGTGGGGGATGCCATTACGGATTCGCTCAGCGTACTTGCAGCCGACTTTCAGCAGACTGTGGTGCGTGCGGTTATCCCCGGCTTTGTGATCGGCAACCTCGCGGGATTCACAGCCGCGCTTGCCGCAGACCGGTGGGCTTTTCTGGGCCGGGGCCTGCTGCCGGTGGGGAATCTGGTCAGTGCCATCCCGATCATCGGGATCGCACCGATCATGGTGATGTGGTTTGGATTCGACTGGCAATCCAAGGCAGCAGTCGTAGTGATCATGACATTTTTTCCGATGCTGGTGAATACCATCAGCGGGCTGCGCAGCTCAGGCGCGATGGAGCTCGACCTGATGCGCTCCATCGGCGCCAGTCACTGGCAGGCCTTCGTCCGGGTGCGCCTGCCCAATGCGCTGCCTTTTATCTTTAATGCGCTGAAGATCAATTCTGCCCTGGCATTGATCGGCGCGATTGTGGCGGAATTTTTCGGCACCCCGATTGTCGGCATCGGATTTCGGATTTCGACCGAAGTTGGAAGAATGAATATGGAGATGGTCTGGGCATCGATCGCACTGGCGGCCGTGTCCGGATCCGTGTTCTATGGTTTACTGGCGGTAGCGGAGAGGCGGGCCACTTTCTGGCACCCCTCTTTCCGGAGACTGTCGTAAAGGCGCCCTTGACCGGGCACGATCAACCAATCAGAGGAGGTTAAACATGAGACACAAGATTACGACCCTCATCCTGGCTGTTTCAGTGGGCATGGTCAGTACCGTGACCCTGGCGGCCGATAAAGTCACACTGCAGTTGAAGTGGGTTACCCAGGCACAGTTCGCGGGCTACTTCGTTGCCAAAGACAAGGGTTTTTACAAGGAAGAAGGCCTTGATGTCACGATCAAGCCCGGTGGCCCCGACGTCGCGCCGCCGCAGGTGATCGCCGGTGGCGGTGCCGATGTGATCATCGACTGGATGCCGGCTGCCCTGGCCTCACGGGAGAAGGGCCTGGCGCTGGTGAATATCGCGCAGCCCTTCAAGCGTTCCGGCATGATGCTGACCTGCCGCAAAGACAGCGGCGTGAAAACGCCGTCTGACTTCCCGGGCCGGACCCTGGGGGTCTGGTTCTACGGCAACGAGTATCCGTTCCTGAGCTGGATGAGCCAGCTTGGTGTGCCCACCGACGGCAGCGCCCAGGGCGTGACCGTGCTCAAGCAGGGCTTCAACGTAGATCCGATTCTGCAGAAGCAGGCGGACTGCGTATCCACCATGACCTATAACGAATACTGGCAGATCATCGACGCGGGTCTGGGTGCGGATGAACTGGTGACCTTCAAGTACGAAGACCAGGGCGTGGCGACACTGGAAGACGGCCTGTATGTCCTTGAAGACAATCTCAAGGATCCGGCTTTCGTGGACAAAATGGCACGCTTTGTTCGCGCCTCGATGAAAGGCTGGGCCTGGGCGCGTGAGAACAGCGACGCCGCGGCGGATATCGTGCTCGAGAACGACGAGACCGGCGCCCAGACTGAGAAGCACCAGCGCCGCATGATGGGTGAGATCAACAAGCTCACGGCCGGCGGGGGCAAGCTCGTCGAAGGCGACTATGAACGCACCGTCGCCACCCTGATGAGTGGAGGTTCTGATCCCGTCATATCGAAAGCGCCGTCCGGTGCCTGGTCGCATGCTGTGTGGGATGCGGCGTTCTAGTTGACGATGGCCTGAAGGCTGGAAAAAGAGCAGGGCGACAGGCAGGAAAGCCCCGACTTCACCACGAGGTCGGGGTTTGCCTGCCGCGCCTGGTTTAACAGTTGACTCTGGACCGGTCTGTATCGGGGCGGCCCGCTTGCCGCTCTGGCGGGCTCTTACGGGTCAAAGGGGTTGAAACGTGGAACTTATTGCAACAGCGCATAGCGGACAGCCCGGAGTTGCACCGGGCCGGCTCGAAGAAGAGGACTGTCAGCGCAATTTTTGTGAAATGCATACCCCGCTTGAGGGGAATGCGGCGAGGGTAGAGGCGGAGCGATGTTACTTCTGCTTTGACGCACCCTGCACCGAGGCGTGTCCGACCGGAATCGATATTCCCGGATTCATCCGCATGATCGCGAACGGAAATCCCGTTGGCGCAGCGGGACTCATCCTCGAAGAGAACATCATGGGTGGCACCTGCGCCAGGGCCTGCCCTGTTGAAACCCTCTGTGAGGGTGTTTGTGTGCGCAATCACGGAGACGATCGCGCGGTCAATATCGGGCTGCTGCAGCGGTACGCTGTGGATGAGGCGCTTGAGCAAAAGCCCACGTTTTTTACCCGCGCTGAAAAAACCGGCCGGACGATCGGAGTCGTGGGTGCGGGACCGGCAGGACTTGCGTGCGCGCACCGGCTGGCGGTGCTTGGCCACGATGTCGTGATCTACGAAGCCAGGTCAAAGTCCGGGGGCTTGAATGAATACGGTCTTGCTGCCTATAAAATGCTGAACGGATTCGCTCAACGCGAAGCCGACTTCATTACATCGGTCGGCGGCATCGAGATTGTTCACGATACGGTACTGGGGAAAAACGCCACCCTTGCTGAGTTGCAGGAGCGCCACGACGCGCTCTTTCTGGGGATCGGACTCGGCGCCGGTAATGCGCTTGGGATTCCGGGTGAAGACAGCATGGGAGTTGTCGATGCCGTAGGGTTTATTGATGAACTCCGACAGGCTTCTACGCTCTCTTCCGTTCCGGTCGGCCGGCAGGTGGTTGTGATTGGCGGGGGAATGACCGCGATTGATGCCGCGGTGCAGGCCCGGCTGCTGGGAGCCGAGGAAGTATCTATCGTGTATCGGCGCGGCCTACAGGACATGAAAGCCAGCATTGTCGAGCAGGAGTTTGCAAAGATCCGCGGCGTTTCCATCCGCTATTGGGCCCAGCCGGTTGCGGTCGTCCTTGAGGACGGCCGGGCAGCTGGAGTCGAGTTTCGTACAACGGGTAATTCTGCCAACGGGGACCGGTTTGTGGTGCCGGCGGACATGGTCTTGAAGGCTATCGGCCAGGGACCGCATCTCGTCCGGACCGGGCAGGATCAGAGTTTTGCGCTGGAGGGTGATCGGTTGATCGTTGATGAGCATCGACAGACTTCGTGCCTGGGAATCTGGGCCGGCGGAGACTGTATTGCCGGGGGTGATGACCTCACCGTGAGCGCCGTCCAGGACGGAAAAGTCGCCGCAAACGCGATCCACAACGCGCTGTCTGCCTGAGGCTTCCCTGCAGTGACTAAAAAGAACCTGGCGGAAGATCAACCCTAGAGAAGCGATGGCGAATGCAGCGTAGAGGGTGTAGAGGGTAGAGATCAGAGATTAGAAAGAGGAAAGACCGATGAGTGACCTCAGGACCAATTTTGTGGGGATCGAATCCCCGAACCCATTCTGGCTGGCCTCCGCGCCGCCCACCGATAAAGCCTACAACGTCAACCGTGCCTTTGAGGCGGGCTGGGGCGGCGTGGTCTGGAAGACACTTGGCGAAGATGGTCCGCCCATTGTGAATGTCAGCGGACCCCGGTACGAGGCGCTGCACGGCAAGGACCGCAGTGTGATCGGTTTCAACAATATTGAACTGATTACTGACCGGCCTTTGCAGGCAAACCTTCACGAGATCGCGCAGGTTAAAAAAGACTGGCCTGACCGCGCTGTGGTGGTCTCCCTGATGGTGCCCTGTCAGGAGGCCGCATGGAAATCCATCCTGGCCCAGGTAGAAGATACCGGAGCCGATGGCCTCGAGCTCAATTTCGGCTGTCCCCACGGCATGTCGGAGCGCGGCATGGGTTCGGCGGTAGGCCAGGTTCCCGAGTATGTCGAGATGGTCACCGTCTGGTGCAAGCAGTATTCACGGCTGCCCGTCATCGTGAAGCTTACGCCGAATGTGACGAACATCCGCCAGCCCGCGCGCGCAGCCAAGAAGGGCGGCGCCGATGCGGTCTCGCTGATCAATACCATTAACTCCGTCATGTCGGTCGATCTGGACTCGCTGAGCATCAACCCCACCATTGACCACATGGGAACCCACGGCGGTTACTGCGGCCCGGCGGTGAAGCCGATCGCCCTGCACATGGTGTCGGATCTCGCCCGGGATTCAGAGTGTGAGGGACTACCCATCTCGGCAATCGGAGGTATCAGCAACTGGCGTGATGCGGCGGAATTCCTGCTGCTCGGGGCCGGCAATGTCCAGGTCTGTACGGCTGCGATGACCCACGGCTTCAAGATTGTCGATGACATGATTGATGGGTTGGGCCGCTATATGGCGGAAAAGGGCTTTGCATCCGTAGCCGATGCGATCGGGCGTGCGATTCCGTCGTTGACGGACTGGCAGCACCTTAACCTCAATTACACGGTAAAGGCGCAGATTGATCAGGACTTGTGCATCAAGTGCGGTCGGTGCCATATTGTCTGCGAGGACGCATCGCACCAGGCAATCCGCGCGCGGAACAACGGAGAGCGCCGTTATGAAGTCATTGAAGAGGAGTGTGTTGGCTGCAACCTCTGTGTGACCGTCTGCCCGGTCGAGAACTGCCTGACCCTGCGAAGTCTGACGAACGAAATCGACGCCCGAACGGGCCTGATGGTCAAGCCGGACGACAAACTGCAGTGGACTGCACATCCCAACAACCCGATGGCCAACCCTGACCCGTAACCGGCGGGCCCCAAGAGAACAACGCTTATTCATCTACTGGAAATCTGAAAGGACAAAGAAAATGGCACAGCAGCAACAGCAGTTGGTCGACCGGGATGCAGCCCATCTTGTGCATCCTTTACATAACCCGGCGGCGCATGCGTCCGCACGTGTCTGGGCAGGAGGCGAAGGGGCTTACCTGATCGATGCTGACGGGAATCGTTTCATCGATTGCCTCTCCGGACTCTGGAACAACACCGCGGGAAACGGCCGCCATGAACTGGCTGATGCCGCTTCCAAACAGATGCGCGAGATGGGGTTTGCATCCGGTTACACCGGCAGCACCAATCCGCGGGCGATTGAACTCGCCGAACGTCTGGCCGGTCTTAGCTATCCCGATATCAACCACTTCTACCTCACCTCGGGTGGCGGTGAGGCCACTGACAGCAACATCAAGATGGCCCGCTATTACTGGAAGGTTCGGGGGAAACCTGAAAAAACAAAAGTCATCTCCAGAATCTGGGGCTATCACGGTGTGACCCTTGCCGCGATGTGTGCGACCGGTATTGCGCCGTACTGGGGAATGTTTGAGCCGCGGATACCTGGGTTTGTTCATATTCCCAGCCCGTATCCCTACCTGTACGAGGCGCCCGAGGGTGCCGAAAGTCAGGGGATCGCGGCCGCCAATGAACTTGAGAAAAAAATTCTGGAAGAAGGCGCTGATACCGTTGCGATGTTTATTGCCGAACCGGTGCAGGGCGCCGGCGGTGTCGTCGTTCCCCAGGATGATTATTTTCCCCGCATCCGGGAGATTTGCGACCAGTATGATGTGCTGCTGGTATCGGATGAGGTCATTACCGGCTTTGGCCGGACCGGCAAGATGTTCGGCCTTGAGCACTGGGGTGTCCAGCCCGACCTCATTCAGTTTGCCAAAGCCGTCACTTCAGGCTATTTCCCGCTGGGCGGTATTGGCATCAGCGATGAGATTGCCGGTGCGATGAACGAGAGCGGCTCACCCTGGATGCATGCCTATACCTATAGTTCGCACCCGGTCGGCTGCGCAGTCGCGCTGGCGATGCTTGACATCATCGAACGCGAGCAGTTCGTTGAGCAGGCCCGCAGCAAAGGACAACGCCTGCTCGTGAAACTGAAAGACGCGCTTGCCGATCATCCGCACGTGGGGGACGTACGTGGACTGGGGATGATGTGCGGTGTGGAGTATGTGCAGGACAAGGCGACCAAGACGCCATTCGATGCGGGTGATGCGGTGGGCGCGCGGATTCACGCCGAGACCGTGGATCGCGGCATGTTCTCGCGGGTGCGCGGCGACGTCTACTGTATTGCGCCGCCGATCGTGACCGATGAAGAGACCCTCGACCGGATTCCCGAGATACTGGCTGAGGCAACCCGAGCCGTTCTCGGCTAGGCGTTTTCTTTGAAGCAGAGGAGGAGCCCGGCGGCGAGCCGGGTCGCGCCTTCGTATGCGCCCGACGCTTTGACTCTGGTATCCCGTCAGGCGCTTTGCCATCCTCTGGGCCCGTAGGCCATTGATGGAAGGGGATCGTGCAGGATGTCTGACAACCCGGGGAGCACCCGGTCGGGTCGGGGCAGCCGCAAGCGGGCCCGCGAGGACCGCAAAGCCGCCCGCGCTGCGCCGGCCCGGGTGGCACAACTGCCGTTTGGACCCCTCGTTAACAGCTATCCACCGCTTGGGCCTCTGACCGAGGAACAGCTCGAGCTCATTCACCAGGCCTCACTGGACCTTCTTCGTGACCCAGGGATTGAGGTGATGAGCCAGAGGGTGAGAAACGCCTTTGAGCGCGAAGGGGCAAAGATTGATGAGGACCGTGACGTAGTCCTTGCCGATCCCGAGATGATTCTCGAACTTGTGGCCCGCGCTCCCAGCACGTTTACCCTAACGCCGCGCAACGTTGATCACGCCCTGACGCTGGGGGGCAACCAGACCTATTTCGGTATGGTGTCCGGCCCGCCGAATGTGCACGACCGGGTCGGCGGGCGCCGGGTCGGAAACTTCGCCGACTACCAGAAACTGTTGAGTCTTGGTCAGCACTTCAACGTGATCGCTCTCTTCGGCAACCAGACGGTGGCGACCACCGATCTGCCGGTTACGACCCGTCATCTCGACTGTTACCTGGCGAACCTGACGCTGACGGACAAGGTGTTTTCCGCGATCCCGATCGGCGAGGGCCGGGTAAATGACGCGGCCCATATGCTGGCGCTCGCCCGGGGGGTTGCCCTGGAAGAGCTGCGCGATCAGCCGGGTCTTATCGGCAATATCAACGTGAACTCGCCCAGAAAACTGGACGAGGCGATGTCCGACGGGGCACTGGCGCTCGCGGCCTTGGGTCAGGCGGTGATTGTGACACCGTTCACGCTTCTGGGCGCGATGACGCCGGTAACGATGGCGGCAGGACTGGTGCAGCAGAACGCAGAAGCGCTGTTCGGGATTGCGATGATCCAGCTTTTTCACCCGGGCAGTCCGGTGGTCTACGGCGGCTTTACCTCGAACGTCGATATGCGCTCGGGCGCACCGGCGTTTGGTACCCCCGAAAACGCCAAGGCCAACCTCGCCGGCGGCCAGTTGGCGAGACGCTATCAGTTGCCATACCGGACCAGCGCCTGCAACGCCTCGAATGTGGTTGATGCGCAGAGTACCTATGAGACCCAGATGGCGCTCTGGGGCGCGGTAATGGGCCATGGCAATGTGGTCTACCATGCCGCAGGCTGGCTGGAGGGAGGTCTGGTCGCGTCTTACGAGAAATTTATTCTCGATATTGAGGTGCTGCAGCATCTTGCCCACATGCTCTCGCCGATCGACTGTTCCGGGGACGAGCTCGGTGTGGAGGCGATCCGGGATGTGAATCCAGGCGGGCATTTCTTTGGCACCGAGCACACCATGGCGCGCTATGAGGATGCATTTTATGCGCCGCTGGTGAGCGACTGGCAGAACAACGAGAACTGGCAGGCGGCCGGCAGCCGGGACGCGACGGAACGGGCCACCACCATCTGGCAATCCATACTGGCAGAGCACGAACCGCCGGCCCTTGATCCTGCTGTGCGCGAGTCCCTCGAAGACTACGTTGCCCGGCGAAAGGCAGAAATCGGAACCGGCGAGCCCTGAGCGACTGTTTTGGGGATTCGGGAGAAAATCGCGCAGCGGCGCGGGCTTCACGGACTCCGGACGGTCAATCCAATAGGGTATTCAGCGATTCAAAGATCCGGTCAGCGATGAGTATTTGCGCTTTTTCGTTTGGATGCAGGCGATCGTCCTGCAGAAGGTCGGGGCGGGAATAGATTTCATCAAACAACGAGGCGATGAACGCAATGTCATAATCCGCGGCCAGTTTGGGATAGACCGATCGGAAGGCCTCGCGGTATGCCGGCCCGTAGTTCGAGGGGATATCAATACCTGCAAGGACCACAGCCGAACCCGCCTCGAGCGACCGCTCGATCATGGCAGCCAGATTCATGAAAATTGCAGCCGGGGGATGCCCGCGCAGACCGTCATTAGCGCCGATCTCGAGAATGACAATCTGCGGTCGGTGTTTTTGCAGAAGGCCCGGAAGATTATGCGCCGCCCCGGCAGTCGTCTCAGCGCTGATGGATGCGTTGACGAACCGCGCACGGGATTGCATGCGTTTTTGGGTCAGATGCACCCAGCCCTTTTCAAGGGGCATGCCATAAGCGGCACTGAGACTGTCTCCCATTACCAGGATCACCGGCGATAATGCCTTGGCTGATCCGGCGATCAGAGTCAAAAGAAGGAATACGAGCGTCGTGAAGGAATTTGTCTTGGAAGCCATTAACGTCTCGCGGGAGGTGCTTGGGCCAGCCGGGCGGCTCACGATTCTAAAGGAGGTTTCCCTTCAGGTAGAAAAGGGTGAGGCGCTGGCCATTACCGGGCCATCCGGCTCGGGCAAGTCTACCCTGGTCGCGCTCCTTGCAGGGCTGGACAGTCCCAGCAGCGGACAGATTATCCTCGCCGGCAGTGATCTCGGCGTGCTTGACGAGGACGGGCGTGCGCAACTCCGGGCCGGACGGGTTGGATTTGTCTTTCAGTCTTTTTATCTTGTCGATACGCTCACTGCACTGGAAAACGTCATGCTGCCACTGGAACTTGCCGGTCATGCGACACCGCGCAAGGAGGCCGCAAAGTGGCTCGACAGAGTCGGACTTGCCGACCGTCAGGATCACTACCCGCGACAGCTTTCCGGTGGCGAACAACAGCGCGCTGCGATATCGCGGGCCTTCGCTATCGATCCGGAAATCCTTTTCGCCGACGAACCGACAGGCAATCTTGATGACGCGGCCTCAGAGCAGGTCGCCGAACTCCTGTTCGCCCTTTGTGAGAGCCGCGAGGCAGCGCTGGTTCTGGTAACGCATGACATGTCGCTGGCAGCGCGGTGCGGCAAACAGCTGCGCCTTGAAAAAGGCCGCGTCATCGGTGATCCGGGATGAAGTTTTCTTTCCTCCATGGCAGCCGTCAATTCCGGCGCGATTGGCGCTCAGGCGAGATGCTGGCGCTGGGGGGTGCACTGCTGACCGCAGTTGCCGCAGTAAGCGCTGTGGGCAGTTTCTCTGACCGCGTGGAAGACAGCCTGCAGCGGGGTGCCGGTGAGGTTATCGCATCGGATATCAAACTGACATCACGTACCGATATTCCCGAAATCTTCGAAGAAAAAGCGGCGTCACTTGGTCTTCAGACCGCACGTACGGTGACCTTTCCGACGGTGCTCTTTATCGACGGCCAGACCCTTCTGGCATCGGTAAAAGGCGTCACCCCGGGTTACCCGCTGCGCGGGACGCTCGGCCTGCGCAAGGACCCACAGGCACCGGACCTGGTTTCCGTTTCGCATGGCCCCGGGAGAGGACAGGCGTGGGTCGACAAGCGGTTATTGGCAACCCTGGGCCTCACGCTTGGAGACCGACTCGATATCGGGGAGCTTTCTTTCACCCTTGCGTCAGTGCTTGCCTACGAGCCTGATCGCGGAGGCCAGTTTTTCAGTTTCTCCCCCAGGATCATGGCGCACCGTGCCGATATCGAAGCCTCGGGCCTGCTGGGCCCGTCGAGCCGGGCCACATTTGCGCTGCTGGCAGCAGGATCTGCGGCAGAAGTATCCGGATTACGGGATTTCGTGGAGCAGCGCGAGCAGAACGAGATCGGGATTGTCGATCTGCCATCGGCCCAGAGACAGGTGGGGGCCACCGTCGGCGCGTCAACAGAGTTTATTGGTCTTGCGTCGCTCGGGACCCTGTTTATCGCAGGGATTGCCATCGCTGTGGCTGCGCGGCGCTATGTAGACCGTCGGCGCAAGCAGGCGGCATTGCTCCGCTGTTTTGGAGCCAGCGGCCGGACCGTGCTCCTGATCCACATTCAGACACTGCTGATGATGGGGGGTGCGTGGGGCCTTGTCGGCGCTGCCATCGGTTTCGCTGTTCAGGAGTTGATGACGCGGATGCTCGGCGAGGTCTTTTCGCTGGGGGCCGGCGAGGCAGGGTGGAGTGCGGTGGTGATCAGCCTGATCCTGGGCCTCACGTTACTTGTGGGCTTTTCCGTTCCGGAACTCGCCAGGTTGATGAGAGTCGCACCGATGGAAGTACTTCGCCGGACCGAGACGCCGGTGCGACCGATTCGGGATGTGCTGTGGTATGCGGTCCCGGTTCTGGTACTGATATTGCTGACGGTGCAGCAGGCTGGGCAGACCCGGCTCGTCTTTTACGTCCTGCTGGGGATTGCTGCGGCACTCGTGGCCATGATGGGAGTGAGCCTTGGCCTTTTGAAACTGATGAAACGGGCTGCCCACGGGGTGGGGGTTTCCTGGCGGTTCGGCCTTGGCCGGCTTTACCGTGACCCGATGTCAACCACCTTCCAGATCGCGGCGATCGGTCTCGGCCTGACTGTGCTGGTCACGCTTTCTCTCGTCCGCGGGCAGTTGTTCGATAATTGGGAAGCCCGTGTACCCGCGGGTTCTCCCAATTTCTTTCTCGCCAATATTCAGGATTTCGAGAAACAGCGGCTGGGCGGATTCTTTGAGGAGCGCCTGGGCGAGACGCCTTCATTCATCCCGATGGCGACAGGCCGTCTTGTCACCATTAACGGCAGGGTACCGACCGTGGCGGACTATCCGGATCCAAGATCCGCGTCACGTATTGAAGGAAACCTGAATTTCTCCTGGTCGCGGGATCTGCCGAAAGACAACAGGCTCGTGTCAGGGGAGTGGTGGCAACCCGGCACCACGGAAGCCGTGGTTTCTCTGGCCAAAAGCTGGGCGGAGCCGCTTGGGGTGGCGGTCGGTGACCGAATGGGTGTCCGGGTGGGGTCACAAACGATTGATGCCCGGATCATGAATCTTCGCGAAGTGCGTTGGGAAAGTTTTAACCCGAATTTCTTCGTGCTGTTTCCGCCAGCCGCCTTTCAGAACGCACCACACACTTTTTTGAGTGCGATTCGGCTGGAGGAGGCCCGCCAGGATGAACTGGTGGCATTGAGCCGACAGTTTCCTACGGTAAACATCATTGATATCGGCGCAATTCTTGGACAGGTCCGGCATCTGATGAAGGTTGTGGGGGTTGCGTTGAATCTGGTATTCGGCTTCACCCTGATCGCGGGCGCTGTGGTGCTCTATGCGGTGATGCAATCCAGTCACGACAGTCGGATTCGCGATGCCGCAATGCTGAAGGTGCTTGGCTGCGACCGCCGACGCCTTCTACATGCCTTAAACACGGAATTTGCCCTGATCGCTTTGATCGCCGGGGTTATAGCGGCTGGCGCTGCGACGCTCACGGGGTGGCTCCTTGCAAGCCAGGTGTTCAACCTGGACTACACCCCCGGGATTACGGTAATTGCGGTTTCGATTCTGGTGAGTGTGCTGATCGTCTGGCTTGTCAGCCGTTCCGGAGTTCAGACAGCATTGGCTTCGCCGCCGCAGGCAACCCTGCGGGCCCGCTGATTCAGGAAGAAGGCTCTCAACAGTACCGGAGGGCACCCGCAGCGGTTGCCGATGCTGGGACTGGGCGGGCATTGTTCGCTGCGTCATGAGGAGCGCCACGATGCGAGGTCCGGCATCCACCCGCAACTGATGACTGTCGTCCGGGGTACATTTCAGGGCGCGTCAGCGGCCGCGGGATTGCGTAAGATAGGTTCTTTACGGCGCACTGCCTGGCGTCCTATCTTTCACGCACCAAAGAAACTCAGCCATGCCGATAGAGTCGATTCGCCGTAGGCATCGGGTCGTCCGCCAGCACGGGGCAATGGAGTTCAGTGAGCCCCCGGTCGACCTCGATGGGGTCCGGCGCTACCGCCTGCAGCGCCTTCGGCAGGAAATGGCAAAGGGCGGCATCTCGGGACTGCTGCTCTTTGACCAGATCAATACCCGTTACGCGACCGACGCCACCAATATGCAGGTATGGTGCTCTCATTACGAGACCCGCTGTGTGTTCGTTGCGCTGGAGGGTCCGGTTGTCCTCTTCGATTACGCCAACCATCCCCATCTTGCGGAGGATCTGCCCGGGGTTGATGAATACCGGGTGATACCGTCCTTTTACTTTTTCTCCGCAGGTTCCCAGGGCGAAACACGCGCCCGCAAGTTTGCCGCCGAGATAGACGACCTGATGCGCACCTATGGCGGGGATGACCGTAACCTCGGGATCGACCGGCTGTCGTTTATGCCTTGTGACGCGCTGCGGGCGACTGGGCTGGTGCTTCATGAAGGTGAGGGTATCGCTGAGCGGGCCCGGGCGATCAAGTCCACCGAGGAACTGGTACTGATGCGCGTGTCGATGGACGCCTGTGAGGCGGCCTGCCGTTCGATGCGCGAAGCCCTGACGCCGGGCATTACCGAGAACGCCTTATGGGCCCGGATGCACGAAACCAATATCCGTCTTGGCGGGGAATGGATCGAGACCCGTCTTCTGTCTTCCGGCCCCCGGACTAATCCCTGGTTCCGGGAGTGCTCGATGCGGCCGATCGAGGCAGGAGATCTCGTCAGTTTTGATACCGACCTGATTGGCCCCTACGGTTACTGTTCGGATATCTCACGATCATGGCTTTGCGGGGACCGCCCCAGCGATGAGCAGCGGCGCCTGTATGCGTCAGCCTATGAGCAGATTGAAACCAACATTGGCGCGCTTCAGCCGGGCCGCAGTTTTCACGAGGTCTCTGAGCAGTGCTGGAAGATTCCGCCGGAATATCTCTCCCAGCGTTATCCTTCCCTGATGCATGGGGTGGGACTCGCCGACGAGTATCCGAGCATCAAACACCAGATCGATCTCGAAGCGCAGGGGCATGAGGGAGTTGTGGCGCCTGGCATGGTGATCTGTGTGGAGTCCTTTATTGGCGTCGAGGGCGGTCGTGAAGGCGTCAAACTGGAGGAACAGGTTATCATCACCGAATCCGGGGTAGAGCGGATGTCGAGCCTGCCTTTTGAAACCGAGTGGTTATGAAATGTCCGGAGATTCAGCGCCGTTAGCCGACGCCCGAATCGACTGTCTTCAGTACTGCAACTGGTCTCGAAAGATTTTCGGCGAGATGCGAGAAGGTGGGCTGGACGCCGTGCACGTCACGGTCTGCTGCCACGAGGATTTCAGGCAGGCTGCGGCCGATCTTGCCGACTGGAACCGGCGTTTTCAGGATCATCAGGATCTCATCATGCCGGGCCGCTTCGCCGAGGAGATTCCCGCGGCCAGGCAGAGTAACAGGGCGGCCGTTTTTTTCGGCTTTCAGAACTGCTCGCCACTCGATATATTGTGATTCAAACTGGCCTGCCTCGGTGCTGCGAAATTTGATCCGAAATCGTCGTTGTGGACCCGAATTACCATGTTTCAGGGCGCACCGCTTGCTCGTGCCCGAATCGGAGCGGTCTCTGAAATTCGGCGCCGGCGCGGGGATTGTCGACTCTGACTGAGCGTAGCCCGCGCCGCTGGTGGATGCTGGCGGGGGTATGGTTTTGTTATATGGCCTTTGGGCTCAGTATGGCGAGCCTCGCGCCGCTGGTCCGGGAAATTGAGCCTGATCTTGGTTTCAGTCACAGCGCGATGGGCACGGTCATGGGTGCATGGCAGTTTGTTTACATCTTTGCTGCTATTCCCTGCGGCATTCTTCTCGATCGCATGGGCACCCGGTGGGGGCTCGCGATCGGGGCTTTTATCATCGGCCTGTCTGGTATTTTTCGCGGGTTTGCCGAGGAGTATGTCCACCTGCTGGCAGCGGTAGCCCTTTTTGGTATCGGCGGTCCGCTGATCTCGGCCGGCGCGCCGAAGGTGGTCAGTGAACACTTTGAGGGCCCGACACGAGGCCTCGCAATGGGTATCTATATCTCGGGCCCAGGCATTGGAGCGATCGCGGCCTTGTTGCTGACACAACCACTTGTCCTGCCCATACTCGATGGTGATTGGCGCTTGCTGCTTCAAATATGGGGTGGCGTGGGTCTTGCGGCAGGATTGTTCTGGCTCCTGGTCGCGAGGGGCAGGCCGCATGCGTCGGATGCCGTCCAGGCCAAACCCACGCTGGCGAATCTGGTGGAAATACTGCGAATTCCCGCAGTGCGGCTGATCCTGCTTATGAGTGTCGGCGTCTTTGCAATCAACCACGGACTGGGCAACTGGCTGGTCGAGATTCTGCAAAGCTTCGGCGCGAGCCCAAGCAGCGCAAGCGTCCTGGCAACCATACCGGTCGGTGTCGGGATTATCAGTGCGCTGACTTTGCCCCGGTTGGCGGTCGGTTCGAGACGTTTTTCCGTGCTGATATTGCTGTTCTCGTGCTCGGTCGTTGCGAGTCTTGCGCTACTCACCCAGCCCGCGGGAATCTGGCTCTATCTCGCGCTGGTGGTCGAAGGCATTGCTGCCGGTTCGATGATGACAGTGCTTGTACTCACCTTGGTGGAGGTACCCGGAGTTGGTGAGGAGCGGGCGGGTACGGCCGGGGGATTTTTCTTTTCTGCGGCAGAGATCGGCGGGGTCGGCGGTCCTGTCCTTCTGGGCGTGCTCTTTCATACCCATGGGCACTTCAGCAGCAGTCTTTTGGTTCTCGCGCTTCTCGGCGCGCTGCTCGTGGTAAGCGTTTTTCCGCTACGGTGCCAATTACTACGGAAAGCCTAAGTCACCTGGAATATTGCGCTCCCTAGGGGAATCGAGCCGCATTTCTTCGGCATCACCTGAGCAGAGCAGTTGTTCAGAATGACTCTGGTCATAAAAACCATGTAAAAAGTATTGATTACACAGGTAATGTGATATGGTTTTCCGACCAAAATGATGCAGCCATAAGTCGGTCTAAACCGCCTTTGGATAGGGGTAGCGCAAGAAAGGTTCGAGAGCACTGATGATCACCACCCGCCTCGGTCACCAGGTGCCCCGTTGGCACCTTGCCTGCCTCGGATTCTCCCAGGTGCTCTCAGGCTGGTCATTGTTGGCTGCAGTAACCTGCAATTATCTGATGCACCTAACCCAATCTCTCCACCAAATCCTCTGCTTTAAGATACGTGTAGCGCATCAGCATCTTGGTGTCTTGTGATTGGATTAGCCGGATCTAATACGATACATTGTGTGGGTGAGAAATCTGTTGAATTAGATGCGGAATAGAGCATGCCAAAAAACTTGATGGGTCTGATGCGTACGGTGACGATACCCATTACACTTGTCTGATTGAATTTATTGAAAAAGATCAACATGGTGAATATATGAAAAATAATGTAATGGCAGCTTGTTTTGCCGCTTGCCTGAGCTTTAGCTTACCCGCGTTTTCTGATGATGGCGCCACACTCTATGCATCGCGTGGTTGCATTGGATGCCATGGTGCGGGCGGTAATGCACCTGTGGCCCCTAATTATCCAAGAATTGGAATGCAAAATAAGGAATACACTGTTAATCAGCTGACGGATTATAAAAACAATAAACGTAGCAATGGTTTAGCGGCATTAATGGTGGGAATGGTTGCCACCTTGACCGAAGAGGGTATTCAAGAACTAGCCGAGTACCTTTCGACAAAAATAGCCTCGAGCGCCAGCGGCCCGGTACTCGCAGGCGACGCTGACTTGTATGTTGAAAAAAATTGCATTGCATGTCACGGCGCCAATGGAAACAAGCCGGTAATGAATGCCTACCCTAGAATTGGAGGCCAATCCGAAATGTATTTACTGGCTCAAATGAAAGATATCAAGACTGGTGCCAGAAATAACAGCCACACCCTGGCGATGAAGAATGCCATGGGCAATGTCTCTGATAGCGAAATGGCGACAATTGCAGGCTGGCTATCTAAACAAAGCCAGTAATACCGGTAATGCCTGAATACAAGTTAAGGTTTACCGACGAAATACAGGAAAGTGACGGCAGGCAGGAAACGCTCGATGTTTTAATAAATTTCATGAAGGAAATGGAGGGGTTAACCATGACGGTGGTTACCCTGGACGATGAGCAAAGTGAAAACTGGGACAAGGACGATAAACACGACTTCGATTATCAGGACTATTACGGAAGAGAGATTATTCAGCAAGTTCAAACGCAGGATTCAGACACGGCTTGTGTCGTCATCCGCAATGCCCAACAACAACCCGTTGCCATGGCTGCCAAACACCCTGGAGATCCGGGCTGGCGGGGAATAGGTATCGATGTACGACTAAGGACCGATATCAAAAATATGATTGGACTGGCTGATTACGAGTTGGAAGAACCTCTATCTAGTCCGGAATAGCATCGGCTAAATCACATACCAACTGGTAATAATCATCCTGTTGCATTTGCATCAGGGCTGAAGCAAACACCTCTGCATCTTCATAAGTCGCAATATCACCATAATTGACGGTCGGCAAATGATACAGAATGAGTGGCAATAGTTTATCCGGCTGCCCTTCAAAATATTCGTGCACTATGAAATCGTAACTACGTTCAACCGGTTTAACATATGCACTATCTTCATCGGCCTGATGACCCTGGTCAGATACCGTCATCTCGGTTTTAAT